>JASLJT010000372.1:0-9367 GCA_030747955.1 Verrucomicrobiales bacterium | reverse complement strand
ACTGTTGAGGATGCCCCTGCATTAAAACCAGCTCTCTCAGCATCGTGGCAGAAGAACATATATTTTCCAGGGGGAGATACCCGTCTCATTGCTCGTACATTATTTTGATCCCAGTCACTATTTCCTGCATGAAAATTGAGTAGAAGATAGTCAATAAAAGAATCTAAATCCAGATACTCACTCACAGCTTCTAAATCTCCTGCTTTCGCAAATTTAATTATGGAATCCCAACTATCGAGTATTCCTTGGCCAACTTCTTTTTCGGTGCCGTGAATAATTTCTATTCTGCTTCCAGCTACGATCCGAAAACCTTCCCAATCGTCTTTATTTCCACCGAATCTTTCTGCTGTCCATTCCTCCTCAATTCTTTCAAAGAGGTGGTGCATTCCCCAGTAAAGGCCATTAAAATATACATGAACCTCTCTTTGTAGTGTTTCTGGATATCCCATTAGTGAATGGGCATCTCGGAACCACTGATCTCTGATATACATTGCATTATTGTATACATTTGCATGAGGGTGGATCCATGAATTGCCATTTCCACCTCGCAATATGATGGAATTAAATTGGTCCGTGGCAGCTTCTGATCCGAACAGTGGGTATTTAAGAATATTAGATCCATATTCATCCCTAAATATGAGTCGGAAATTATGTTTTGGTCTTGTCGGTGATCTGGACGCATTTCCATTCATACGCATTCCAGCATTTCGTTGTTCATTGGGACTTTCCGGGAAATTAATCAGTTCAACGGAGACCAGACGTTCGGAACTATCTCCTGAATCCTGTGAATTCATCTGTATTCCGGTTTTCTGATCAAAGAGATTGGTTTTATCAGTTACAATGGAGACAGTTGGAATATCTAATAGACCTTCTTTAATTTCTTCTCTTGTGTATAGGGATCCAACGACATTGGGATCCATTCCATAATCACCTCCGATGATTTGTCCGGATCTATTTCTCCAGGGAAATGGGTAACCTTGTGGGTTTCCATCTTGATCCAGTACATCATCCAGAAATATATAAGTCTGTGTGTCTGTGTTGGATGGCATGAGACCGGTTTTGATACCAATTGCTCTTAATGGCGTGGTCTTGGTAATTCTGACATGAGCAGTGGGTTGCGTTTCTTCATTGTCTGACACAATTTTTATGCCATTTTCCAGTCCAGGTTCACTACCATCCGTTGTATAAATTATTGTTGATCCAGTTGTTTTGCATGAAACGGTAACGTCAAATGGGTCTGCGAAGAAACCGCGATCAACACTAAATGTAGTATCTTTAACTAGCCCTGTGTAAGCTATAGTTGAGTTTGGTTTTCCTGGGGTTGGTGATTCGAAATAACCTTTTTTGGTATCTTCTTGAGATGAACTTAATTGAGCAATTAGTTTAGGAATTAATAGAACATCTGAACTGGTAACGGAATTATTCATTAAGTGAAATGAGAGAATATTTTTACCAGTTAATAATTTTCCCGCAAAATCTAAGCTGAAGATTTTCATTGGATCTCCAGAGAAAACTTCACTATTTAAATTATTTAATGCAGTTGAATTTGGTCCTGGTGATTCAGGGGCACTTTCACTGATTAGTTCATGTCCGTTAAGATATATGATCACTGCATCTTCGAAGTGCATGGATAAGTCCATTGATTTAACAGCTTGAGGATCGTCTAGAGTGAAAGCAATTCTGATATAAGCGCTAGGAGAGATGCCGCGCATTTTCTGACTCGTATTACCGCCTGGTCCTATAAAGTTTGGGAAATTATATCCGAACCCTATTCCTGTCTTGCCTTCGAACCAATCAGAATCATCAAATTCTGGTAGGTTCCATGAGTCCGCTGTACTATTGTCAGGTATGATCCATTTTGCTGTTGAAGGCCATGGGATTAAAGTTTTCTCGGAAGGTATGTCGTGAGAACCAAATCCATATGAGTAATTACTAAATTGCTTTGGGTAAGCAGGAGAAAATTCCGTTGCAATGCCGACATTCTCTGGACCTACTAGAGCAAGAAATTCTCCATCTGAAGATAGAGAGAAATTGGTATGAAGTTCTCTCCCTTTTATGCTCCGATCTTTGCCTGAGGCAAAGACTATTATGATCCCATTTGATGGGATCGTTTGGTCTGGGAAGCTCCACTTATTAAGATTATTTGAATTGTCAGTGAGGTAGTAACCTTTTGTTGATAGAGTTTTGGATCCTGAGTTTTGGATCTCAATCCAGTCGGAAGCGTCCCCATCTTCGTCGAGATAGGTCCCCTCATAGTTAGCTGAAAATTCTGTGATTTTCAGCTGAGAGAAAGTCTTAGCAGGGCAAAGAAAAAGTAAAATAAAGAAGCAAAGGATTGGGGTCTTATCCATATTGAAGTGATTGTCATAAGATACTCAGAATCTTTGTTGATTCGAGCATCTATATCCAAAACCTAAAATGCTTTTATTTTTTCCCTTTAAGCCAAGGGGTTTCAGGTACTGATTTTGGATTTTTTTTCGCCCATTCAGGCTCTGGGAACCATCTAATTGATGAATATCTCTTATATGTTTCAAAGATATTCCCACCGTTCAGCGCGCGAGGGTCATTAGTCTTATTTAAATAATCGGTTAGTTGTTGAGATAGTTTATTGCGGATCATGAGATGATCAGGGTCATTTGCTAGATCTTTAAGGCAGCCTGGATCTTTTTGAATATTAAAGAGTTGTTCTTTGGGGCGCTTGTTAACAGCTAAGTGAAAATACTTAGCAATTTTAGGATCTTTTTGTTGAGCGATCATAAAATCCAGAGAGGGACATGCATCAATGTCATGATATCCTCCATGTTCAGGTCCTAATCGGGACCCTGGCTTTCCAGAAAATTTTTGACCTGGCCCTGCTGGCCACCTTTCTGGTCTGAAGTTTTTTATGAATAAAAAATTATCAGTCCTTATGCAACGCTGTGGATAACCTAGAGAATTATAACGCGATGAAGAGTGCCTTTCTCTTCCTGCAAAAATCTGAGAATTATTATTTGTGGTTGGGATCCCTCCTTCACTGATGACATTAAGAAAGCTTTTACCCATAAGGGGAAACTTTTTTGGGGCTTTGATAGACATTGCTTCATGGATCGTCGCAGTAATGTCTATAAAGCTGACTAATTTTTCATATGTTTGATTTGTTGGTATCTTTGATTTCCAAGAAATGGCAAGAGGCATGTGAATTCCATATTCAGTGCAGTTGGCTTTGGCGTATGGAAATGCCATTCCGTTATCACTCGTAATGATAATTATGGTGTCATTATTTAAATTGTTCTTTTCTAGAATTTTTAACATTTTTCCACAGTCCTTATCGAAACGTTCAATTTCGAGTGCATAGTCAAGAAGGTCATCGCGGATAACAGATGTGTCGGGTAAAAAAGTGGGCACTTCTGCTTGATCTAAAGTTTTACCAGCCTTTTGGCCGCTTCCTTTTTCGAAACTTCTGTGAGGATCTTTTGAACCGAACCAGAATGCAAAAGGAGATCCTTTGGGTTTTGATTTTATGAATTTTGAGAATCCTTCAGCATAGTTTTTATTTTTGCTAGCATAGACGGGTCCTGCCGGATTATTTTCACGACCTCCATCAGCATAATTTCCGGGTCCCCACCCTTTGCCCGTGTGTCCAGTGTGATATCCAGATTCTTTGAGTAAGTCCATAAAAGTCAGATATTTTTTATGGAAAGAAGAGGCGTGTGTCCCGGCATGCTCAATTTGCCATATGTTTCGGCCTGTGAGAAAAGCTGCGCGGGACGGGCTGCACCCGGGAGCTGCACAAAAAGCATTTGTGAAGAGAACGCCTTGATTCGCAATCTTGTCAAAGTTTGGTGTGGAAACCATTTTGGATCCATAAGCGGATGCATGAGGAAAGGATTGGTCGTCACTTATCATTAATAAAAGGTTGGGACGGTCAGAGGCTGTCCCTTTCTGCAAGAAGAGAAGTGTTATTATTATTATTAAACGAATCATTCTATTAAGTTTATGTATCAGATATATGAATTTATTAGTTCACTTCATAGCTTCTTTCTTTCAAACTCTGTAACAATATTTTGGATTTTTGAAATCAGCTGTTAGTATTGATGTGAATATGAAAACATTGGGGATTCATATAGTCTATATAATTTCATGCTTTAGTAGATTCATGAAGAGATTTATCCTAATAATCCCATTCTCATTTCAGTTATTGTATGTGATGGCTGAAGAGATTGATTTCAATCGTGATGTCAGGCCAATACTTTCTCAGAATTGTTATGTGTGTCATGGTCCTGATAAGGCCCATAGAAAAGCAAAGTTGCGTCTAGATACTGAAGAGGGATCAAGGGAGGTAGTTGCAATTTCGAATGCATCTCAAAGTGAACTCATTGCAAGGATTACTTCAAAGGATCCCGAAGAAGTGATGCCTACTATAAAGAGCGGCAAGGCTCTGACTCCAGATGAAATCGAAATTTTAACTAAGTGGGTTCGTTCTGGTGCGAAGTATGTGCAGCCCTGGGCTTACATTTCTCCTATTAAAACAAAAGTTCCTGAGAGTGCTCCTGAGGGGTGGGCTCAAAACTGGATTGATTCTTTTTTATTGGATCGTTGGGCAAGGGAAAGAATAAAACCAGCCCAAGACGCTGATGGTGTGACGTTAATAAGAAGGCTTTCTTTTGATTTGTTGGGACTCCCTCCAAGTATTGCAACTGTTGAGCGGTTCAAGAACGCTAAGGATGCAAATTTAGTATATGAATCAATAGTTGATGAATTTCTTTCCTCCGCATCTTTTGGAGAAAGAATGGCTAGTTATTGGCTCGATTTAGTTCGATTCGCAGATACTGTTGGTTACCATGGTGATCAGGATCATAATATTACCCCTTATAGGGATTATGTTTTGGATTCATTTAATCAAAACTTACCTTTTGATCAATTTACTCGGGAACAGTTGGCTGGAGATTTATTAAATGGCCCTACTATAGATCAAAGAATAGCGACTGGGTATAATAGACTTTTACAAACATCCCACGAGGGAGGTGTTCAGGAACGCGAATACTTAGCCATATATGCAGCTGACCGAATACGTAATTTGTCGGGCGTGTGGATGGGAGCAACATTGGGCTGTGCTCAATGTCATGATCATAAATATGACCCCTATACAGCTCGTGATTTCTATGGGATGTCTGCATTTTTTGCGGATGTGGATGAGTCAAAGCATTTTGCGGTTGGATCCAATTCATTGCCAACTAAACGGCCGCCTGAAATTGCAGTACTCAGTCGCAAGGATCGAGAGCATATAGAAAAATTAGAAACTAAGGTTCCGAAGACAAAAAAAACTGAAGACTTAATCAAAAGAATAAAGAGCCGATCCGTTCTCACGATGATCACTCAAAGCATTGATCCTCGAGTTACTAGGATCCTTCCTCGAGGTAACTGGCTAGATGAAAGTGGAGAAATTGTACAGCCTGCAATTCCAGGATTTTTGGGCAAACTTGATACCGGAGATCGTAGGGCAACTCGCTTGGATCTTGCAAATTGGCTCACAGATTCCAAGAATGGTATTGGAGGATTAACTGCTAGAGTATTTGTAAACAGGCTTTGGTATTTGTTTTTTGGTGAGGGCGTTTCTTCAAGTTTGGATGACTTTGGGGGTCAGGGGTCGCCGCCGGTCCTGCCGAATCTTCTCGATAACTTATCTGTTTACTTTTACGAAAATGGCTGGGATGTGAAAAAGATGGTTAAGTTGATTGTAACGAGTCGCGCATACAAGTTAAGTTCGAAAGTTTCAAATGAAATTAAGGTGAGAGATCCCCTTAATAAATTTTTTGCTAGACAGTCAAGGCATAGATTGCCTGCGGAAATGATTCGAGACAATGTTCTCGTTGTGGGTGGTCTGTTAGTAAATGATTATGGTGGAAGTAGCATTAAACCTTATCAACCAAAGGGATATTATAAGCATTTAAATTTTCCTAAAAGGGAATATGTTCAGCACCAAGATTTTCGTCGGTATAAGAGATCAGTTTATATGCATTGGCAGAGGCAATTCTTACACCCTTTGCTTAAAGCAATGGACGCGCCAAGTAGGGAGGAGTGCGTTGCCAAGAGATCAAGATCTAATACACCTGTTGCTGCAATGGTTTTATTAAATGATCCAAGTTTCTATGAAGCAGCGGAATCATTTGCTAAGAATCTATTGAAAACAAATCATGATAATGAAGAAGATAGAATCGTAGATGCTTTTCGAATGGCCCTTTCTAGGGCACCTTCACCGCAAGAGAAGGATCTCCTCATTAATCTTTTTAAGAATGTGATGAAGGAGAACCAAGGAAAAGAAGATGCTGAAATGCATGGATGGACAGCAGTTTCGAGAGCCATCTTTAATTGTAGTGAGTTTAATACTAGGAATTAATGCTTAAGACACAGGAAAATTTTATTAATGAGTTGAATCGACGAAGCTTCCTTGGCGGCTCCGGTCTGGGCATTGGTTCAGTGGCTCTAAATGGCATGTTAGCTCGGGATGCTTCATGTAAGGACGCAGGAGTTCCAAACCTTCCAGATCTTCCTGTAAGGGCCAAAAGGGTTATTTTTCTTTGTATGGCTGGAGGGCCTTCACATCTTGAAACTTTTGATTACAAGCCAAAGCTTGATGAGCTGCATGGTAAGCCAATGCCTGAGTCCTTTACCAAGGGTCAACCCATTGCTCAGTTGCAGGGTCAACAGCTCAAAGTGCAGGGGCACATGACAAAGTTTAAGAAACACGGACAGAGTGGACAGCTCATCAGTGATTTCTTGCCTTGGACTGCAAAGATGGCTGATGATATATGCATTCTCCGGTCCATGCTAACTGAGCAGATTAATCACGATCCTGCTCATACATTCATGAATACGGGAACTGCAATTTCAGGTCGCCCCTCCATGGGGTCATGGATAAATTATGGTCTCGGCAGCGAAACTGATGAATTGCCTGGTTTTGTCGTACTATCAAGCGTTGGTGGTCGCAATCCTCAACCGATTGCTTCTCGTCAATGGTCGTCAGGTTTTCTTCCCGGACGGTATCAGGGAGTTGAATTTAATTCTGCTGGGGATCCTGTTAATTACCTCAGAAACCCTAAACAAGTTTCTAGAGAAAATCAGAGACGTGTCGTCGAGGCTGTGAAGGGATTGGATCAGATTAGAAACGAATCTATTAAAAGTGATGATATTAATACTAGGGTGTCGGCTTACGAAATGGCATTCCGAATGCAAACTTCTATTCCCGAACTTATGGATTTTTCCAATGAGCCAAAACATATAATAGATATGTATGGGGCAAAACCTGGAGATGGTTCTTATGCAACTAATTGTCTTTTGGCTAGAAGGTTAGCTGAACGAGGCAGTCGATTCATTCACTTATATCATCGGGGATGGGATCATCATGGGGGTCTAGAAAATTATATGAAGATATGTTGCGGGTTAACTGATAAGCCTACGTGGGCACTGTTAACAGATCTTAAGCAAAGGGGAATGTTAAAGGATACTCTAGTGATTTGGGGAGGAGAGTTTGGTAGGACTCCCATGTTTCAGGGGAAGGGGGGAGCGGGTCGCGATCACCACATGAAAGGATTTTCAATGTGGATGGCTGGGGGAGGTGTCCGAGGAGGTATGTCCCATGGAGCAACAGATGAGCTTGGATATAATTCGGTGGATGATGTTGTCCACATTCGTGATTTGCATGCGACGATGCTTCATTTGCTCGGGATCAATCATAGCCGGTTCACCGTTCAATATCAGGGCCTTGATGCTCGGCTCACAGGAGTAGAAAAAGCTAACGTGGTTAAAGAAATAATAAGTTAGACCTAAAAACCTGATTGTTAGCCGTTGCTATTATTCTAACTAAGCTTGCTCTTTTTCTCTCTTAGCTATGCCCTTAAGGAGTCTCCCAAGAATGTCGGCTCCTGTGATAATTCGTTTATCGCTACCGTTCCAGTAGATGATTACATCCCTGTCGATAATGTCATCTTCTCTGTCATCTGCTTCGACAACAAACTCTCCAAGAACTGTGTCCAGCGTTGCACTGGGATCTTTTACTACTATTGGGCGATGACAATAATCGTAAATGTCAGGATTTTCGTCACTAGATACAATCTTAAAGAGATAATCTGAAGTCTTTAGTATGACTCTTGGTTCTCCTTCCTCGTCTGTGATAATCGCACGGCTCTTATCACTTTTACGAAGTGTATCTATAAATTCGTTACCTTCGGTAGTGCCTGCTTTTGGAATTTCAGGAAGGTCCATATTAGAGGCGAAAGAGTGTATTGTTCCTGAATCAATACTCATTCCTTCTTTGGAAATAAGCCGATCATCAAGATCGAGAAAGTTTAATGCTCCCCGTCCCTCTGTTTCACCTATTTCTGAATCTTGCTCTCTGATGTGTTTTTGAAGGATCACCTCAATGTCTTTTTCCCTCATGAAATTGACCCCTTCTGCTCCGACCCATCCATCAAGAATGAGAGCGCTTGGTTTTGCAACTGGGAAGAGGATGCACTGATAGAAGCGAATAACTGGTGCTAGCTTGGATCCTATCCTGATAGCATTGCGTGAGAAGTAAGCCTGGGGAAGAATTTCGCCAAGGAAAGTGATACCAACAGTTGATATCACAAAAGCATAAAAACCACTTCCAGGAATGACTGAATCCATCAACATTGCCAGAATAACGTTCGCTCCAACATTTCCCCAAAGGATTGTAGAAAGAAGAAAGTTTGCATCTTTGCGCAGAGCAAGGATTCTGGCCGCAGCCTTATTTCCATTTTCCACTTCAGTTTCAAGTCGTAATCTTCCTATTGAAAAGAAGGCAAGATTTAAACCAGAAAACATTGCCGACTGGCTTAGGCAAAATACGATTGCTATCGATTGGAAAATAAAAATGGGCTCGTCCATTGGGTGCTGCCTCTGTGCATATTTAGCACATGGCAGATTAGTGAATTAACTATAAAGCGAAGATTATATAACAATCAATTATAATTCGCATTGCCTTTTACTCTGTGGTTTCTTGATGTTTTTAATTAAATTAGTCAATGAGCAAAATAGCATGTTTAGATCTTGAAGGAGTTCTTGTTCCAGAAATATGGATTGGAGTTGCTGATAAGACAGGAATTAAGGAGTTGAGAGCCACGACTAGAGACATACCTGATTATTCTGAACTTATGCGTATGCGATTGGACGTATGCGATCAGAATGGACTGACCTTGCAAGATATTAGTGAAGTGATTTCTAAAATGTTGCCTTTGGAAGGAGCTGAAGAATTTTTATCCTGGCTCAGAGAAAAGTTTCAAGTTGTAATTTTATCAGATACTTTTTACCAGTTTGTCTATCCTTTAATGAAACAATTAAATTTTCCTGCATTGTTTTGTCATAATCTTGA
>JASLJT010000371.1:0-3577 GCA_030747955.1 Verrucomicrobiales bacterium | reverse complement strand
GTCCGAGAATGCTTGAATATTACGATTATCATTGGCAGAGACAGGCCCATCTGCACTTTCATTTTCTTGAATATTATAGGCGCATGTCTATCGCAGCAGGTGGTATACCTGTTTTCAGGTTCGTTCACGTTCATGGAGATAATGTTATTAAGATGAGGCAAACTGTCTCAATGAGCCTTGCTTATGGGATCAAGGCATTCAAGTGGTGGGTAGGGTGGACCATGTTTGATATTCATAAAGTTGTTGAAACTGAGCCGCCCCCATTATCAGATATAGGGAAAGAGGTATCAGGTATAAATAATACCATTGCGTCATTCAGCTCGAGTTTAACTCATGCTAGATCATTGGCTGTTTATCATACGGACCCTTTGCCAACAAGTACAGTAAAGGCCCCAGATGATTATTGGGTAAGACCTGAGGGAAATAATATTGTTATGGGAATATTTGAGGGGTCTAAAGGCGAACAGTTTATTGTATTAGGAAATCGTGACATTGGTTCTAATCATGAAGTTATTTTAAAGTTTGCTGATGAAATAAAATCTATCCAACATATGAATAAAAAGGATAGAGAATGGGAGGAAGGGGATTTAATTAAAAATGATCAAGGCAAGTTCCATTTTAAATTAAAAATAAATCAAGGGGACGCCGAATTAATTAAAGTTATAGTGAGTGAGTGATGTGGATGGTATTGTTATTAAAGTTTATTAATTTCCATTCTTGTTTGCTAAGAAGTGCTAAGGTCAATGAATGAGGCATTCATTCATTTTTTATTTTCCAATATATACATTTCTTATAACAAATGTATTTAGTCATGGATCAGTGGGTGATCCGGTCAGTCGTTCTTATCGTATCTTTCAGGAAAACCCGGAGTCTCCAAAAAATGCGGTATCGTTAGCTGCTATTGAAACTGCCGGAACGCAGGCATTTTATGACTGGCATGAAGTCAGCCAACTTGTCCCGGGATACGATCCGGATAGCATTGAACCTTATCGTAGCATTATTCCAGACAATCAACTTGCCGGAGCTGGTCGTCAGAAATATTCAGGCCTGGATCTTGTTCGAGATGATTGGCCAGCGACTTCAGTTAATCCGGGTCCTTACCCTGTAATATTTGATGCTTGGACTCCACACGATCCGAGTTATTTTTTAGCCTTTATCACTAGGGAGGACTGGACGCCTGACCAGACTTTGAAATGGGGCGATCTTGAACCTCTTTCAGGTACTGATCGTGTAGTTCGTGATGGGCATTACTATCGATTTACGGTTGATTTTCCGCCTCGCATTGGAAAACATATCCTCTATGTTATCTGGCAGAGAATTGATCCTGCCGGGGAAGCTTTTTTTTCCGCAAGTGACATTGATTTTGGTGATGGTAAAGGCATTGGCAATCCTGGTAATGGTATCGGTGATATAGACGTACCAGGCGATAAGGACATTAGGGCTGAAGTTGATTTCTTGATACAAAATGACTGGAATTCTGGATTTACCGGTGAGGCTGAAATTACAAATCTCGGAGATCATCCGATTAATTCTTGGGAGCTGGAGTTTGAAATTGAACAGGAAATCTCATCTTTTTGGAATGCGGAATTAATTGAACGTGAGGGTAATCACTACACAGTGCGCCACGCTGGATGGAATCAGTCAATCCCTGTTGGCGGTTCGGTTAAATTTGGATTCTCTGCAATACCAGGGAATCTAAAATCTATTTCACCTTCTCACCTTACTCTTAATGGGGTTTCTCTTCATACACATGCACACGAAGACCATCATCATCCATTTGGAATTGATGTCAGTGCCAAATTGTTACCTTCCGGAGTCATTGATCAATTTAATTTAAGTTTTCCAACTAAGGTTGGAAGTGCCTATATAATTCAATCATCCAGTGATTTGCATCATTGGGAAACTATAGAATCTGGAATCGATGGAAATGGTAGCATTATCAATCGCCAATTTTCAGCACTTAGGAGAAAAGGTTTTTTCCGTGTCACTAAAGAGTGATCGGGTCAGTATTATTACTTCGCTGAGACTTTCTGAGGATTCAGTTTTCCAAGAATTCTTGGATTATGAATGGCTAAGAGATTGTCTAATTATGTATTTAAATAAACTAGAACCTATAAGAGGCTCTCAATCCGCAGAACCTTTCGAGTCCTAAAGTTCCTATCTGCAATTTTGGAGTATCGTATCTATAAAGGAAATATTCCTCGTCTGTAACATTACTGATAAATGCTGTGATACTCCAATTATCTTTTCTATATCCTGCACGTAAATTTGCTACAGTATACCCTGGGAGTTCATCCTTTACGAGTCCTTCAAAAACTGAACGTGATATTGCAGAGCTCGTATATTTCATGTCAGCGCCAAAGAAGAAACCATTATCGAATTGATAATCTATTCCGATAGCTGCTGTGTAATCTGGTGAATGGGGAAACTTTTCTCCAGAAAAGTCTAAAATTGAACGGAACTGCGTGAATTGAAAGTCCTCAAATTCAGTAACCGCTACACCCAGAGAAGCGAACAAAGAGAGTCTTTTAGTTGGAGCAGCTTGGATCTCTAATTCTCCGCCATATATCTGAGATTTTTCTGCATTGGTAATTAGAGCCGTGCTGATGTCACCAGGGATTTGAGCGATACTGACCTGTTGATCCTGCCAATCGAGATAAAATAGGTTTGCAGAATATTTTATTTTTTTATTTTTAGTGAATCCATTTAAAGACAGCTCATAATTCCAAGCCGTCTCAGATTCGTATTCATATTTCAGATCATTAAATCGATCATATGCAATGGATCCCGGACGATAAGATTTCTGGGCCTTGAGCCCGAGGGTGTTATTCGCATCTAATTCATAAGCAATACCTACTTTTGGTAAAATTGCGTCATCTGAGGATGAGGCTGATACTTTTTTACTGTTTAATAATCCCTGTTCATTGACCTCTTTGAATGTATTTGAGAACTCTAATTCCTCATGATCGTAGCGTAACCCTCCAAAAAGAGACAATCTTGGAAGGATTTGAAAACTGGTTTCTCCATAAAAAGCAAGATTTCTAAATGAGCTGTCATTAAATGTCTTATTTTCAAAATCGTTAAAGGGGAGGTTCTGATTAAGTGATTCATCTATGTCTCCATCTAAAAAATAAAAACCTAAATCTGCTTTCATTGATTCATTCTCGTAATGGGCTTTAAATTCTTGAGACGCATCAGTTTCTTTGATTTCTCCCTGCGTTGCAAAGTTTACGGAAGGAGTATCAGTGATTGTTCTAACGATACCAGTGAGACTTTCAATGCTCCAATAATCACTAATGGGAGTTGTTACAGAAAGATTCAATTGTGACACTTCGGTGGACAGTGCCGGAACAAATACTGGAAGGGTCTGGAGTCCCCACACACGATCACTCCATTTTACACCGGCCGAAGGGCCGTCCGCGTCCTGATACTGAGGTGAATCGTATGAGTGCGATGCACTTAGTATTGCGCTGGGTCCTTTTGGGCCAGAAGGCTGATAGAGTAACTTTCCTCTAATTTGATAGTAGTGATCTTCTTGCCTTTCTTTGAGCGCAGGAAATCCTTCGAATATAGGGTA
>JASLJT010000370.1:0-7805 GCA_030747955.1 Verrucomicrobiales bacterium | reverse complement strand
GGCGTAACTCAGAAAGAATTGAATCTTAATTGGGTAAAGATTCATGAATGATTCTAAGCGACTCTATTTGAAGGATTGCCTGAAATGAATGATTTGATATTACTGATCACGCCTTCAAGGAGGCGCATTCTGGCCTCTAGTGATATCCAGGCGATGTGAGGAGTAATGAGTAGATTTGGGATAGTATCACTCATTAAGGGGTGATCAATTTCCGGAGGCTCTGAAGAAAGGACGTCGAGTGCTGCGCCGGCAATTTTGCCGGCTCTTAGAGCGTTAGCGAGATCGTTTTCATTTACTAGACCTCCTCTGCTAGTGTTAATAAATAATGATGTTGGCTTCATTAGTTCTAGAGTATCAGAGTTTATCATGTGTTCATTTTCTTTAGTCAATGGACAGTGCAGGCTTATGACATCGCTTTTTGAAAAGAAGTCTTCCTTGTTGATTCTAGGCCATTCTGGGTGGATTTGGACATTAGATTGACTTCTAGATAAAACATGTATTTTCATTCCCATTTTTTCAGAGATTTTGCCTACTAGAGATCCTATGTTCCCAGCTCCTGCAATGCCCATTACTTTGCCGTTTAATTCTGTTACGGGGTGGTCCAATCTTGTAAAAATTGGACTCTCCGGCCACATTTTTTTTTCTCCTAAATACTTATGAGTGTTTGCACAAAGGTTAAGTAAAAGCGCAAGAGTATGTTGTGCAACGATTGGGGTGGAGTAATTGGCTACGTTACTGACAATAATTCCGGCGTTCTTTGCCGCGTGCAGGTCAATGTTGTTTACGCCAGTAGCACATACAACGATTAGCTTCAGATTTGTAGATTGATGGATGATGCTTGAGGTAATGTTTACTTTATTGGTAATCACAATTTCGGCATCTTTCATATTGGCTAACGTTTCCTCTTCATTTGTGATTTGATGAAAACTGCAATCGCCAAATTCATTTAAAGGGCTTAGGTCCAAGTCTCCAGGGTCCATTGTTGATGAGTCTAGAAATGTGATTTTTGGTTTCTTTGTCATTTTATGATTTTGATATCAAGTTATAATTAATCTGATTTAATATTCACAAACAATGGTAAATAGGGAGAATAATTCATTAAGAATCGCATCTGGGTGGATGGAGAAAGTTGTAGTTATTATTGGTGCTTTCGGTGTGATTTTGGGCGCGTTCGGTGCGCATGCTTTGAAGGTAAATCTAGAAGGAACTGGAAATCTTGATGTTTGGAAAACTGCTGTCTTTTATCATTTGATTCATGCTGTGGTCTTATTGGTAGTTACGTTTTCTCTCAAAAATTTCAATAAGCTTTCGTGGTTTTGTTTTGTCACTGGAATAATCCTCTTCAGTGGGAGTTTGTATTTACTCGCTCTTTATCAGCTTGCCTTTCTTGGTCCGATGACACCTTTGGGTGGAGTGTTATTAATTGGGGGTTGGCTCTCTCTTTTGAGGGCTTAGCGGCTCAATGACTATTTCTGCTAAGCGTCATAACGCATTCTAGGTGCTTTGTTTGCGGGAAAAGGTCAAAAGGCATGACTCTTTTTAGCTTATATCCAGATTTAAGAAATTGTTTTAAATCTCTCATTTGAGTCGCCGGGTTGCATGAAACGTATATTACTGTGTCAGGTGCGAATGCGAAAAGCTGTTTTAGAAAATCTTCGCTACAGCCCTTTCTTGGGGGATCTATCACGACTGCCGTTTCATTTCCAGGCACATCAACATCTTTGAATAAATCTTCTACTTTGCCCGCAAGAAAGGATGCGTTTGATATTTGATTGATCTTAGCATTGAACTTAGCCCATTTGATCGAATGCACAGAGACTTCAATTCCTATTACGCTCTCAAATTCACTGGCTGAAGTTAATGAGAAGAGTCCGGCGCCACAATACGCATCTATAAGATATTTTTGCCCCGAAGATTTTGCTTCTGATTTTACGTAATGAGTGAAATCTACTAGTATTGATGCGTTGTTCTGAAAGAAACTACCTGCAGGGAAATGAAACTCCATGGAGCCTACTTTTTCAATTGCGATAGAGTCTGGTTTTGTATGTATTTTCCCTTTTGAGTCGACCCTAATGAGCAGGGTCGATCCTCTTTTGTAAGTGCCCGCGTTCTCTCTGACGTCTTTTCTTATCTCTTGCAGATTGTCGTTAATGATTTGGTGTGCAATGGGGCAAGCCTCCACGTCGACTAGTGATCTTCGTCCAGGCTGTTGAAATCCAATTGGTCCGACATCACCATCTTTTGGTTTATTAAAGTGCGGAGTTAATTTTGTTCGGTAAGAATATTTCTGAGGAGATGGGGTAACATCATCTATATTACATGTAATGCCAGCCATGTGGAAGAGTAGCTCTTCGACTTGCTTTTTTTTCCACCTTAATTGTTCGAGGTATTTGATGTGCTGATACTGGCATCCTCCACATGATCCAAAAATATTACATTCTGGCTGAACTCTTTCAGGAGAAGGCGAAATGACTCTTAGTAAATCTGCTTCGCTGTAATTTTTTTGATTGCGATAAATGCGGGCAATTACTTTTTCTCCAGGCACACAGAAAGGGACTAGGATAACCCAGTTTTCGTCAGTCCTTGCTATTCCTTGTCCCATGTTTGTTAGGCTCGTAATTTCTACTTCTATTTCTTCATGGTAATCAAATGGGCCCGGTTTAAATCCGTTCTTCTTTTTGGGATTGTTATATTTTTTGCTAAAAGACATAGGAACCCAAGACTAAGGCCTAAGAAAGGCGAAGTATTATTGGTCGCAATTATTTTATTTATGGGATCAGGTTTTTTTTCGCACTTCACAGCAGAGTTGTTAACAACAGACTTTGATGAGGAGAGGATAAAAAATAAGATGAAAGCGGCTCAATCTCGTGGATTAAGTGATCCTAGAGGTTCAGGGGTAAGGGCTGACCGATTAAATGAGCAAGGTTCTGATGAGGGCGGCGCAATTGAACTTCCTTCTGAAACTCCCGATGAGTTTAGAGAAATACTTGAGGATTAGTTATTAGACTTTCCTTTTTTTGAAAAACTTTCTTAGGGACAGCTCTATGTTTGGTTCATTGTCTGTGCTAAGGCTAATTTTATCAACGCCATTACTTTCAAGTATTCGATTAAGATTTGTTTGCCATAGATCTCTATTATTAGAGTAAATCTGACGAATGTTCTCTGAGCGTGTTTGTACAGTTTGAGACGTTCCGGTTTCGGGGTCAGTCAAACGAACTTTGCCCACTCTGGGAAGATCTCGTTCAGCAGGGTCAACTAACTGAATTGCGATGATGTCATTTTTTGATGAGGATACTTTTAAAGACTTTTCGAAATCACTGCATAGAAAATCAGAGGCAAGTAGAATTAAAGATTTGCGAGTTTGGTGTTTAAGTAAGAACTCAAGCGCACATGCTGGATTGCTTTCTTTGTTTTTGTGGGGAAAGAGAAGGACTTCCCTTAAGATTCTCATGCAGTTCGCTGAACCTTTCTTTGCAGCAGAGAAAAACTCAACAGTATTACTAAAAAGTATTAGTCCTACCTTGTCCCCATTTTTTGCTGCGCTGAGCGAGAATATTGCAGAAATAATCGCTGCAATTTTTCTTTTGCTGAACTTTACACTTCCGTAATTGGAGGAGGAGCTAATGTCGATCGCAATGTATATGTTCAGTTCCCGCCTTTCGATGAACTGTTTAACGTATGGCTCTGCAGTCCTAGCTGTAGTGTTCCAGTCAATTGATCTAACGTCATCGCCGTGTGTGTATTCACGTAAATCGTGAAAGTCGATGCCCCTGCCTTTGAAAGAGCTGCGGTATTCTCCGCTAAATTCATTTGAAACCATACCTCTGGCACGAATTTCGATGCGCCTAGCTTCTTTTAATATCTCGGTCAGTTCGTCCATTAGATTAGGGGACAGGGACGCCCTCTAATATCTGACTGACGATCTGGTCAGTAGTGATCTGTTCTGCCTCGGCTTCATATGTTAATAAAATCCTATGTCTAAGGATTTCTGGAGCAACTTTTTTGACGTCAGTGGGTGTAACGAATCCTCTGCCTTGAATAAAGGCGTTAGCCTTTGAGGCTAAGGTAAGATTTATGGTTGCTCTAGGAGAGGCTCCGCATCGGATATAAGATTTGAGATTCTTATCAATCTTTTCTGGTTCCCTAGTGGATACAACTAATGAGATGATATAATCTTTGATGCTTTCATCAATATAGATTGAATCAGTTGTTATTCTGGATTCGGTTATCTGTTCTTTTGAGAGTATTTGATTTGTTTTTAAATTGATTGTTGAATTACCCATGCGTTCTAGAATTGATCTTTCTTCATCGGGTTTAGGGTAATCGATTATTACTTTTAGTAGGAACCGATCGAGCTGAGCTTCAGGAAGTTGGTACGTGCCCTCTTGATCTAATGGGTTTTGAGTGGCCATTACTAGAAAGGGATCGGGCAATTCATATGAAGTGTCTCCGATAGTGACCTGACGCTCTTGCATAGCTTCTAGGAGTGCGCTTTGAACTTTAGCTGGTGCTCTGTTGATTTCGTCGGCCAGTAAAAGATTGGTAAAAACCGGCCCTAGTTTTGGTGAAAATTCGCCGTTCTGAGGGCTGTAAATGAGTGTCCCGATGACGTCGGCAGGTAGTAAGTCTGGTGTGAACTGGATTCTTTTGAACTCGGCATTTAGGCAACCAGCCAATGCATTAACTGTTAGAGTTTTTGCTAGTCCTGGGACTCCTTCAATTAATAGATGCCCTTTGGTAAGTAGACCTATTATTAGGCTGTCCACTAGTGAATGTTGGCCAATTAGAACGCGGGCCATTTCTTCTCTAAGTGGATTGATCCACTTACTGGCCTTTTCAACTTCGGCAGTGATTTCAATTGTATCAACTGACTTCAAAATATTATGACAATGGGGTTTATGTAGTTTGAATGGGTTCTTCTATAGGTGTCTTGCTTTGGATCTTTCGTTCCCATATGTAGCGCTGAAATAGAACTTTAATTGAAGCGGTAAGTGGTACAGCCAGTAATGCTCCAAGCATTCCTCCAATAATCAAAGACCAGCAGAGGACAGAAAAGATTACGGTCAATGGATGCAATCCTACGGATTCACCAACTATTTTCGGTTGAATGATAAGACCGTCAAATTGCTGGACGGCGATAAATACTGCTAATACAACGAGAACCGAGGGGCCATCTTGTTGAGCTATTGCTATAAGTAATGCGGGGATAGCTGTTAGAATAAATCCAACAAATGGAATTACGCCAAGAATGGCCAGAGAAACTCCAATGATTAGTGCGTAATCTAGTCCTAGTACCATTAAAATTATTCCTGTAAGCGCACCATCAATAAAGCTTACAACGACTTGGCCTCGAAAATAGGCAACGAAGTATACGTTTATTTCTTTAACTACACTCACGATTTCATCTTTTAATGATGAATCCTTGAGAGGGATGTAGTTGTCCCAGTATCTTTCAATGAAGGCTGAATCTTTAAGGAAGAAGAACAAATAAACGGGAATGAGGAAAAGTCCGATCAGATATCCTAGCGCCCCGATGAAACCGTTTGCAGCCTTTCCCACAAAGTGAATTAATGAGGAAGTCGTTTCAGGGCTGTTAGCCCAATTAATAAATTTGTTCCATAATTGGCTCTGTTCTGATTTGTTTTCCTCTGTTGAGGATGGATTGTTGTTAGGCGCTCCGAAAAAGTCATCAAGAGATGAAAGGCTGCTATTGAATTTTGTTAATTGCTTTTGAGCATTTTCAATAATTTCAGCTTTCTTGTCAAAAAGTTGTCCGAGTTCATGAGATGCGGGAATTATTATTGATAAAGCAACGAGAAGTCCAATGATTGAAGTGACGCTGAAAACAATGAGGATGGCCCAAGTTCGTGAATTTTTAACATTTTTTAGTAATCGTCTTCTAGTCCAATTGACTATAGGCGCTAGCAGATATGACAGGATAGCTGCAATCGCTAAAGGAACTAAGACTGGCTGGAGTACGCTTAATATTTTACCCAGAATACTAACAGCGCTAATTACTAGTATAACGATAACAGACATTGAAAGACCAGTTATGGCTTTCCATAACGTTCGCTTTTGAAATGAGCTTGGGGAATTTGTGGATTCCCTTTTGTCTGTGGTTTCCATTTAGAAGTCGTTATGCAAAGTAGCAGTATTTTTATAGATTAGGAATTGAAAATTTATGATTATCCTCCTGCTGCGATTTGGATTATTTCAATAATGGCACCATCATTAATATTTGTAGTTGAGAATTCGCTTTTTCTAAGTGCGGTGCCGTCAAGTTCAACGAGGACAGGAGCATTTGTTAAATTAAGGCATGATAAGAGCTCATCGACTAAAATGGGTTCTTTATATTTGCTATTTTCTTTGCCGTTGAGAGTGATCGTCATTGATTTGATTCTTTTAAGAATTCTGTTAGTCGGCGCATAAAATCGATTGATCCCAATCCTTCCATACTGGATCAAGCCCATTCTCAATGAGCATTTTGCATATTTCGTGTGGGCTTCGATCATCATTAATTTCGAACTGTTCAGTGGCTGATCGTTTGGAGCAGAGTGATTCTGAATCAATTTTGTTATCCAAATCAATGCGCCTTCCTCTAACTGTGTAATGAAGGTCATCAGTTCCTTCACCTGTGTATCCTCCCGGTTCAGTGTGGCTGCCAGCGCTCATTGAGGTGATTCCGAGTTTCGATAAGTTGTTTCTGAGGCTCTTAGATTCGCGGGTGCTTAAGATGATGCCGACCTCGGGAAATGTGATGCGGAAAGCAAAGATGAGTTGAAGAAAATCTCTGTCGGTTAAGTTGTGGTCGGGGCGGAAACCGCCTGATGCTGGACGAATACGAGGAAAGCTAACTGTGTAGTTAGCCTTCCAGCAATTTTGTTGCAGATAAGCGAGGTGTGATGCTAGGGCCAACGCTTCGTTTTTCCATTCACTTAAACCAAACAAAGCGCCAATGCCTATTCTACGAAAACCGCCACGATATGCTCTTTCGGGGCACTCTAGCCTCCAATCGAAATCTTTTTTGGGTCCGCTAGTGTGGAGTTTTGCATATGTGTTTCTTTCATAGGTTTCCTGGTACACGACGAGAGTTTCGCATCCAGCCTCAACCATGTTGTTGTATTCAGAGGTTTCCATTGGTCCCACTTCCAGAGCGATAGAAGGGATAAAGTCTCGAATTGCTTTGATGCATTTTTCCAAATATCCCTCTGAAACGAATTTAGGATGCTCTCCAGCGACTAGGAGGATGCTCCTGAAGCCTAATGAGTGTAAATGTAAGGCTTCTTTCAAAACTTGATCTATGTCCAGCGTCACTCGTAGTATCGCGTTGCTGCGAGAGAATCCGCAATAAGTGCAATTGTTAACGCATTCATTTGATAGGTAAAGCGGAGCAAATAGCCGCATCGTATGCCCAAAATTTTGTCTGGTGACACTCGCTGATATCCGTGCAAGTTCCTCAAGCTCTTCAGTATTTACTGGGTTTAATAGCTGTTTAAACTTTCTTGTTGAAGGAATTAGACAATTAGCGCGATTGTCGAATGTGTTTACAAAGCTCATCTTTATCTTGAAACTTAAACTTTACCGAAGAAACTCGCAAGTCAGTGAGAGCTTGCTAGATTAAAAACTTAGGATTTATTCGTATTTGATGACATCGTCTGAAAAGATTATTTGCCGAGTGGCTTTTTGGTATTACAGAAGAATGGCCCTTATGCTACTTCTGACAGTGGGGGGGGGAGGATGGTTTTTCTATGATGGTAAATATTCTTGGCCTGCCAAGAATATTGTTTATTTTGCAAAAGAAGCTT
>JASLJT010000369.1:0-5398 GCA_030747955.1 Verrucomicrobiales bacterium | reverse complement strand
TCAGAGTGTATGTACTGATAGTGACGGTGATGTAGTGATAGGGGGTTTCTTTGATAAATATGATGGTGTGTCTCGCACTCATCTTGCGCGCGTAAGAGGTGATTCAGGTAAGAATGATTCTTTATTCAATCCAGGGGACGGGGCGAACGACCCAGTATATACAGTTAATGTTTATGAGGGTGGCAAGGTTTTTATCGGGGGATCATTTGATCAATTCGATGGTAATAAAGTTACAAGTGTGGCCAGATTAAACTCAGACGGTTCTCATGATTCTTCGTTTCATCTTTCTCAGAAATCAGGAATTGATTCTTGGACGGTGTACTCTTCACATGTCGCGCAAGATAATAAGGTCTTTGTTGGTGGTAATTTTCATGTACTAAATGATGAGCAATCTCCTAAGGGATCTTTCATTAGGCTTGATGCTAATGGGTCAATTGATTCTAGTTATTCGCCAGATGAGCTTCCAATTGATGCTTCAGTCTTCGCAATATCTGCGAAGTCAGAGGGTGAAGCTATAATTACAGGAGATTTCCCGGAAACTTATGTAAAAACTACAGAGAATATAGCGCGTATAAATACTAAGACAGGTCAGATTGATGATTCTTTTAGAGTTGGGGTAGGTGCTAATGGAGAAGTTAAGGCATTAATAAAGCTTTCTGATGGGAACTTGTTAGTCGGGGGGGCATTTACCAGAATAAATGGTGCTGCTAGATTGGGCTTAGCAAAGTTGAATGCTGATGGCGAGGTCCTTGCATTTTCTTCACAAGTTGAGGGAGGCTCTGTTTATTCGATTGTCGAACGGTCTGATGGAAAGATAGTAATTGGGGGAAGTTTTCAGAGCGTTGGAGGTAACCCATCTCTAAAAAGAATTGCTAGATTAAATCAAGATGGGAGCATTGATGCTTCGTTTGACCCGCCAGGAAAGACGACTAGGACATGGGTGCAGACCCATCCCTGGAAGACATGGGTCGGAGAGTGGCGAGTTGATTCTACTGGTGGATTTGATGGGACGGTTCGCTCAGTTTCTCTTGTTGAAGATGATAGAATCCTTGCTGTAGGTGAATTCAATTATTACGGAGAAACGTTTCAACCTCGGCTGGCATTGCTTGATTCTGATGCAGGAATTAATGAAAATTTTACGGCCTCCAGAGGGTACGCTTCTCCATCAGGTTCAATTCAGCAGGCATTAGTTCTGAAGGATGGGAGAATTCTTCTTGTGGGTAACTTTCCCGGTAAGCTTAAGTGTTTATTAAAAGATGGATCTGTGGATTCAGGTTTTGTTCCTGAGAGTATCAATGGAGAGATAAGCAGCGCAGTCATTCAAAAGGATGGAAGGATACTACTAGGTGGTGATTTCACTAAAGTTGGTAGCAGGGAAATGAATGGAGTTGCTGTTCTTAACCGAAACGGTTCGCTCTATAATGCTTTTGATCCAGGTGCTGGCGCGGACGGTCCAGTGACTAGAGTTCTGTCATTGCGTGATGGAGGAAGTGTTGTGTTAGGATCTTTTAGAAGATTCGGATCTCAGGAGCGTGTCGGGATAGTTAGGCTAATGAAGGATGGCTCTATGTTTTCTGGCTATGAGAATAATGATTTAGAAATCACTTCGATTAATTCAACAAGATAAAAATAAATAACAAGGAGGAAAAGAGTCTTTTGATTGAATGACGCTATTTTTATAACCGCGGAATCACCACACAAATGGAAGGAGTAACAGACAAATGTCCGTTAGGACAAAGGCTAATTGAGTTGGCTGAGGGAGAGGGTATCTCGGATTTTTACATTACTCCTTGGGAGCCTCTTGTTTATAGGCAAAATGGGGAGTTGCTATTTGATCATTTCATATATCAACCTGATCAAGAAAGTCCGGTAATTCCAGGTTGTTCAGATTATGCTCTAATGATAGGCAATTGCCGTTTTCGTGTTAATAAAATGGTAAGTAGAGGGCGATATCGCTGGGTGCTGCGTCTCTTGCCCACTGAAATTCCTTCATGTGATGATATTCGGGTTCCGAATGCAGCAGTTAAAGCTTTTTTGCAGGCGAAGAATGGACTCTTTTTGATTTGCGGAGCTACAGGTTCAGGAAAGACAACTACGATCGCCTCTTTAAATTTACATAGGGCACTTCGCCGACGTGAACATTTCATTACTTTCGAGGATCCGATCGAATATATTTATCCCACTAAGAGCATTCCTTCGTTGATTTCACAAAGGGAAATTGGGGAAGATGATGAGGATTTTGCAGAAGCTCTTAGGGGGTCGTTGAGACAGGCTCCTGACGTAATAATGGTTGGAGAAATCCGTGATGGCGAGACTGCCGAGATTGCTTTACAGGCTGCTGAAACTGGTCACGTAGTAGTGGCGACACTACACACTTCAAGTGCAGCTCAGACAGTTCAGCGATTTTTGAAATTGATACCTTCCGAAAGGGTTGAAAGTGCTCAGAGTACTTTGGCCGATATTTTACGAATGATTCTTTGCCAGAGGCTAATGTTTGATGAAGAGAAGGGAAAGAGGTTTGCTACGCACGAAATGCTCCTTCAATACGATTCGGTATCTAATCTGATCCGTAGAGGAGAGTATAAGAAGTTAGATCAGGAGCTTGAGACGGGTGCAAAGCGAGGGATGTGTAGTTTCGAGACAAGTCTAAGTGATCGTCTTGCGGAAGGGTGGCAGCCTACATTTAAGGAGCCTACAGGGTTTAGTTCTGAGGAAGTAAATGAATTTCTTCATTATGAAGAAGAAATAGAATTGGAGATGACAAGATGAAATTATCAGACATTACAAACGTACTTAGCTTTGCTGCTTTTCGCCCTGATCCAGATGACAGTTCCTCTATTTGGAGAAAGAGGTTTCCAAATAAGCAGACGCTATTATTAAATTTTAGTAAGGAAGAAGTGAGTTGGAGGAGCGTTAGCAAGGATGGAGTCCTTGGAGAAGAAAATTCTGTCGTCGGTCCCGTAAAAGAAGTTGTCCAAGACATGAGTGACGATTGGCTGGATCTAACTGATGGTGGGTGGTGTGCAGTGTCTATTAATCATAGGTTTGTGATAAGTCTTGAAACAAATTTAACGAGAAAGAATGGAGCGAGTGAACTTATTAGAACCAATCCTAAGGCGGTATTAGGATCGAAGTCTGAGCGAGGAAAAAGGTATGCGCTAAAACATAATGCTGAATCTAATTCGAGTATACTTTTAGCCGTAGATGAAGATTATATAAAAGAAATAGAAACTCTTTTTAAGAGTTCCGGATTAAAAGTCGGTAGGATTTGTTGTGGAATTTATGGAATGCTTTCCGAATCCCTTGACCAAATAACTGAAGCTCAAAAGGATTATAATGAGAATGGATCCGAGCCTCTAGGTGATATTGTTCTAATTACTTGCTGTGAAGGTTCGGTATGCATTTTGAAAAGCGACCAAGAAAAGTGGATCGAGTTACGGTCAAGAAACAGTCTGTATGCGCAGAAGGACTTAGAGCCTTTAAGGAAAATCATTGCTCCCATAGTGGAAGATCTGGGTTCGAATGCGCAGATCGTTTTGTCTGCTGATGGGGCAGTTGAAGGTATTAACCAAATGCTTAGGGAGCTTGCTCCGAACGTTAGGATAAATGATATGAGCGATTCATATGGTTTGTGGAGCTTGCTTAAAAACAAATAGACAATGAGTATGAGTGCCAAACCTTTTCATGACATAAAGACTGAGCGGCAAGATATAACAAGGCCGTTGCCGAGGCTTCTTATTCTGGTTCCTGTAATGTTTTGTATTTCTTGTGTGGCGGCAATTGCTTTGAATCTTTTGTTTTTCTTTAAGATAAAAGAATCAGAAGCTGCAAAGGTTGAGTGGCAGGGGAAAATTGAGGAAGAGACTTTGAGAAAGTCAGAAACTGAGAAGCAGATTGGATTAATCAAAGATGAGGATCGTCGTGCCAAGGATGTGTATGATTGGGTCGAGGGGTCTAGGCAGATTCAGCCTTTAGCTGTTGGAGTAGCGCGCAGTATGGGCGTCAAGAGTTCTATTGAGGAATTGTCTCTAGTTAGGGACATGGAAAACCCTCATCAGATTAGAATCGGATTAGATTTTGTTAATGGGGGTCAGAAGCAATTGGATTCAACTCTATCGGCAATTAATGGCCTTGGATATCGTGCATATTCAGCAAATCAAACGTCGGGTCAGGGAGGGCAGGTTGATTACCAGGCAACTTTAATTTGGCAAAAAGTTGGCAACAAGAACAACAACTTAAGTTTGAACAATAATGAATAATAAACATTTTGGCTGTTTGGCTCTCGGGCTATTTATTCTGTTAATGGGGCATTGGACAAATGCTTCCTACAAGAAGTTGCGGTTAGCTCGCGACGCTGAGGAAATGTCTAGAACGGCATTTGATGGGGCTGTTTTCGCTCGAAGCGCGGAGCAGCGTAAAATGGTTATTCTAAAGAATAACACTATAGATTCTAGAGAATATTTAAATCAATGGGAGCCTTATATTAGGCAGGCAAAGAATGCACAGTTCGGAGAGGCATTAATTAATCTTCGTATAAAGCAAGCTGGGATTATTACTTTATCACAGGTCTATGAAACGGTTGATTATGTGAAGGGTGGCACTATACCTAAAACTTTAAATGCGAAATTAGTTTTCGAAGATGATTACGTAAAGACTTTGAATTGGTTGGCAGATCTTGAGGGTAGCTTACCAGCTATACGTGTATCTAATTGTAAGTTATCCAAGGGACAATCGGGGAATGATATAAAAATGGAGTTATCACTTGATATTCCAATAATAGATTCAGAGAACGGAAAAGATTCTCAAGCATAGAAGACAAAGTTATGAGGGCATTTCAATTAACTACAATATTTCTAATTATTTTTCTTTTGCGATCAACTATGGCTGATATTCCGTCAGTCGATCTTTTGTCTTCTGGCAGTATAACTAAAAGTGCCGATGGCTTTGGGGTCTTGCCCAAGAAAAAGAAAGATGCACTCAAAGGACATTTACTCGTATCAAAGGAACGAAATCCTTTTGCAATAAGAGCAAAAGAAGAGCAGATAATCTCTGGCGCTGATTCGCAGACTGAAGAGGCTAAGATTCGGTCTGTTTTGGATAAATTGCACGTGAGTGGTGTGGCAAAAGGGGCTCATGGTTATAAGGTGCAATTGGGTGGAGTAATTCTTGTTGAGGGTAGGAAAATACCAAAGCTCATTAATGAACAGACTGACGATTTAATAGTTACAAAGATAACGCCTTCTTTGGTTGAAATTACCTGGGCAGGTGACGAAGAGGCTGACGAACCTAGAAAGCTGACGATTGAAGTGGATCTTAAACCTAAGATCGGTATCGTCTTGCCAGTCCCTTCAAACATTAACGCATCAAGTTCCTCTCAGCTTGTTTACCTGAATGAGGA
>JASLJT010000368.1:0-3834 GCA_030747955.1 Verrucomicrobiales bacterium | reverse complement strand
TTGAGGTGTCCCAGAAAGCTGATCCCATCAATTTCATGCTTTATCTCTGCACCAGCTACCTGCGCGATCGTAGGAAGAATATCACTAAAGTTAACGATGGCTTTGGTCGTTTTACCCGCACCGATAGTGCCTGGCCAACTTACAATGAAAGGCACATGATTTCCCGAATCTGGGGTACTTCCCTTGCCACCTTTTATCTTACGCCCATTCATAACACCTGTCACGCTGACGGCAGTTCCATTGTCACCGGTAAAGATAATCATCGTCTTTTCGGTTAACTTTTGTTCTTCGATCTTTGCCACAATCTTGCCGATGATTTTGTCCACGTAAGAAACCATTTCGCGGAAGTACTTGGGATTTTTTTGAGTTAGATTGCCGGTCTCTGCTCCTTCCGATTTTGGATCCCAATCCTCAGAGTCGGGCGTTGGCTCAAATGGCCAGTGCGGAAGAATCATGGGGTAATATCCGAAGAATGGCCGGTCCTTATTGCGCTCAATAAAATCACAAAGATAATCACTGGCAATGTCCGGACCGTACTTGCCTGGATAATCGATTTCTTTACCGTTAACCTCCATTCCCGGGCTAGGATAGCGGGCCGGCCGACGAGTGAGTTGCCAGAGACAGTGCTCATCAAAGCCGAAATTTTTGGGCCCGTCAAAGCCACCTTCGAGCTGCCACTTGCCGACGACACAGGTTCTGTACCCGGCTCCTTTCATTACATTGCCGAAAGTTTTGGCCTTTGGATCCAGCAGACCAAACTTCACGTAATTTCGTTGATTATAAATGCCGGTCATGATCTGAACTCGTGATGGGGTGCAGATGGGCTGTGAATAGCCATGGTCAAAGCGCATCCCGGTAGTCGCTAGTTTGTCAATGTGCGGAGTCGAGTAATGATCTTTTTCTCCCGAATTGGCCTTGGGGTAATTGTACTTTGTAATTAGATTACGATACGCACTCACGCATTCCCATCCCATGTCATCAGCCATAATGACAATGACATTGGGCTTATCGGCAAAGAGCGGGGAATTAAAAAAGGGCGATAAAAAAAGACCGCTGAGTAAGAGAAGATATTTCATATGGATTTATTGCTATTAGGAAGTTCAAGGCTTCTCGGGCCAGATCATTCCCTCAGGACTGGCCTATTTCTTCTAACGCTTTTGTTCACCTTGTACAAGTAAGGCATTGGCAGGAATCGAACCTTTGGCGACGCTGGGACCTTCCCATTGAAGGCCAAGTGACGGTTTGTTAGAAGACGTCTTATAATATAAGCGATAAGGATGAATGCCCTGATCCAATTTCAAAGTCGTGCTGATTTCCGTTCCATCGTATTTATAATCTCCATCGATGACCAACTTGTTGTGTATCTTAAATATCAAGCCGCCTGATGCCTCGCAGTGGAATTTCCAGTCACCGGGTTCTGGAATATGAATGTATCCGGAGAACAATAAACCAGCATTTTTTTCAGCAGGCAGAGATTCCACATCGATATTTTTTTCAAAAGAACTGGCTTCGGAGCTCATTTGAGTAAACTCGGGGACCCAGTCCCATTTACCAAGGTAAGTCTTTACTCCGACACCATTACGTAAATTCTTCTTACTAATATCAAGTCCGGGCACCAATTCGCCGTCATAGGATTTTTTTGCATGCTTATTTGGCATTCTTATCCTTAGAACTTCATTTTTCATTCTCTTTTGTAAGCGATTGAAATTCACATTTGTTCCAGCGAGATTTTTTGATTCAGGCCCATCATCAAGGGTATTGAAAATTTCAAAATCAACTGCGTGACCGGTGGCTTTCATTCGCAGACCCTTGTACCCGTCCAGATATAGTCCTTGCTGATTATTGAATTCGACATAGACGATACCTTTCTTCTGTTTGCCTACTTGGTTAAGGGTTGGGACTAATGATACACCATCAATTCTTGCAGGCGCATTGACGCCAGCATAATCACAAAATGTTGCCATCCAGTCATGAAACTGGGAAGGAGCATTTGATTTTTGACCTGCCTTTATCCTAGAAGGGCCCCACGCAAATGTTGGTACTCTGAGGCCCCCCTCATAGGATGATCCCTTTGAACCTTTGAATTTGCCGGCCGATTGAAAGACCGAAGGACTCCACCTCTTTCCCTTTATATAGGATTCCCTATGGGGGCCATTGTCCGAGGAGAATATGACAATGGTATTTTTGTCAATTTTAAGGTCTTTAAGGGTTTGTAATAGATCTCCTACACAATGATCTATTCGGGTAATGGAAGTGGCGAACCTTTCAGCCAAATCCGTCATGTCCTTATCCGTATAATGAGGATCACGATAATGATCTATGGTTCCCTCCGCAGTATTGATCATTTTTCCGGACCGTCCCAACCATTTGAGTCCGCCATTCACTCCTTTTCCACCCGGATAGGCAACGGTAGGCAATTGCAATGCAGCGTGAGGCGTATCATAGGCCAAATACATGAAGAATGGTCGCTTAGGATTATTCTTAGTTTCTTCAATTATCATTTGTTTCGCTTTGGCGGTCCACAAATCAGTGGTGTAGCATTTGTCCAGACCTGCAGAGACTTCAGTATTATTTTCCCATACCTGTTTTTTCTGCTGATGAGACTTATTATCTCCAAGCTTCCAGAAATTGGCCGGATAATGTTGGTGCCCATCAACATGCCTCACATAACCATAAAAATAATCGAATCCTCGCTTAGTTGGATAGCCGGCCCATTTTTCCGGCGAATGTCCCCATCCCTGCAAGCCGTACTTTCCCAGATGTATAGTGTAATAACCCGCCTTTTGCAGAGTATTGGCAAAGTTCCAGTTATCTTCTATGGCCTTGTCGAATTGCATATTGCGGACGTTCGAATGGCCCTGATGCATTCCCGTTATCAAAGAAGCTCTAGAAGGAGCACAAATGGGAGCAGGACAATAATGCCGGTTCATTATGGTGCCGTTCATGGCCATTTGATCCAATTCGGGGGTCTTGATTTGAACCCCTTCGCGTTGTTTTTGAAAAAGAACCCCTACGTCTCCGTAACCTAAATCGTCAGTTAATATGAATATAATATTGGGCTTTTCGGCAAAGATCGGTAGGGCCAGAAAAGGCGATAATAGAAGGCCGCAGAATAAAGTTAGAATACGGTGCATATAAATTAATTTTCTATTTTTGGTTTTTTGTGATGGTAAGAATCATTGGTAATGGCCGGATCCTCACTATGCCTAAAAATCTATCCGAGGGGCTGTTCATGATTTTCATCTTACCGTCTTTATCGATCAGCCCCATCACGCTACTTCCGCCCCCATCCATGTTCGTTGCACTCCAGCAACCCAGGTCCTTCATGACATTTGCAAGCTCATGCATATTCATTCCTTCGCTGTAACCTTTTTGTCTTCCATCCACTACTACGAGCCATAGAATTTCCCCTTTCTCGTCAGTGCCTATTGAAGTTCGTGGGTGCCGGGGTCCTCCTTCCCCGACCGTGAGCTTGCCTTTCGAGAGGATCAGCTGGAATCCGGTAGTGGCCTCTTCGGGCTTATCCTCAGGCCCGTGTCCAAAGTGAACGCTACTTTGAGCGTCAAACCACACGGACGTATTTCCGGGTGCGGTTGTACTACGCATTTTCCCCTGAGTACCAGCTAGGCCATGAATATCGACCGGTTGTCCAGGGTACCAGTTCCTGTTCTTTTTCCCTTTATCATTAGGAAAACTGTCCCATGGATTAGTGTTAACAAAAGCCAGAACCGATGAATCCGAAGCCAGTTTTCTGGGGTCGGTTAGTGCCACTTCTGCTGGGCCTTCTCCGTCCGGATCCGGGCCGAGGACCACTTTGGGTTTTATTTTCTTTGA
>JASLJT010000367.1:0-5538 GCA_030747955.1 Verrucomicrobiales bacterium | reverse complement strand
TTCATTATTGCTTTCTGAGCATGCAAACGGTTCTCAGCCTGAGAAAATATTGTTTCTGCATGAGCTTCAAAAGTGCTCTCACTTATCTCTTTATCTCTATAAGCCGGCAAGCAATGCATGACCATAACATTTGAATCCGCTAAATTAATGATCTTTTCATTAATTTGATAATCAGTGAAAGCACCTTCTCTCTTAGTCGCTTCATCCTCCATCCCCATACTTACCCAAACATCAGTATAAAGCACATTCGCATCTGCAACGGCAACAAATGGATCCTCCACAAAAGAAACATTAGAACAATCTAATTCCTCGAGATAATTCTCAGGCGAACAAATTTCAGAGGGGCCAGATAGCACAAGTTCAAATCCTAAATGCTTTGCCGCCCAAACCCAAGAATGCGCGACATTACAGTTAACATCACCTAGAAAAACCACTTTCTTACCTTCCCAACTTCCAAGACTTTCCCGAACAGTAAGTAAATCTGCTATGATCTGACACGGATGCTCTTGATCAGTGAGAGCATTGATCGTCGGAATATTTGATAACTCTGCGAATTGCTCAACTTCGACCTGCGAGTCATTCCTGATAATAGCTCCATGAAGCATCCTGCCCATTACACGCGCAGTATCTTTAATCGGCTCGCCCCTACCAAGCTGTAAATCCCTAGGAGATAAAAACATGGCAGAACCTCCTAGCTCCCTTATTCCAACTTCAAAACTAATTCGAGTTCGGGTAGAAGCTTTACTAAAAATAATACCCCAACATTGATCCAGTAAGGGTCTACTAGAAAAATCCCTATTATGCCTTGCCTCTTTTAATAAAATCGAAGATTCAACAAGTTCTTCAATTCCTGCTCGGCTACATTCCTCGATAGAAAGAAAGTTTTTCATGTGTTAATCTCCTCAAAAACAGTTCTCATAATTCCCAGCGCTTCCATTATATCGTTTTCCTTCACAATGAGAGGAGGAAGCCACCTAACAACATCTGGACCAGCAGGAACAGTCAGTAAACCTGATTCCGCCAACAACTCAACGAGAAAAAGAGCTGGTGTTTTATCAGTTTTTTGAAAATTCCCTATCCCATTAATTGTATTAACATCAATCTGAAATCCAAGCATAAGACCAAGGCCCCGCAATTCAGTAATAAACGGTATCGGTTGCGATTGCACCTCTCGATTGATCATTGCATTCATCTTTATTACATCGTCACAAATATTCTCATCAATAATTTTTCTAACTACTGCTGATGCAACTGAACTGACTAACGGAGATCCTCCAAAAGTTGAACCATGAGTTCCAGGCCCTAATAAATCACAGAGCAATGAGTCTTTAACAATTTTGTCTCTTATCCATATTGCTCCTATAGGAAATCCCCCACCCAATCCCTTTGCCCATGATATTGCATCAGGTTTTATTTCCGAATCATTAGATATCATTCTCCATCCGCACAAGTCACCACATCGGCCAATCCCGCATTGAACCTCATCAAAAAACAATAAAATGTTTCTGGTTTGGCAAATCTCTTGTACTGCAGATAAAAATTCTGGTGAAGCGACCTTAATTCCTCCTTCTCCTTGAATCGGCTCCATGAGGATAGCCGCAGTATTATCGCTTACCCCATTAATTAGTTCAGACACATCATTGAACGGCAAATGCTTAAAATCTCCCATCAACGGACCAAAACCAGACCTGATTTTCTCCTGACCAGTGGCTGCCATGCCTCCAGTAGTTCGCCCATGAAAAGAACCATTAAAACTCACTATCTCACGTCTAGGTTCTCCATTAGTTGATGGTGAAATTTCACCAAATTTTCGGGCAAGTTTAATAAGACCTTCATTTGCTTCAGCCCCGCTATTACAGAAAAAACACTTTCCATTAATTCTAACGACCTCCTCTGTAAGTAAACGAGCCAATTCTGCCTGCCCCCTGTGCTGATAAAGGTTAGAGCAATGAACCAGCTCAGCTGCTTGGTTAGATATTACCTTAAGCAAATCCGGAGGCGAATGACCTAAAGAATTCACTGCAACTCCTCCACTAAAATCTAAAAACTTTCTTCCGTTTTCATCCCAAAGAAAAACTCCTTCTCCTCGTGTAGGACAAATATTAAACCTCCCATAAGTGGGTGCCACATATTGATTATAAAGATCAACAGTTGATTTATATTCTTCTTGGCTCATGGAATTATCTCTGTACCAACTCCTGTATTCGTAAAGATCTCCAAAAGTAATGAATGAGGTATCCTTCCATCTATCAGATGAACCTTTTCCACACCTGAGCCTATAGCTTCAACAGCAGAACGTAATTTAGGAAGCATTCCCCCGCTAATGACCCCTTCATCTGCAAGAGTCTCAACCTCCGAGCAACCAATGCTATGAATCAAGCTTTCATTTACATTCGGGTCTCTCATCACTCCCAAAACATCACTGATATATACTAGCTTAGCTACGTGCATGGCTCCAGCCAAAGCGCTAGCAGCTAGATCCGCGTTCGTGTTCAGCGTATTCCCGGAACACTCTTCTTTTGATAACGGAGAAACTACCGGGATAGTCTCTTTGAGAATCAATTCTTGCAAACCCTCAACACTGCATTCTTTAACACTTCCCACATAACCAAGGTCCACTTCCTGACCATCCTCAGTCATTCCTAGCATCCTATCTGATAGAAACACCGAGGTCCCTGAAATCCCCATAGCTTTACCTCCATGTGATTTCACTAACCTTACGAGATTAGAATTCACCTTTTTTCCTAGAGTGTCTTCAACTATCTGTATCGATTCTTGATCTGTGAATCTTTGCCCGGAAATGAATTTGGGCTCAATTCCGGAACTTTCCATCGCCTCAGATATTGCCTTGCCCCCACCATGAACAATAATCGGATTAATACCCACAGCTTCAAGCAAAACCACGTCTCTTAATAAAGCATCAAGTAAGTCAGGATTCTCCATTGCAGACCCCCCTAATTTTATAAGGAAGCACTTTCCCCTGAACTTCTGAATATAGGGCAATGCCTCAACAAGCGTTGCTGCTTTGTCAATATGCTCCCTTAATGATTCTGAATGCTCGGACATCTTATGATCTATAAAAAGAAAATCCCACGCCAACCTTAGACGCAGGAACCTATACAGTCTACTATAGTAACGGATAGAATCAACGCCCCTGAATCTTTAACGCATATTCAAGCCTATTATATGCGACATATTCTTCTGACAAATCAGAAGTAAACACCCTGTGCACTCCTTTTCCAATGTTAAGATTAATGCGTAATGTAAATTCTTTTTTAGATACTTGAGCTTTTAATTTACCGATTGGAGTCGGGGCCACAATGCCATTAATGGCTGCTGCCAATGGACCGAAATAGATATCCACCTTATTCTCATCGACTCTCGCTCCAGAATATCCCACAGCATCAATGACTCTTCCCCAGTTCGGGTCCGATCCATTCCATGAACACTTAACTAGAGAAGATTCAGCAACAGCCCTTGCCACTCTTTTAGCATCCAAATCTGAAGAAGCTCCCTCAACCTCTATCCTTATAAATTTACTTGCCCCTTCTCCATCCCGAACGAGTTGCTTTGCAAGGTCTAACATTACGTTCTTAAGCGCATCACCGAAACGATTTGAATCTTTAGATCCTTTTCTGGGTTGACGGTTCTTAGCAGTGCCATTGGCCAAAACAAGAACAGTATCATTGGTACTCATATCGCCATCAACGCTAATGCAATTAAATGTGTCATTGACCGCTCGCTTAGTATGTTCACGCAAGTCATTTTCTGATATCGCGGCATCAGTCACGAAGAAAGCAAGCATCGTCGCCATGTTAGGTGCTATCATTCCAGAACCCTTTGCAGTGCCCGTGATGGTAATCTCCTTGCCACCAATTAAAGTTTTAAAAGAACTTACTTTATTCACTTTATCGCTAGTCATTATCGATTGGGAGAAATCCTTCCATCCGGAGACTCTTAATTTTTTTACCATCTCAGGAGCAGCTATCTGCACTTTTTCAACGGGAAGTGGATACCCAATGATTCCGGTCGAACAAACAAAGATCTGACGAGGATCCAATCCTAGGGAAGATGCAGCAAATTGGGTCATCAATTTAGCATCATTGAATCCTTGCTTACCATTACAGGCATTTGCATTGCCACTATTTACAATTAAAGCACGAATGTCACCGTGCCTCAGATGGCGCTGTGATAATCTAACCGGCGCCGCCTTTATCCTATTCGTCGTAAATGTCGCAGCCGAGACAGTCGGAAAATCAGAAACCACTACACCAAGGTCCTTGGATCCATTCTCCTTAATTCCGCTGGAGATACCTGCTGCCCGAAAACCAAATGGTAACCTCGCAGTACGTAGTTTTGTTATTATTTCTGCCATTCGCGACTCTATTTAATCAAATTTCCTTCAATCCTTTGAACAGAACAAACTTAACTTCAGCTCATTATTATATAACAAGTCCAGTGGTCTGATCAAAACCACACATTAAGTTAAAGCTTTGTATTGCCTGACCTGATGCGCCCTTAATCAAATTATCCTCTGCACTCATTAAGATGAAACGATCACTTCGTTTATCATATGACCAACTAATATCTATAAAATTTGTCTGAGTAACATTTTTTGTATCAGGAGGGGAGCTCTCACCCAAGAGTCTTACAAAGGGCGCCTCTGAATACTTGTTTTCCAAGGCTCCCTTCACATCATCATTACGGGATCCATCCCTGGACGTGGCATAAATGATTGAACATATACCGGCTGTGACAGGCACGAGTACAGGCGTAAAGGATATGGTCACATTATTACCGGCAGCAAGTGACAGTTCCTGTTCTATTTCACTTAAATGACGATGCTTGGGAACTGAATAGGGCCTGACACTCTCATTACACTCTGCAAAGAGTAACGCCGCATCGGCTTTCTTACCTGCCCCGCTGGTTCCGCTCATGCTGACAACATGTATGGAGGAATCATCAATAAGGCCTTCCTGAAGAATTGGAATCAAAGGTAATATGATACTCGTTGGATAACAGCCCGGAGAGGCCACTAACTTTGCTTCAGCAATCTCGTTAGGCCTAATTTCGGGCAATCCGTAAACGGCATCAGAGAGTCGAACCGGATCAGGATGATCAGCTTCATAAAAGTCTGCATAGACCTCAGGATCTGAAATCCGAAAATCAGCACTTAAGTCTATCACTTTGAGTCCTGAATCGACCAAAGGTCCCGCATACTCAGCAGCAACACCATGAGGAAGTGCCAAAAAAACCACCTCTGCTCCACTCCCAATAATAAGACCCATATCAGGCTCTATGAATTCAAGCTTATCAGCAACTTCGACTCCTCTAAATCTAGGGAAAACTTCTGATAACTTACGCCCAGACTCAACACGCGAAGTCACACAAACTAGCTCCGCTAATTCATGGCCCAACAAAATACGAATCAGTTCAGCGCCAGAATATCCGCTAGCACCTACTACAGCTACCCTCGTTGAATCTAAATCAGACATTCCTTTAAACTTCGCTTTCAGCCTCAATCAACGCAACTCACTT
>JASLJT010000366.1:0-3830 GCA_030747955.1 Verrucomicrobiales bacterium | reverse complement strand
ACATCACCAAGCCCCGTCTCGGCAAAGATTACACCCCGGATCAGCAGGCCCTGGTAAAAGAAATTTTTATGGGCCTTCACAGCGAACAATACGCTAAGGCCGTTTACGATCAGGTCGTCCATGACAGTGGTCAGGCAGGTTTTGGAGACTCCTCAATTGCCCTCTTCGGCAAGCCAGGAACTGGAAAGTTCGAATTTGTTCTTACCGGACGTCACTGCACACGGCGTTGCGACGGTGATTCTGTTGAAGGCGCTGCATTTGGTGGCCCCATCTTCTATGGACACGCGGCTGATGGTTTCGTTGAAAAGCCAGACCATCCTGGAAACGCCTATTGGTATCAGGCAAAGCGTGCCAATGAAGTATTCCAGATGCTAGACGGCAAACAGCGCAAGATTGCCCTCATCGATGAGTGCAGGGACGAGGAAGCTACCAAGACTGTTGAATTGACCGGAAAGAAGAAAGGCCTCGAAGGGATACCATTGACTGAACTCACAGCTGACCAAAAAGGCAAGGTCCGTGAAACATTAGTCGACATTCTGGCACCTTACCGTTCTAAAGATGCTAAAGAAGCCCTCAAGCTTGTTGATGACGCTGGCTTTGATCACTTGCACATGGCATTTTCTGAGAAGGAAGACGTTGGCAAGGACAAGGTATGGGACGTCTGGCAGATTGAAGGCCCATCAATGATATGCTTCTTCCGTGGAGATCCGCACGTTCATGCATGGATTCATATCCGCGACAAAGCTTAGGATATTCTAACTTTAATTTGAATCCAACCGTTGATGACTTAGTCGCAACGGTAAGAACTAAATTAATCCAAGTAATAGCTTACTGCTTCTTTATTCTATAGAAGTGACGCTTATTGGACACTGAGAATCTTTCCGTCACAATGTTGCCATTACCAAGGATTAGCTTCTCTAGAGTAATCCATGTTCGAAGATCATCCGATGTCTGAATAACGTACTGGGATCCCAACTCCGCCGGGAACATAAATTGCACCTGTCCATCATCTAAAACATTAGACTTTAACTGGAATCGAGGAGCACTACCAGGCTCAGTTGGTGAACTCCCAAAAAATATCTCCGTCGCATCAAACCACCCATCTTCATCAGTATCTTTCTCTGCAACAGTCCCATCTTCGCCTGGAGAACCACCAACCACTGAACTTAGTTTCCAGCTCGTTGCGTCATTGTGATCCGGGTTAGAATCTGGAGAGATCAATTCAAGGCTATATCCATCACCGTCAGCACCTTCGGGCCAAGGTTCCTTGTCATTATAGGTGAAGGTACGGATCGCTTTCCCATCAGCTCCACTGATCGTCATTGTCTCACCGTCATTACTGAGTCCTGTACTACCTTCAAATTCACCTATAATCTTAGCTGCGACGACCTCGCCGTACCGATGAGCAAATGCGGCAGCATCTTTAACTAGAAGCACTCTCTCTCCGGATCCAACCATTGATTTAGACGCATTATTAAAATCAAAATCGATTCCATCTGTAAAAGCAGATCCAAGAAGAGAAACGGGACTCTTGCCAATATTTAATAATTCAATGAATTCGAAATCATCGCGCTTAGTGAAACCAAGCAAATCCTCTTCATCTGTCTCCTGAGGTGGGCGATACATAAATTCAGAAACGACCAGATTATTCTCATTCACTGCCGCGTCTCCGATCACGTACGTTTCCTGGGAAGGCGCACTCCACAAATTACCATCAAAGGCCCTAGCTGTTACGACTGCTGATTCCTTCAAAATTAAAGGAGTCGAAGTGACGGTATGGTTAACATCGAGGTAAGCTCGGAAAAGGAAGTCAGAACCACCGGCAGAAGTATTCATGGCCTGCACAGTGAGTACGTTCTTTCCTTTGCGAAGGAGTTCCTTGAATTCCATTAGGTCAAAGCTAGGCAATGAAGATTCCCTGATAACAAGCGAATCGAGCCTCGACTTTGTCGCCCTCGAATCAAAGGAAAGCTCATCAGGGGCCTGGAAACTCACGACTTTTTGCCCGTTTAAGAAAGCAGCAAAGCCATCATCGACCATGGCGCGTAGAGTCAATGTGTTGATGTTTTCTAGATTCTCAAAATCAAACTCGTAGCGGATATAGACTGAGGAGGATCTTCCCGGAGATCTCATTAATTCGTACAGGTTAGTGACAGCGAAGGGCTCAAGGGGCCCTCCAGCACTTTCATATCCCATACCATTGGCTCCTACTGCCCATTGCCCATCGTCAAAGGATTCCTTTGTCCAGGTCAAGCCTAGTGAATTATCGGTCGGAACATAGTATTTGCAGCTCGTTTCACTAGAAATGAGAACCTCATCAATGGGGCCTCCCTCAAATGGAATGGATCCCACGGCAACGGCTCCCCCTTCGACTCTCGGATCAGTGCCATCCAGTGTGTAGTAAACCTGAGCGTTCGGTGAACTCATAATGACTTCAAACCCTGAAGGAACAACTCCTCCGGGCTTAGAAAAATCAGGCGGGCTAAATTTTGAAAGTTGCCCATCGATCCACTCGACTCGGGTCTGCATCCAACCCTTCAAGTGAGAAATTTCAGCTTCCCAGCCTCTCAGCCCCCTGTCAGCAAATGTTCCTCCGTTAGGTCTGGCCGATGTCCACTTGGCGAAGCTTCTGGCCTGCGCTTCTTCAATTTCTCCCGCCATCCTGTCAATGATTGCATGAATACTTTCAGTGGAAAATCCTCCTTGTCTCAATTCAAACCATCTGTCTGTGTGTTGCTGTCGGACGTCAGGATAGTGAGCCGACGCAGGGTTAGAGTTAGGCCCCATCAAATTACCGAACCATGGGTACCTGCCGTCGTACCAGGTCTTGCTTGAGTCTCCGCTCCCGTCCCATGTCCTTGGATTCGCATCCCTGCCGTCCTCAGAACCCATGTTTCTGTCAAAGTCCCAGATAGGACCAGCGTTCACTAGACCTGACCTATCCTTATGGTAATAGGCACTCAATCGGCCCCAATCCACATTCATGGCCAAAGTATTTAACCATTGATGGTCAATGAATGAGCCGATGTCCATATATTCACTGAAGTGTTTACCTGTTTTGGTATTGATACCACTAGGCCTATTGAGTAGTGCCGAATTCATCTCATTGAGATAATTTTGAATGTAGGACTTTTGCTGGCTAGTGACTTCCCGTCCGCCCGGATCATGAGGAATCAAAGATCCACCCGCACCAGCAACGCTGTAAGTTGGGGGACTTCCCGCATCATTTCTGTCGCGCTTAAAAATGTACCCGCCCGTTATCTCCTCACCACTATTGTCCCATGGCATGAGCCGATTCACTTCGACCCTGTTCGGATCAGCCTCGATCTTTTCCATGAGTGAGTAGACACCAAAATAATCAGAATCATTGAGTTCATTACCGCTCACATCATTATACAATTCAACGAACCTGCTCCTGGCCGCGTAACGACCAATGCTTCGGCTAATTTCATAGATGAGAGGATTCCGAATCAAGGCACGGTCAAATTGATAACGGGAATTAAAGATCCAGTCAGCTTCCCGGGCAAAACCGAAAGGCTTAATGTTATTGTCCTCATCGTCGCCATCGTTCCAAGTCTCTACAGACATTCCATACTTTGGCCAACCCGCAGAGCTGGACCCACGCTTTCTAACACCTGAGCGTGTCGTTATCTGCGGAGCCTGCGTCAGAGTAGTTCTTCCCGTCTCGGGATCAGGCTCAAAAAAGAATATATAGGCATCCTTACGAGCCGTTGAACCACTGTCAGGAGGCCCGCCCTTACCTAGAGTAGACATGACAATTACAGGTAAATTCGATGAAAATGAAGGGACTGATCCTGACATTTAAAGAT
>JASLJT010000365.1:0-3853 GCA_030747955.1 Verrucomicrobiales bacterium | reverse complement strand
GGGAGAATCCATGCTTTCACGGAAAATGCGTGAACCATGGAATCTAGAAAAATCTTAATACCTATAATGCTCGGGCTTATATGGCCCTTCTTGCGGAACTCCAATATAATCCGCCTGTTCTTCAGTCAATTGAGTTAGTTTAGCCCCTATTTTTTCTAGATGAAGAAATGCAACTTCTTCATCTAATTTCTTAGGAAGAACATAAACGCCCGGAACATATGTTTCTCTATTTTCCCATAGATCAATTTGCGCAAGTGTCTGGTTAGTAAAACTGTTAGACATTACAAAACTCGGATGACCTGTGGCACATCCAAGATTAACAAGTCTTCCCTCTGCTAGCATATAAAGCTGCCTTCCATCAGGAAAAGTATATTGATCCACTTGAGGTTTTACAGTCTCCTTACTCACTCCTTCTGAATTATTCAACGCGTCCACTTGAATCTCATTATCAAAGTGCCCAATGTTACAAACTATTGCCTGATCCTTCATCATCAATAAATGATCGACCCTAATGATATCTTTATTGCCTGTAGTGGTGACATAAATGTCTGCCCATCCAAGTGTATCCTCTACAGTCAACACTCGGAACCCTTCCATCGCTGCCTGTAAAGCACATATAGGATCTATTTCGGTAACAATTACTTGGGCACCTTGCCCACGGAGCGCCTGCGCACACCCTTTCCCCACATCTCCGTAACCACAGACCACAGCAACTTTCCCCGAGATCATTACGTCCGTCGCACGCTTAATTCCATCTACCAAAGATTCTCGACATCCATACAAATTATCAAATTTAGACTTGGTAACTGAATCATTAACATTAATAGCTGGAACTCTAAGTTTTTCTTGTTCAGACATTTGATAGAGCCTATGAACTCCTGTCGTGGTTTCTTCTGAGACTCCTTTCCAGTCCTCAAGATATTTGGTCCACTTATCAGAATTTTCAGAATGAACATTTTTCAATAAATCCTTAATGACTTGTTCCTCCTGAGAATCACTTTTGGATTCGACCCACTCTGAACCTTCTTCAAGATCTGCTCCTTTGTGAATTAGCAGAGTCGCATCACCTCCATCATCCACAATCAGTTCAGGCCCCTTACCATCTGGCCACGTAAGCGCATCCAAAGTGCACTGCCAATACTCTTCTAATGTCTCACCTTTCCAGGCGAAAACAGGAACGCCTGAGGCAGCAATGGCTGCCGCAGCATGGTCTTGAGTGGAAAATATATTACATGAACACCACCTAACATCTGCTCCGAGATCCTTAAGAGTCTCAATAAGAACGGCCGTCTGTATTGTCATGTGCAAAGAGCCCATGATCCTTACCCCTTCTAGAGGCTTATCGTCAGCATATTTTCTTCTAGTTGCCATTAGACCAGGCATTTCATGCTCAGCTATTGAAATTTCACGACGTCCCCACTCCGCCAATTCAATATCGGCAACTTTATAGTCTTTTACTTCTGTAGAAATATTACTCATTAATTTAATATTTAAATTACTCTCCAACTGCCGACCTTAAATCTTCGACCTTATTAGTCTTTTCCCAAGTTAAGGATTCCTGTTCCTGCTCTCTGCCAAAGTGCCCGTAATTGGTCGTCTTCCGATAAATAGGACGAAGAAGATTAAGTTGAGAAATAATATCTGCGGGTTTGAATGAAAAAACATCGCGAACAGCACTCTCTATCTTAGTCTCATCAACTGAGTTAGTACCAAAAGTCTCTACGCTAAGAGAAACTGGCTCCGGAAAACCAATCGCATACGCTGTCTGCAATTCGCATCGATCAGCGAGACCGGCAGCAACAATATTCTTGGCCACCCATCTGCACATATATGCGGCTGATCGATCCACTTTTGATGGATCTTTTCCTGAAAATGCTCCTCCTCCATGTCTGCCCATTCCGCCATACGTATCAACAATTATTTTACGACCAGTTAGACCGCAATCTCCTTCTGGCCCACCAACAATAAATAAACCGGTCGGGTTGATATGATATTTTGTATCTTCAGTAAGCAATTCAGACGGTAATACTTTTTCTATTAGATCCTTCCTGAGAATATCACGTATTTCTTGAGTGTGAATTTCTTTAGCATGCATAGTTGAAACAACGACCGCCGTGATTCGACTCGGTTTACCTTCAACATATTCAACTGACACCTGAGTCTTGGAGTCTGGTCTCAACCAGGTATGTTCACGACTCTTTCTTAGATTGGTCATAGCTTCACCGAGTTGATGAGAATAAGCTATCGGCGCAGGCATGAGTTCAGAAGTGTCATTACAAGCGTAACCAAACATGATCCCCTGATCACCGGCTCCCTGCTCTGCAGTCTCCTTATCATCAGCCGCTGCCGCATCCACTCCTTGCGCAATATCAGGTGACTGTTGACCCAGTAAATTCAGAAAGAAAAAATTCTGAGCATCAAACTTACAAGAATAACTAAAATCTGTACCGTTCGAATAAGCAGAATCATAATTCATGTCCTCTAGTGTCTTCCTGACAACTGAGCGATAATCGAATTCTGAGCCAGTTGTTATTTCACCACCAAGAATCACTGCGTTATCTTTGACCATTGTCTCACATGCGACTCTGGATGAAGTGTCCTGCTCAAAACATGCATCTAGTACAGCATCTGAAATAGTATCACACACTTTGTCTGGATGCCCTTCGGTGACTGATTCTGAAGAAAAAATTAAGGAATTTGCCATATATCTAAATATCGTGATACGTTGATATGTCATTCTAAAAACCTATGACGTCAATACTGAAATGGCTCAAATTACTTGCCGATCCCACAAGAGTACGAATTTTGCGAATTTTGCGTAAAGAAAAACTGTCCGTGGCAGAAATTCAAAATGTCCTTGGAATGGGGCAATCCCGAATATCTTCCCATTTATCGCAATTAAAATCATCAGGGCTACTCAAGGACGAAAGATTCGGCAAAAATATTTTTTATGAAATAATTGACCCCAATGAGGTAGAAAGAGAGGCCCTCAATAGAATCTTTGCCGTTATCGATTCCGCATCAAAAGAAATACCAGAATGTTTTGAGGATTCAGAAGCATTGAAATTAGCCCTTGAAAAGCGGTCCGATAAAGCAAGGGCATACTTCGATGAATTGGCCGGCAATTTTGGTCAAAAATACGTGCCAGGCAGGAGTTGGAAAAGCTTAGCTGAAATGCTCCTCCAAATTATGGATCCAGGCATTGTCGCTGATTTGGGATCTGGAGAAGGCACATTGACCCAACTCCTAGCCCAAAGAGCAACAAAGGTTATTGCCATTGATAGTTCAAATAAAATGATTAGTTATGCATCGAAGATCAGTCAGGAGAACGGTTATGACAATATCGAATACAGGCTAGGAGATATCGAATCCCCACCGATAGACGATAACACGGTAAATCTCACAATTTTGAGTCAGGCCCTACATCACACCACTAAGCCACAAATAGCCATTGATGAAGCTTTTAGAATCACAGCTCCCGGTGGGAGAGTAGTTATTCTTGATCTTTTGAGGCATGACTTCGAGCAAGCACATGAGCTCTATGCCGACGTTTGGCTAGGCTTTACAGAAATTGAACTAATAGAATATCTTAAAAATGCTGGATTCATTTCCATTCAAACTGCAATAGTTGATAAAGAACAGCAGGCACCACATTTTGAAACTCTGATGGCAATTGCATTGAAGAATAAATAATTATTAACAAACAAGCTCTCAAGAATTAACGATGTTTACTGGACTCGTCGAAAAAACAGGAAGTATTTCAACTGTGCAAACTACCGATACGGGAGCTAAAATAATTATAGATATTCCTTTCTCAGATGAATTATCCATAGGAGACAGTGTGGCTATCAAC
>JASLJT010000364.1:0-17482 GCA_030747955.1 Verrucomicrobiales bacterium | reverse complement strand
CCAATCGAGTTCAGAGTCGATGGTCTTGGTATGCTATTTGCTCTGGTCGCTTCATCATTGTGGATTTTAACGACCCTCTATTCCTTGGGATACATGCGAGGTTTAAAGGAGCACGATCAGACAAGGTTCTTTGTCTGCTTTGCCCTTTCTTTATCAGCGACTATTGGCGTTGCCTTTGCAGGGAACCTTCTCACTCTTTATATTTTCTATGAAATCCTTTCATTGTCCACGTATCCCTTAGTTACTCATAATGGGGATAAGGAGGCCCGGTCCGGAGGAAGGACCTATTTGAGTCATCTATTAGGCACCTCTGTGGCCTTTGTCCTCCCAGCAATGATTTACTGCTATGTGAAGAGTGGAGGAGATCTTAACTTTACTGATGGTAGCCTTTTGAGCACTAATATTGGTAGTGATGCGGGGCTAATTATACTTCTTGCTTTTACTCTTGGTTTTGCCAAGTCAGGCCTCATGCCTTTTCACTCCTGGCTACCGAATGCGATGGTAGCTCCGACTCCGGTATCGGCATTACTGCATGCTGTTGCCGTTGTTAAAGTTGGTGTCTTTTGTGTGATTAGAGTTTTTACTGGGGTCTTTGGGACGGACTTAATTAAAGAACTTGATATTGCGACAGTGATCAGCTATGTCGCGGCTTTTACTATAGTTGTTTCTTCTTTAATTGCTCTGACGCAGGACAATTTAAAGAGGCGGCTCGCTTTCTCAACGGTTGGTCAATTGGCATACATTGTTTTGGGAGTTTCTTTTCTAACGAGTAACGGTGTGACTGGATCAGCTATGCATATAGCCATGCATGCGTTTGGGAAAATTACCCTTTTCTTCTGCGCGGGTGCGATTTTTGTTGCGACCGGTAAAAAGTATGTGAGTCAAATGGTGGGACTTGGTAGGCAGATGCCGGTAACTATGTTGGCATTTCTCCTTGGATCTCTTAGCATCATAGGGCTTCCTCCATTCGGTGGAGCTTGGAGTAAATGGTATCTTTTCCTTGGCGCCTTAGAGGCCGATCAATTAGCGATGGCGGTTGTCCTGATTATAAGCTCAATTTTAAATATAGCTTATCTACTTCCCATTCCAATAAACGCATTTTTTAGACGTCCACCTCAGGAAGATGGGCAGGCAGAAACGATTAAAATTAAAGAGGCTCCAATGGCATGTGTCGTTCCCTTATCGATTACAGCTGTGGGCGGGCTTCTTTTGTTTATTTTTCCTGAACTTGGATTTGAACTTGTGCAACTTATCACTAAAAAATGAAGAGCCCTTCTGATACAGATAATTCGAGCAATCCAGATCTTGAGGGGGTCGTTCTACTGAAAGATGACGGAAAGAAGTATTTGTGGGACAATCCTCTTAACGTAAAGAAATTCATTAAGGGCTTCTTTCTAGTGTGTTTGGTTCTTTTTCTTTTCGATTTTTTATTCCTCTTTGATGTTATTCATAAACATTTGAGTTTTAAAGAAGGAGAATTTCCTTATGAAGGGTGGGTCGGTTTTTATTGTGCATATGTCTTTGTCTCATGCGCGATGATTGTCGTTGTTGCCAAAGAATTGAGGAAAGTCTTAATGAGGGAGGAGGATTATTATGACAAGTAGCATTCACCCTGTTCTCATAATATTTATTGGAGCCATTCTGGTTGCCCTCCTAAAGGGGAAATGGAAGGGACTAGTTTCTGTACTGACTCCGATACTTGGACTCATAAACCTCATTAGTATTGATAGGGCTAATCCTGATAGTTACGTCATGACCATGTCCTTAATGGAATTGGATCTTGTAGTGGCCAAGTTTGACAAACTCGGCATGATGTTTGCTTATTTGTTTCATTTTGCGGCAATCATCACCTCAATTTATTCCCTTCATGTTCGTGATAATATGCAGAAATATACTGGCCTTTTGTACGCAGGTAGTGCAATTGGGGCCGTGCTTGCTGGGGATTTGATAACGCTCTTTGTCTTTTGGGAATTGCTTGCCATCACGTCAGTATTTCAAATTTTTGCCAAGAGAACGAAGGGCTCATCGAGCGCTGGTATCAGATACCTTTTGATGCACATTTTTTCTGGCTTACTTCTGCTGACAGGGTCAGCAATAATATATAATGCGACAAAGTCACTCGAGTTCCGTGATCTAGATCTGACGAGCGTTGGTCCTTGGCTTATATTCATGGCCTTCGGCATCAAGTGCGGCTTTCCTCTTCTTCATACCTGGCTCACTGATAGTTATCCTCAGGCCACTTGTGCAGGCACTGTTTATCTTTGTTGCTTTACAACTAAGACGGCCGTTTATGCAATGTGTAGGGCTTTTCCTGGAACAGAAATATTGATCTATATAGGTGCAGCGATGGCGATCTTTCCGATTTTTTATGCAGTCATTGAGAATGATCTAAGGCGTACTTTGGCCTTTAGTATGATTAACCAGATTGGCTTTATGATGGTGGGAATAGGGCTAGGAACTGATACGGCTATGAACGGAGCCGTGGCTCATGCTTTTAATGATGTGTTTTTTAAAGGTCTTCTTTTTATGGGAATGGGTGCTGTCCTCTACAGAACTGGTACAATTAACGGATCTCAGCTCGGGGGCTTATATAAGTCGATGCCTTGGACGACGGGCCTCACAATAATTGGAGCATTGGCTATATCCGGATTTCCTCTCATGTGTGCTTTCGTAAGTAAGAGCATGATCATGGTCGAAGCTGCAAAGGCAGGGCACACGGGGATATGGTTAATACTACTCTTTGCTGCGGCCGGAGTCCTGCACCATGCAGGAATTAAAATACCTTTCTTCGCTTTCTTTGCCCATGATTCAGGAATACGGACTCGGGAGGCCCCAGTGAGTATGCTCATTGCTATGGGGATTTCAGCTCTGGCTTGTATTATCATTGGTTCATTTCCAAATCAGACACTTTACCTTTTATTACCTTTTGGTAGTCCTGAAAATTTTTATCAACCCTATGATGCGACTCATGTCATAACTCAGCTACAGATCCTTTTCTTCTCGGTAGCTGCTTTTGTGGTTCTTATGATCACAAAATTATATCCACCAGAAACGCCATCAGTGAACTTGGATTTTGATTGGACGTGGCGCAAAGGAGGAAAATTGTTCTACATGGGAGCCGATCGTTTGTTGAATGTAACTAATGATAAAGCTCACCGTTTCTTTATTATCAATTTCATAGGGTGGATCGGTCAGTTTACTAAATCAGCACCTTCGAGGATTTTAGTGATGTTCATGACGCCGATATGGAAAGTCAGAGGATTAGAAGAAAATGCTTTAAAGAAAAAGCAGCAATCTTTTTATGAAGATGCAAGGTTAGGAGCATTCCCTATAGGAAGAACGGCTATATTTGCTGTTATTCTTCTTGGGTTACTTTATGTTCTATAGATAATTGATTCATCAGTGAAAGAGGTGAACTAGGCTTCTTGGAGCTGTTTTTCTATCAAATGAAGACTTCGATTAATGATTTATCTTTTCTGTCCTCTTCGGTCATCGCGGTTCCTCCACTTTGTCGTAACAACGATTATTCCATTAGCGTAGAAGAGAATCGTAAACTTATAAAGCATCTGGAGAGTGGCGGTGTTCGAACTCTCCTCTATGGAGGAAATGCCAACCTCTATAACATTGCTATTTCTGAATATTCTGAACTCTTAGAAATGCTTCAATCAGAATGTGGAGATCAGACCATAGTGATCCCTTCGGTCGGTCCATTCTTTGGAAATATCATGGATCAGGCAACTATTCTCAAAGGTTCATCATTTCCTACAGTCATGATTTTACCGACACTATTTCCCGCTAAGCCTGAAGGCGTTGCTCGGGCAGTTAGGCGCTTCGTTGAAGGGTCCGGTATCAAAGCCGTTCTCTACATTAAGGATGAATCATATATTCCTCCTCAGATCGTTTCTGAACTTGTACAGGACGGAATCATTTCCTGGATAAAGTATGCGATCGTACGGGAGGAAACTTCGGAAGATAATTATCTTAGGGAATTACTTGATTTAGTTGATCCTAAAATGGTTGTGAGTGGGATTGGTGAACAGCCCGCAATAATACATTTACGTGATTTTGGTATTGGGGGATTCACTTCAGGATGTGTCTGCATTGCACCCTCCAAGTCAATGCAGATGCTAAATGCGATCAAATCCAACGATTTTGAATCCGCGGAATCTATCAGAGGCAGATTTGAAAATTTAGAGAATCTTAGGAATACGCATGGCCCTATACCTGTCCTTCATCATGCAGTTTCACTTGCGGACATTGCTCAGACCGGAGCACATTTACCGCTCATGTCGGATCTTGATGATGATCTCATGGATCCGATCAAAGAAGCTTCATTAGATCTACTTGAATTTGATTCGGATTGATAGGTAATTCAGGATGAATTTATAAGCATTTCAAATGTTTAGAATCGGATTGTAATCCCGCCGAACGCACCGATTCCGGCCGCAGTGAATCCTCGTGTCGTTTCATACTTCTTATCAAAAACATTTTCAATGCGACCAAAGATCTTAATGTTCGGTTTCCATTTCCAACTTCCATACACACGAGCAACTGCATAGTCACTGAGCATTAGCCCGGGCCGATCCAGTCGCTTAGATGCTCCTCTAATCTCTGCGCCGATCTTCCAATTATCTAGCTCGTATAGTAGTCCTCCTGCAGCGGTATTTTCAGGGCGACGAGGTAATTTATCTCCTGGTTTTCCAGCAAACCCTCCGAAGTAGAGCCCTTCAGAGATGATAGCATCAAGCCAGGTGTAATTAGCATAGGCACTGAGACGTTGTCCGAATTGAATATTCGCACCTAATTCGATTCCCTGTATTTCTGTATCGACTTCGGCAGGGAATGCCGGGAACCCGAAACTATCGACCAGGTTATCAATGTCCGATTTAAAATAAGTCAGGGACAGATTACTGTCTGTCGAAGACAGGAATTGGCGGATTCCAATTTCCAACCCAGTGCTTTCTTCAGGTGAGATCAAATCAGGATTCACGCTCGGATCAAGGAAAACAAAGTCCTGCCCGCTCGGGGCTTTATAACCAGTAGAAACTTTACCGAACAGTTGAGCATTGATACTTTCGATTCTTTTGTTGATCTGTACAGAATAGGTCCCTTCACTTTCAAACGAATCGTGTTCATCCCAGCGGGCACTTATAATGGTATGAAAATTGTACGGGAGTGCAGTATCGGCCTGAGAAAATATTGAGGCGTACCCATATCTTTTATTGCTTGGCAGATTAAATGGTCCTGAGCTGAGTGGGATCCTATCAAATTCATATTCATAATAACCGGTCCCGATGGTCCATGTTGATTCGCTCTTTGAATGAAAGTTAATGACAGCTTCGAATTCGTTTCCGGTCTGCTCCAGGATATTGTCTTGAAGAAACACATCTTTCGTTGCCTCGAGATTACTCTTAGTGTGACTATAGAATATCCAAGAATCCCAATGATCACGGAAAATGGATATTCTTGGGGAGAACAGATGACTTTCATTTGCGTTAATCTGAGGCTCGGGAAAAAAAGAACTCTGTTCAGAACCAGGGACCTGCAGATCGCTGTTCTGATAGAAGTAAAGAAAATCTAGAAACACTTCATCTGAGAACTCGAAGGATAAATTGTTTCGTAGAGTTAAATTACTGAATCCGCTCTGAGGTCGATCATTTTCTGTTTGTAGATGCGATGCATCCAAGACAAGACCAACTTTTTCTTTTCTTGTTGCGAGTTGCAGACCATTTCTTGTTGTATGAAAGGATCCTGCTTCAGAAATTAAAGATAAACTATTAGTTTCTTCGAGGAAACGAGCATCTGTCATGCGTATGTTCAGTGCGCCAGCAAGAGCATCGCTTCCGTAAAGACTGGACACTGGTCCTCGGGCCAGTTCGACCGAGTCTAGAAATGTTGTGTCTAAAAGCTCGATGTTATAGAGCCCGGCAAGTCCAGGTGCGAGACGGCGTCCGTTCAGTAGTGTGACTAAATGATTGCTTTCTTGGCCCCGCACGAATAGTGACGATGCTCCGCCGATTTGTCCCGTCTGAACCATGGAGATTCCGGGAAGAAAATTTAGCGCATCTTCGAGCTGATAGATTTGTCGTGTTTCTAATGAGGATCCGTCCAGCGAATCAATTCCTGGAGAAAGCTGATTGAGCTGCTTGGGTGTTTTAGTGGCAACGACAGTGGTCCTTTCAATTTCCACCGGAAATGGCTCATCTTCGGCTAGGATAATGTTAGTAGCACTAAAGAGAATGAATGCGGAGAGATGGAATTTAAATTTTACTGAGAAAAGAATAGTAGGTTCTTTGAATCCAAATAGATCAGTCAAATATAGGCTAATTAGCCCAATTATTTTTGGGATTAAATATTTCATTACAGTCTTCTCTTTTGTGCGAGGAGAATTATGCGGTCTCTGACAAGATCAAGTGTTCGGACTCCTGGATTATAACCTCCTTCCCGCCTTCACCCTGCTCATTTGCAGGATTGGCTTAATGGGAATTCGTGCCCAGTTACCGCAGCGCAAACTGTCCCGGGGTTTCACCGGGTTCCATGACGATGTCAGTGTATAAGTATCAATAATCAGGGGATCTTTCCGCGCAAGAAAAAAATCCACATAAGCTTTTAAGCTGGACTAATTTTGGATGCTTGAAACAGCCGAGCGCATTCTCTGAATTAAGTAGTAAACAGTTTGGCTTCTTAGTTGGACAAGTTTTTGACCGACTATTTGTGAAATGCATTCATCTTTAACTGCAAGTACTTGCTCAATAGTTGCACCTTTCAATGCCTCGCAAAGTATCGATGTCAGAGCCCTTGTCAGCGTTTGAACTTTCGGTCCCATTGAAATATTAAAGAACACTCTTCCCTGATCTATTTTTAAATAGATGCCGACAGTGTCTGTGCATTCTTCATCCTTGCGAATATCTTTCAAATCATAGATTAGATCAGGATTTGGCTCCCATGCCTTCGATCTGTTCGCATAGGAGAGGAGGTTCTCTCGCTTTTCGTCATCGGGAAGAGATTCGAAAAAATTGATAATCTTAACGAGATTTTGCGGTTGAGTAGAATTTCCCACTGAGTTTTCATCATAATTTGATTTTATATAATCATCAAGTTTTAGGACTTCAGGCGCATGAGTGGTCATTTTGTGCTAAGTTTAACTGTATGGGGAAAGAATTACCCGTTCCTGAGGAACTGCTCTTACGAATGCGCAGAGCAAAAGTCTATGAACGCGATTTGCTTGAGCGGTTCATTAGAGGATCGGGACCAGGAGGGCAAAAAATTAACAAGACTTCTTCTTGTGTTCAACTAAAACACATTACTACTGGCATCGAAGTCAAATGTCAGGAGAGCCGTTCATTAATGGCAAACAGGATCCAGGCGCGTAATCTTATTTGTTCTATTCTTGAGGACCGGGAACAGAAGCGCAAGGACCGGCGCAGATCTGATATGGAAAAGACGCGACGAAAGAACCGTCAACCATCTAAGAGACAAAAGAGGCTCAACGTGGCAAATAAACGCAAGCATGGGGTCAAGAAGAGAATGCGTAGGTCACCGAAAATGGAAAATGAATAATGGAGAGTCTAAATTTATGGTTTTTAGAACATTGTCCCTAATTAATGCCTTGATTGAACTGTTAGTTGTTCCAAAAATTAAATAAAATTATAATGGCACTTGAGCGGTTTTTTTTTAAGAATGTATAACAATAGATAATTAGTAGAATTATGAGTGGTTTATGGGAGTCATATTTGGCCTTGGATCCTGCGGCAATGAAAACATTCGTTGCTATAGGAGCTGTTTCCAGTTTTGTGCTCTTCATTCAAATGCTTTTTCTTTTAATTCTCGGAGGAGATATTGATTTTGACTTGGGTGAGGTTGGGGAAGGTGGAGGAACCGGGATATTTTCAATTCGTAGTATAGGATCATTTTTTACAGGATTTGGTTGGACTGGAGCCATGCTCCTTGAGAAGGGTTATAGTCTTGGGATTGCTACGCTAGGGGCTACCGTCATGGGATGTTTAATTCTTACCGGATTTTTAGCTATGATGCGTTGGATGCATGGATTTAAATCGGATGGAACCATCGATTATAAGAATGCGATTGGTAATGTTGGCAGTGTCTATGTTCCTATTCAGCCCAAGAGAAAAGGAATGGGTCAGATTCAGGTCGAGGTGCAAGGCCGCCTTGCCGTTGTGACTGCTGTAACCAACTATCACGAAAAAATTGAGAATAGGACTGCTGTCAGAGTCAAGGGACTAGTCGATACGAGAACCTTACTCGTAGAGCCTTTGGAATTAGAAGTTACCGAAGAAAAAGATTTAATCCCCGAAGAAAAAGATTTAATCCCCGAAGAAAAAGATTTAAGCCCCGAAGAAAAAGAATAAATATTAAAATTAAATAAAAGAAAAAATGTTAGAAGGTTTTGGATTAATATTAACCGTATCAATAGTTGTCATCGCATTAGGGATGGTAATTTTCTTCTTTTCCCGGTACCAGAAATGTCCTTCGGACAGGATTCTGGTCATTTACGGAAAAACGACTGGGGGACAATCCTCCAAGTGTCTGCATGGTGGTGCTGCATTCGTGTGGCCTGTCATTCAGGCCTTTGACTACTTGGATCTGACTCCCATGCAGATTGAGATTCCTCTTGATGGAGCGCTTTCCAAGCAGAATATCAGGGTCAATACGCCCTCATCCTTCACGGTTGGTATTTCTACTGATCCTGGCGTGATGTCTAACGCGGCTGAGCGTTTATTGGGTCAGCCATTGTCTGCGATTGAAACACTCGCTAGTGATATTATTTTCGGACAAATGCGTGTGGTCATTGCAACGATGGACATTGAGGCTATTAATGCTGACCGGGATCAGTTAATTGAAAGAATTACCCAAGGAGTCGAAGGCGAGCTTACAAAGGTTGGTTTGAAGCTAATTAACGTGAACATTAAAGATATTACGGATGATTCTGGTTACCTTGACGCTCTAGGTAAGGAAGCTGCTTCAAGGGCAACGAATGACGCGAAAATTCAGGTGGCTCAGAGAGAAAGAGACGGAAACATTGGTGAGGCTGAAGCTCAGAGAGATCAAAGGACTCAAGTTTCTGCGGCGCAAGCCACAGCAGTTGAGGGGGAGAACCTTGCAAAAGTAAAGGTTGCTGAGTCTGACGCTCTTAGGCGTGAGAGAGAGGCTGAGGCTGAAAGATTGGCATCTGCTGCAGAGAAAGTGAAACAGGCTCAGGCACTTGAGGAAGCTTACAGTTCGGAGAAGAAGGCTGAGCAGGTCCGTGCCGAAAGGGAAAAGGCAACTCAACACGCTAACGTGGTCGTGCCGGCTGAAATTGAGAAGGCAAAGATTGAGACTCTCGCCGAAGCGGATGCTGAGAAGATTCGTAGGCTCAAGAAAGGTGAAGCTGATGGTATTCAAGCACTCATGGAGGCTGAAGCGAAAGGTACTCTCGCTGCACTCCAGGCCAAGGCGCAAGGTTTTGGTGAAATTGTTCAATCTTCTGGAGGTGAGGCTGATGATGCAACGCTTCTACTTGTCACTGAGCAGCTTCCTCAATTAATCGAAGAACAGGTCAAAGCTATTTCTAATCTGAAGATAGATTCTGTCACGGTCTGGGACTCGGGAAAGGGTGAAGGGGGGAAGAATGACACTGCCGACTTCGTGTCTGGTCTTGTAGGCGCGCTTCCTCCATTACACGCACTGACAAAAAATGTTGGCATTGAATTACCGGAGTTCCTTGGGAAATTGAGTGATAACCCGGTAGAGGCAGCTAAAATAATTGAGAAGGCAAAGACAGTGAGTTCTGCACCTGAAATTTCGGCGCCGGAATCTCCAGAATCTGAAGCTTAAAATTTAACCATTAATTATTTGGATTAATGATCAGCGGCGGCCCCTTGGGGCTGCCGCTTTTTTAGTTTTAATTTAATTATTTTGCAACGAGCTTCAGGAAGCTTTTCTTGGCTTCCTCCGATACGATTGAAAAGACGGTGTCGTCAACTTCAATCATGTCTGTTGCGCTTGGTACCTTTGCGTGAATTCCCTTGATGATGGCTACAAAGATAGAGCCTGATGGGAGGGAGATATCACCCACAGCTTTGCCTGCGACTTTGGATTTTTCTCTGATTGTTGTTTCTATGATTTCACCTGCGGAGATTTTTTTCACGATGTGATATTTATCTGAAGTGATGAAGCGCATCAATTCCCGTCTCACTACTTCTCTAGGACTTATCACTTCTTTGATTCCGAGTTGGCTCTTTGTTTGATTCACTGCATTCGCATAATCTGTTCTGTGAATGAGAGGAATGCAGCTCTTCGTTCCAAGGTTCTTTGCTTGGAGGCAAGTCATTACGTTATCTTCATCGCTTTGTGTTGTTGCTACAAAGAAGTCTGCTATTCCTACTTGCTCTTCCCGCAATTCATTCAGTGAGGCGGCATCAGCGTGAATGACCGTGGCTTTTCCTGCCAATTCCTCAGCAAGAGCTTCTGCGTGGTCTTGATTTTTCTCAAAGATGCGGATTTGACAGTTCCAGGAACTGATCATCTGTGCGAGGGAGAGCCCATATTCGCCTCCGCCTAGAATTACTACATTAGCTCCTTTCTCTTTTTCAGTATTGCCTCTAAGTGACGTTGCCGTTTTTGATAATCTGCTAGGGTCTCCAAAGAGTGTTACTTGATCGTTAGGTTCGATTTTTTCTTCGGCTGTAGGAACAAATGACCTTTCTGTTCTTTTAATCGAAGCGACTCTTACTCGTTCTGGTAGATTTAGCTCAAATAGTGATTTTCCACACGCGTTGCTGTTTTCAGGAATACGTATTTGCTGAATTTCTATTCGTCCCCTGGCGATTTCTTGAATGGCTATGCCTTCAGGATTCCTAATGTGTTTTGATATTTCAATTGCTGAAAGTCGTTCTGAACTAAATATGTGATCTAGAGAGAAATTGGATCTGTAATCAAACATCCATTCTTCTCTAAGTAGTAATGGCGATACCCTGCATATGGTTTTCTTTGTTCCGAGCTCCTTTGCTAATTTGCATGCAGTAAGGTTAGTCGAATCGCTACTAGTAAGAGCAAAGAGAAGATCGGATTCAGCGATTCCTGCTTCAAGTAATAACTCTACAGATGTGCCGCTACCAGTGATTACTCGACCATCTATTTCACTGGACGAGGACTCTGCTAGTTTCTCATTGCTTTCTATTACAATAATGTCGTGAGCTGCACCTGACAGGCTCCTCGCTAAGTGGAGTCCTATCTGTCCTGCTCCAATGATGATGATGTTCATTTTTCAGTTATTCTGATTAATCTTTCTGCAATTAGCTGATATTAGATTCGGGATAGATTTTGAATTCCTCAGCAAGTTTATTTTTGAATTCGCTCATTGGGAGTCCGACAACGTTAGTGTATGAACCTGAATATTTATCTATAATGAAATCCCCATGATCTTGGGCAGCATAAGCCCCTGCCTTATCGAGCGGATTAATTAAGTTTAGATATTGAAGAACCTCAGTTTCAGTTAATGGCTTGAAAGTAACTTTGGTAATGACGTGAAAGTTAATTTTCTTTTTATTCGATAGTATGGAGACACCAGTTGTCACATCATGGGTTCTGCCAGTCAATTGTGCAAGCATGACAGAAGCGTGTTCTAGATCAGTTGGTTTCCCAAAGATTTTATTATCCAAGGAGACGACCGTGTCAGCACCAATGACAATAGAATCAGGATTCGCATTAGATACCGGTTCGGCTTTCAGTTTAGCATTGGTAGTCGTCAGTTCCACAGCATTCATGGATTCGTTACTGATTTCTTCTACATTTGAACAACATACTTCGAATTGATATCCGGCTTCGTTCATCAATTGGTGTCGTCTTGGTGAGCTAGAAGCTAGTAAGAGTCTTGGCATATGCAACTCCTCAACCCTCTTGACGAGGATGCAAAACATATCAACATATCGTGATTTGTTGATATATAAACTTGAAGACACTGATTTGCACTGTAAAATTAGGGAAATGAGCAAAGATTGCATAGAAAATGACCTGCGAAAATTGATAACGCAGCGAATTGCAATTCTTGATGGAGGAATGGGTACAACCATTCGTTCCTATGGCCTCGATGAAACTGCTGCTCGGGGAGCGCGGTTCGAAGATGCGAAAAAAGATATTTTAAACAACGGGGACATTCTCTCACTAACCCAAGCGGATGTCATAGGTGATATTCATCGGAAATTTTTTGAAGCTGGATCGGACATTGCTCTCACAAATACTTTTTCTGCAACATCAATAGCACAGAGTGAATTCTTTGTGGATGACCCTCGAGAATTAGGTGAGGGAAGAAAGGGGCAAGATTTTTTTCAGAAGGTTATCAATGATGATGAACTTAATGACTTGGCTCAGGAGATTAATCTGAAATCTGTTCAGATATGCAGGCACTGGGCTGATAGGATAGGAGAAGAGAGTGGACAGAGAAAATATGTTGCTGGATCGATAGGTCCACTCACTGTTTCATTGTCGCAATCACCTGATGCGGATGATGCTAGCTATAGAAATGTGAATTTTGATCAGGTGATGGCTGCTTATTCTCATCAAGTAAGAGCTCTCATTGATGGAGGTTGTGATCTTCTAGTGATTGAAACTGTTTTTGATGCTTTAAATGCAAAGGCTGCGGCAGTTGCAATTCAGCGAGTCTTTGAGGAAAAAAAAATTCATTTACCGGTAATCATTTCAGCGGCCGTTGGAATGGGAGGAGAAACGATGATCTCAGCAATGAAAGTTGAGGCTTTTATCAATTCTTTCCGTCATATGAACCCTTTTGCAATTGGTCTGAATTGTTCATTAGGGCCGGATCTGATGCGGCCATTTTTGGCTGAACTATCTTCTAAGGCTGACACATATATATCGGTTTACCCGAACGCGGGATTGCCTAATCCACTTGCGCCTACTGGTTTTGATTTGATGCCGAATGATATGGCTGAATATGCCGGGGAATATGCTGGTTCCGGTTTAATCAATATAGTGGGTGGGTGTTGTGGCAATACGCCTGAACATATTGCAGCTATTGCTGAGGAGGTAAAAAAATATGAGCCTCGTAAATTACCGAAAGTTGAATCGGTGATGAGATTGAGTGGTTCGGAAGCTTATAATCATAGTTCAGAGAAAAATTTCTTAATGATAGGGGAGCGTACGAATGTGGCAGGTTCTCCAAGATTTGCGAAATTGATTAAGGAGGGGATGCTTGAAGAAGCGGTCAATATTGCGCGGCAACAGGTTGAGAATGGTGCCAACGTCATTGATATCTGTATGGACGAGGGCCTCATTGATGGCGTGGAAATGATGGGCCGTTTCTTGCGCCTCCTTGGCTCTGAACCTGACATTTCAAAGGTTCCTGTCATGATTGATTCTTCAAAGTGGGAAGTCATTGAAGAGGGGCTTAAGAGCTTGCAGGGCAAGTGCATTGTAAATTCTATTTCACTCAAGGAAGGGGAATTGGAATTTATAAATAAGGCCAGAACTATTATGCAATACGGTGCCGCGGTAGTTGTCATGGCTTTTAATGAGGATGGTCAGGCCGCTGACTATGAGGATAAGATTGGTATTTGTGAAAGGGCCTATAGGATACTTATTGATGAAGTAGGATTCGATCCTCAGGATATTATTTTTGACCCTAATATTCTGACCGTGGCTACGGGCATGGTGGAACATAATCATTATGCTGTTGATTTCATAAAGGCAACCCAGTGGATAAAGGAGAATTTATCTGGGGCCAAGGTCAGTGGCGGAGTGTCTAATATTTCGTTCGGCTTTCGTGGCAACAATATTGTCCGTGAGGCGATGCATTCGGCTTTTCTTTATCATGCGATTGATGCAGGCATGGACATGGGAATTGTGAATGCAGGAATGCTTGAGGTTTATGAGGAAATTCCTGCTGACCTTTTAAATAAGGTGGAAGACGTGTTGCTGAATCGCAATTCTGAAGCAACAGAATCACTTATTAAATATGCTGAGAAGTTTAAGGGTGAGAAAGGAAAACAAAATGAGGCTGATCTATCTTGGCGTGATTCATCCGTAGAGGAGCGATTGCAGTATTCCTTACTCAAAGGAATTACGGAATATATTGAAGCCGATACTGAAGAGGCGAGAAATAAGTACGGCAAGCCCATCAAAGTGATTGAAGGGCCTATGATGGACGGGATGAAAGTTGTTGGAGATTTATTTGGGGAAGGAAAAATGTTTTTGCCTCAAGTTGTTAAATCGGCAAGGGTCATGAAGAAGTCGGTCGCCTACCTCGAGCCTTTTATGAATGATGAAAAGGGGTCAGCGAGATCGGCGGGCAAAGTGCTCATGGCGACGGTCAAGGGTGACGTTCATGACATAGGAAAAAATATTGTTGGCGTGGTTCTTGCATGTAATAACTTTGAAGTCTTTGACATGGGCGTAATGGTTCCGTGTGAGAAAATTTTGGAGAAGGCGAAGGAAATTGGTGCAGATATCATTGGGCTGAGTGGCTTAATTACACCGAGCCTTGATGAGATGATGAATGTTGCTTCGGAAATGGAGAGACAAAGTATACAAGTTCCTCTGCTCATCGGGGGAGCTACGACAAGTGCTGCTCATACAGCCATTAAGATTGCTCCCAATTACAGCGGACCTGTTATTCATGTCCTTGATGCTAGTCGTAGCGTCCCCGTGGTAACTTCTCTTCTAGGCGATGACGCAAAGAATGATTTTGTGGTTGAGAATGAAAAGAAACACGATGAGATGCGAGCAAAGTATGGGCCGGCAAAGAGAAATAAAAAAACAATATCTCTAGAGAAGGCTCGTCAGAATTCTTTTGTTTCTGATTGGGAAAGAATAGAAATTGCTGAGCCTTCTGAACGAATGAGAGAAGAGAAATTTCCCCTCATTGAGGAAATAGTTCCATTCATTGATTGGTCTCCTTTTTTCCATGCTTGGGAACTCCGTGGCCGATATCCTTCGATTTTTGATGATGCTAAATGTGGAGGTGAGGCGAAAAAGCTTTATGCTGATGCTCAGTTAATTCTACAGAAAATAATTCAAGAGAAGGCATTTAAAGCATGTGGGGTCTGGGAGATTTATCCTGCTAATGCTGTTGGAGATGACATTGAAATCTACACAGATCAATCACGGGTAAATGTAAGGACAATTTTTCATACCTTAAGGCAGCAGTTCACGAAGGATAAAAAACCTAATTATGCATTAGCTGACTTTGTTGCGCCAAAGAGTAGTAGTAGGCAGGATTTTCTTGGCGCGTTTGTGGTTTCTATTCATGGTGCTGATGAGATGGCTTCAATTTATGAAAAATCTAATGATGACTATTCATCCATAATGACTAAAGCTCTGGCTGACCGGTTAGCAGAGGCATTTGCAGAAAAAATGCATAGTGAAGTCCGTCAAGCATGGGGCTATGAAATTTCCGATCAATTGTCTAATGAAGATTTCATACGAGAGCGGTACCGTGGTATTAGACCAGCTCCTGGGTACCCTGCGCAGCCTGATCATAGCGAGAAAGTTAAACTATTTGAGATTCTAAATGCGGAGGAAGTGACCGGAACCAGTCTGACTGAGAGTATGGCTATGATGCCCGGAGCATCGGTCAGTGGATTGTATTTTTCTCATCCAGAATCTCGCTATTTTGGTGTTGGTGATATAGCCAAGGATCAGGTCGAAGATTATGCTATTAGGAAAGGGGTTCCATTAACTGTAGTGGAAAAGTGGCTTGGCCCTTGGCTCAGCTATTAAAATTGGCAGATTTCCTTTTACTTCGTTGCAGCTTTATTGAGATCCGTGCATCTTGGCACAGATGGTTTCTTCCCTAAGATTATTTTTTTTGATTTTATTTGGTGGTGCTACGCTCTCCAGTTGTCGGACGACGGACCCTACTAATGATCCCGAGTACGTTGAAGCGGTACGTGTTCGTGCTGCCAAAATTAAGGGTGAAGCGCCGGGTGATTATTTTATTGGTCGACGTTACTATGTGTATCGAATGAGGTTCTGGGGCTATTTGCGCAAACCGGGTCAGGAGTGGAAAGATTCTTCATTAGTTGTAATGAATGAAAGGCTCAAATCAGTGCCTGACAGGTTGCCTGAAATTAGCGAAGGAGAAGAAGAGAAATTTGGTATTGATCCGTCTCAATTAAAAGCAGTGAAACGTTTTGGGTTTGATCATAATTATGAATATAAAATTAATGGTAAATTTTCAGGTTCAAAAGTGTATGATCCAAATTCAAATATGTTCATTCCTGAATTTATTTTGACTGATTACCAGTTAATTAATGCAGATCCTGGTTGGTTGATTTCACCTTCCGAAAATTATAGTTTCAAGGTTTTACCAAAATTTCGAGGGAGGTAGAGAAAAATAAAAATCAACTATATTAGTCTCGTCCTTGACCGGACCGTGCTGGGGATTGATAATACTATAGGTTTTTTGCTCATCACAATAACCGACTCCCCCCAATTATGATGGTTCGCCCTTCAAGTATAGTATTTAAATCGATTCAATCGGTTCTATTAATCTTCGTCTGGTCCCTATTCCAAGTTGAAGGTATGGCTGATTCTAAGATCATTGTATCCGAAATATATTACAACCCTAATGGTCCGGATGAAGCGAGAGAATTCATAGAGATAAAAAATGTTGGAGATTTAGCTGCAGACATTTCTGGTTGGCAGTTTACGAATGGGGTGAATTACACATTTCCAAATCAAACATTTTTGGGTCCTGGTGAATTTTACGTTATTGTTGCAAATGCTGAATTCTTCGCAACGCAATATCCTCAGGTTGTGATTGGTGGGCAGTACATTGATGATGATGGGGCAGGTGCAGGACGCGCAGGCTTATCGAACCGGGGAGAGAGGATAACTTTAAAGGATGGTCCAGATGATACAGGGAACACTATCTATTCTTTTCGGTATTATGATGGTGATGATGGTGATATTCCTGATCCCCCAGAGCTGCCTGAAGATGATGATCTTGAGCGTGCATCCTGGCCTAGCGCGACTGATGGTGGTGACTATTCATTAGTCCATATAAAGCCTGATGGCTCTTTAGATGAAGATGATTTTGAGAGCTGGAGGCCCAGTATTTCTATGCACGGTTCACCTGGTGCAGATGAACCTTTGCCGGACCCGTTGCTACCCATTTATATTAACGAAGTGAGAACGCGGGATGGAGATTTGGATAATGATGCCATTGAAATTTATAACCCTAATGACACTGATATAGATGTAGGTGGTTGGTATGTTTCTGATAATATTGATAGGCCAACAAAAAACCCTCCCATTGCTGATAATAGTATCGTTCCGGCAGGAGGTTACCTTGTACTTGAAAATGGGATTAATGGGTTTGTAATCAGTGTAAGTTCAAAGGGTGAGAGAGTTTTTATTTACTCGGCTGAGGATAGCGTTCTGACCGGATGGGTTCACGGATTTCATTTGCCTGCTTCTGAAGATGGAAAGAACTTTGCAAGGTTTTTAGATTTTAGTGGGCACG
>JASLJT010000363.1:0-3708 GCA_030747955.1 Verrucomicrobiales bacterium | reverse complement strand
GAGGCAAAATAATCTTTTCAGGAGGATATTTTGAAGGATCCCCCATCACCCAAGGAACGTGAGGTTCAACTAATGCTACGACTAAACAAAAGCTCTCTTTAGCATCAGCTGACATGAACTTAGAAATACCTTCAAGACTATGCGGCCGAGTCGGATTACGGACACAATTCACATCAAACCCTTGCACCTTACTGAACGGATAAACTGACGCTGGCTTCACGTGAACCTTACCTGAAAGGCCAACTCTATATCCGAGCCCTCTAAGATAGTGAGGAACACTCTTAATGCTCGGCCGACTACTAGAATGGTTCCACGCGCAACCATTGCTCATAGGATATTTACCCGTAAAGAGTTCCGAACGACAAGGCTGACACATTGCCTCAGCTAAGTAAGCTCGCTCAAAGAGCAAACCCTCACTTGCCAACTTATTAATGTTTGGAGTCTTTGCGTTCTTTCCCCCATATAACGGCAAATCATTGTAGGTACAATCATCAGCCATAATAATTAACACATTAGGTGGCTTAGAAGAATTCCTAGTATCGTCTTGACCCGCAATCATTAGATCAGCAGAAAAAAATGACAAAACTACTCCAATGACTAAAACCATAAAAAACCTTGGGATCATTCCCAAAACATTAGATTGAGAAGTAAATGAATCAAGGAACATGACGAATCAAAAATATGAGCACTAACTATAGTCTATCCTTACTGATTCGACTTGACCAAAATCACTGTGGAAGTTTCGATAATTCAATACATGGTTAATATTTTTCTTAAGGTTGGAATCACCCTATCATTTGCAATCACAGCCGCGTTTCCTCACGAAAAACATTCTTCTTCGGTAAATTACGTATCACCCAAAGAAGAAATCGAAATTGGCGAAGGCTCTTTCCGCTACAAACTTGTTCCCGGATGGGCTACTGAAAACGCAGATAAATATAAACTAGGAAACTGTAATGCCATTTCTCAGGATTCACGCGGAAGGATTCTTCTCCTACATACGAGCAAAGAACAGTGCCTCATCGCATTGAGCCCAGAAGGGAAGGTGCTTGACGCATGGGGAAACTTCACTGTCGCCGCGCACGGATTAGCTGTCGTAAAAGAGAAAGGTGGAGAAGTCCTTTTCATTTCTGACCACAGCCCAAATGGCAAAATCTACAAGACGACACTGGACGGAGAAATCTTAATGACAATATCCTGTCCAATGGAGTCAAAACTCTATAAGAATCCCAATGAATTCAAGCCAGCAAAGACCCTGCACTTACCTAACGGTGAGTTTTATGTGATTGATGGATACGGTAAAGATTACATCCATAAATTCAACGCCGAGGGGAAATGGATTTCCGCTTTCGGTGGTGATATAGGAACAGGCGAAGCACAGCTCAAGCATTGGGGACCCCACGGAGGAGCAATTGATTATAGAAATCCTACAGAACCGGTGATGATACTCGCCCTGAGCGATCAACAAAAAATTAAACGCTTCACGCTTAACGGAAAATGGATAGACACTAAAACATTTCCAGGCAGCAATCCACGTGATGTGATTTTTCATCGAGGTCATCTCTTTGTTCATCACTTGGGAGATAACTGGCCAAAGGACAGGAATGCACCAGGATACATTTCTGTAATGGATCATGACCTGAAAGTCGTTGCTAATCTAGGAGGCTATGCGCCAAAGTATGATGATAGTGGCAAACTAAGCCGCATGTCACATAACACTCACCTATTCCACCACCCGCACGGAATGGGAATAGATAAAGAAGGAAATATTTACATCGCCCAAGCCTCTTCGAACGGTACATGGCCCCTAAAATTTACTCCCACAATCAAGGAAACAACGACAAGAACATGGATCGTTTCACCTGAAGGAAATGATAAAAATGAAGGAAATAAAGAAAAACCCTTCAGAACTATCTCCCACGCCGCTCAGATTGCTCAGGCCGGTGACACTGTACTAGTTCGTCCTGGTATTTATAGGGAACGAGTCGCCCCTCCACGTAGCGGCGAACCTGGAAAACCAATAACATACCGCACTGAGGAACTTGGCAATGTCTTCATCCGAGGATCTGAGAAATGGGACCCTACTTGGAAAAAACTTAAAGACAATGTTCACTTCGCAAAACCTGATCCGTCAATATTTGAGAGTGACGATGTTTATGTTGATCATCCCAATCCTTTTCTTGTTCCTCTTGCATCGACTCCCTACAACCGTCAGGGAAAACCTGAACATGAACGAACAGGCAAAGGAAATCCTGAACTAATCTATAATTGTGGTCAGGTCATTGTGAACGGAAGGCCATGGCAGCAGCGACCATTTCTAAAAGAAGTAACAGAAGCACCTAAAACCTGGAACTTTGATAGTGAAACTGGAAACATATATATGAATTTCGGGAACCAGGACCCTGCCAAACAAAGCGTAGAAATAACCACAAGAAGAAGAATCTTTGCTCCTCACTCTATCGGTATCGGTCACATTATCATAGAGGGGTTTGTTATGGAACACTGTGGCAATCAATATCCCACTAATTTTTGGAATACTCCTAAGTGGGCGCAGGCAGGGGCCCTTGGCCTTCGTGGAGGACATCACTGGATAGTCAGGAATAATCTGATTCGCTACGCCGGGACCGATGCCATCGATATGGGCGCAGGTGGAGGACAAAATGAACGCAAAGCAACAAGAGTACCAAGTGCACCTTTGGGGCACCATAATCTAATTGAGAAAAACTACATAATAGAAAATGGAGCAGGAGGAATTATCGGGGCTCAAAGTAACAATCTTATCATTCGCAACAATGTCATAATGTTTAATAACACTCTCGGATTCACAGGAAAGAAAAGATACGAGCATGCTGGAATTAAAAGCCACGCCATCCGTGACGGTTTAATCGAGCGCAATTACGTTGCAGACAATCAACTCAGTGAAGGCATCTGGCTTGATAACCAATTCCCTAACACACGTGTTACTCGTAACATCAGCACGAATAATGGATCGCGAGGAATCTTCCTTGAAATGAGCGATTATAAGTACAATACAGCATTGATCGATCACAACATATCAGTTGGGAATAACAGAATTCAGTTCTACGTACATGACGCGTCAGGATCAACTGTCATGCATAATTTATTCGCGAACAGCCCTTCGGAGGCAAATTACGGACAAGGAGCATATATTTACCAAGTCAATGCAAGGACCAAGACCGGTTACCACTCGATCTATAATAATATATTCGTTAATCATAGAGTCATGATGGACATTAATTACCCCTCCCATCGTAGCGGCCCACAGCGCTTAGATCACAACATCTATGACGCATCCACAGAAGAACGAACATTCATTATCAATAATGCTTCGGACAAGCCCTCTCCATGGTCACCAAAAGAATTCTATGAGATGGTTAGAAAAGAAGTCGATAAAGGAAATCCTACTCCACTTCATGGAGGCTCGAAAGTGGGAATGACCTTAAATGAGTGGCAAACTTTTTGGGCTCATCATGGTCTAAAAAACGATCAAAACAGTGTCACTAAAAAAGGAATGGTAGTTTCTTACGATCAAACAAAACTAAAACTCACAATTAGACTCACATTCGATCCGAGCGACATAGGCTCAATAAAATATGAAAAAATAAAAATGGATTACGAAGGCAATCTCATCCCGAAAGATGGAAGTGCCATTCCCGGACCTTTTCAAAATCTACGGAAAGGAAATAA
>JASLJT010000362.1:0-9779 GCA_030747955.1 Verrucomicrobiales bacterium | reverse complement strand
CTCTCAGTCGCGGTCAATATGCAGATCGTAATTGATGGAACCCTTTATGAAATTTTCAGCCCGGAATCCTGAATAGCTTTTTATTTTTACACATCTCAATCAGTCCATTGATTTTAGCCCTTATCTGACTGATACTAGCTTCCCCCGCAAAAAATTAAAACGAGGGACACATTATCCCCTAAGAAAATATTTCTGATTAACAATATTTCCTTTGGGTATTGCTAATTGAAAATTCATCATTAGAATTTCCGCCCGATGATAATTAATCTCGAAAAAATACCAGACTGCAAAGCACTACTACGTTTAGAGGTTCCGACTGATGACGCTAAAGCTGAAAGGAATCAAATTGTTAAGCTCTTTGCCAAGCAGGCAAAAATACCTGGATTCAGACCAGGAAAGACTCCTAGATCTGTGATAGAAAAACGTTTCAAGGCCGAGATAGAAGGTGAATTCGAGGAACGCATTATGAAACAAGCCATGCTGAAGGCACAGGAAGAAAAAGTTGATATTATAAGAATCTCCGAAATCCGCGAACAATCTCACAATATTGATGGCACATACACGGCAACCATCGAATTAATCACAGCCCCTGAATTTGAATTACCCAATTACAAGAGTCTTGAAGTACAAGTTCCAAAAATTGACGTTACTGACGATCAACTCAACGAATCACTCGATCAAATACGAGAACGATTTGCAGATTACAATGATGTTGAAAATCGTGGCGCGCAAATGAATGACTTTGTAGTCATTAACTACAAAGGCAGTATTAATGGAAGCCCTGTCGGCGAAGTCATACCACTTGCCCCAGCCACTCTAGCTCAAAACACAGGATTCTGGCTCAAGATGGATGATAATTCATTCCTCCCAGGATTCTGCTTACCTCTGGTCGACGCTAAGATCGACGACACCAAATCATTGAGCGTCACAATTCCTGAAGATTATCAAGCTGAGGAATTGAGAGGACAAACGATTGATTACGAAGTGGAAATTGTTTCCATTAAAGAACAAGTGCTTCCAGATCTGGATGATGAGTTCGCCGATAAAATTAATCCCGGTAAATCACTAGAAGAAATCAAAAGTGTTCTTCGTGAACAAATGGGAGAACAACGCAAAGGCTATCGTAAGGAAATGATTACAAACCAAATCCTTTCGAAAATAAATTCTGATCTGGATTTCGAACTACCCAAAGAGATAGTCATGCGAGAAACTCAGAGCCGAGTAAATGATATATTCTCATCCAACACAGAACGTGGCGTTTCTGAAGATGAACTTGTTGAACATCAGGAAGAAATAATTGAGTCAGCAGGCCAACAGGCTCATTCCAGCGTCAAAACCAGTTTCATTCTTGAACAAATTGCAGATAAAGAAGAAATAGAAGTTAGCCAAGAAGAAATTCTTGAACGTGTCTCTCAAATCGCAACCCGCCAAAAAACATCCGTAAAACAACTCACTAAACAGCTCGAAAAAAAGAACGGATTTGGTAGAATTTACAACGGAATAAGAATAGAAAAAACCCTAGATTTGCTACGCGATTCAGCTGTAATAAAAGAAGTTGAAGCCGAAGATCTAGAAACAAAATAAAATAATACAGGACTGTAAAAGGATAACGATCCGAGCTAACTTGCGCCGAACAAGGCCCTGCGCTTGATTATCAATTGAAACAGAAGAGAGTCACATAAGAAACTGACAAATCCCCTTTATAGAAAAATGCCAGAATTTCCAACATCTATACGCAGCAATGACAATCAACAAAGTGTCAGCAATATGGTCATTCCAACCGTCATAGAATCTGAAGGCCGCGTCGAACGCGCTTATGATATCTACTCAAGACTATTAAAGGACAGGATAGTTTTTATCGGAAGTGAAATTGATCCCTATAATCAAATCTCGAACTCGGTCATTGCTCAGCTTCTGTTTCTCCAAATGCAGGATCCAAACAAAGATATCAATATGTATATAAATTCTCCGGGAGGATCAGTTTCTGCGGGACTTGCCATTTACGACACGATGCAATTCGTAACATGCGACATCAACACCTATTGCATTGGAATGTGCGCGAGCATGGGTGCTGTTCTATTGAGTGCCGGGACAACTGGAAAACGTTTTGCTTTACCAAACTCCGACATCATGATCCATCAAGTGTCTGGAGGTGCCAGCGGCACAGCTTCGGACGTTGAGAGGACCGTAGAACATATGTACTCCCTTAAAAAGAGGCTAAACAAGATTCTGGCAAAGCATACGGGAAAAACAGAAAAACAAATTGAAAAGGATGCGGATCGAGATCACTGGATGAGCGCTAAAGAAGCGGCTGACTACGGGCTCGTGGACCATGTAATGGAAAGTAAAAAAGACATCCCAGGTGAGGCAAAAAAGAAGAGCAAGTCATAGAATAACGATCAGTCCCCTAAATAGAATTATAGAAGAATGGCCAGAGCCTCAAATTTAACGATGTGTTCTTTCTGCGGAAAGAGCCATTCGGAAGTAAGAAAACTCATTGCCGGGCCAGGCGTGTACATTTGTGACAGCTGCATAGTGGTATGTAAAAATATCCTCGATAAAGAAATTAATGAGGACTCAGAAACTCAAATTTCAGACGTTTCAGCTAATGATACGGGCCTCAAGGTTCCAGACCCCATTACTATCTGCAAAAAACTAGACGATTATGTGATCGGCCAAGATCATGCCAAAAAGGTCCTGTCAGTAGCAGTACATAATCATTATAAGCGGATACTTCATGATCGGGGCGAACTCGATAGCTCAAGGGCCAAAGCAATAAAAAGCGATCAATTCTCAAAACTTTCAAAAGTCGAATTGGAAAAAAGTAACGTCCTGCTCCTCGGACCAACAGGATCAGGAAAGACATTGCTGGCAAGGACACTAGCAAAGGTCCTTAATGTTCCTTTCTGCATCGCTGATGCTACTACGCTGACCGAAGCAGGTTATGTGGGTGAAGACGTGGAGAACATTATATTAAGGCTCCTTCAAACAGCTGAAAATGATGTTAGTAAGGCCGAGTTAGGAATTATCTATATTGATGAAATTGATAAGATCGGACGCAAAACAGAAAATGTAAGTATAACGCGAGATGTTTCCGGAGAAGGAGTCCAACAAGCTTTACTGAAAATACTGGAAGGTACGATATGCAATGTTCCTCCACAAGGTGGTCGGAAGCATCCTCAGCAGGACTATATACAGGTGAACACCGAAAAAATCCTGTTCATATGTGGTGGTGCTTTCGTGGGTCTCGAAGACGTAATAAAAAAACGATTAGGTAAAGGAATCATGGGTTTTAAATCTGATGAGCAATCCTCTGATAAACTTGAGAAGAACAAGAGTGAAACACTGAGGCTAGCTGAACCAGAAGACCTCCTAGGTTTCGGCCTCATACCCGAATTTATCGGGCGACTGCCCATCATCTCCACTCTAGATGAACTGAGCGAAGAACAATTAATTAGGATACTAACAGAACCTAAAAATGCAATGCTTAAGCAATATCAAAAATTAATTGCATTAGAAGGAGCTGAACTGAGCCTAACTAAAGATGCCCTTCAGGGACTGGCTCAGGAAGCCGTGAAGAGAGGAACAGGAGCCAGAGCACTTCGCTCAATATTTGAAAAGCTCATGCTTGATATCATGTACGAACTCCCAAGCAATAAAGATATCAAGAAAATCTCAATTAACAGGTCTGTAGTTGACGGAAAAAAAAGCCCCGTACTTAGAAAAAAGGCAAAGAAGGATGCCGCATAGTTTCATGCGACAATAATCCCTAAAGCAAAAACGGTTAAAGATTACGCAATCCGTCTTCGCCAAAACTCCTTGGAATCTCCTCTTCAATTAGATCGATTCTTTCCATGACCTCATCATCCAGATCGATTTCTGACGCTGCGAGAGTGTCATCAAGTTGAGATAGTATAGAAGCACCTATAATTGTAGAAGCTACAAAGTCATGTTGCTTACTCCATGCCGTAGCCAAAGTGGTAATACTTAATCCTAGGTCATCAGCTATTTCTTTTATCCTACTTGTCACTTCCATGGTCCTAGAATTAATAAACCTAGCAGCCATCTTTTTTTGTCTTTCACCACCACTTGAAAGGTACTCACTGAACCTTGCTCCTTCAGGTAATTTTCCTTCCTGATATTTCCCAGTTAGAACTCCACCGGCTAGGGGCGAATATGGTATCAAACTAACACCTTCCTTTCGACAGACTTGAGCCAATTCGCTCTCGCATCGACGATTCAAAATTGAAAAATTATTCTGTACCGTCTCGTACCGAGCCGAACCATTTTTATCAGAGGACCAGAGACTTTTCATTAGCCCCCAGCAAGTTTCATTCGAACAGCCAATGGCTCTGACTTTGCCTTGATCCACTAAATCCGTAAAAATATTCAAGGTTTCATCAGCATTCATACCATGATCGGGCCAATGAGTTTGATAGAGATCAATATAATCTGTTCCTAACCTCCGGAGGCTACCCTCAACGGCGGCAACAATATGAGTCCGGTCAAGAGCTGTCATCCCATGACGGACTGGAGGAGTAAACCAACCGTGCCCAGGACCAGTCACTTTAGTCGCAATGATCAATGATTCTCTTGGCTTATCTTTCAACCATCGACCAACGATCTCCTCTGTTATGCCAAATTTCTCCTTCGACGGAGGGACCGGATAGATTTCAGCCGTATCAAAAAAGTTTACCCCGGCATCATAGGCACGATCCATGATTGCAAAAGACTCTTTCTCATCAGTTTGCAATCCAAAGGTCATTGTTCCTAGGCATATATCTGAAACAGTTATGCCACTGCTACCAAGTCTACGACGCTTCATATCACTAAAATATTTTCTTCTGAAATAATATTATCTGAAAGTAGAAGCAATTGAAAATTTAAAAGATCACCCATCTCACCGATCAGGCTTCAAATCTCCATGAATGAGCTTGCTCAATTCCCGTACTTCTCCAGCGTCAACGACCGGTTCAGATAATGAAGCAGCGGAATGAAATTCTATAGCATCTTCAATTTCCAAGAGTTTTGATATATTGGAAGATCTCACTCCTCCGCAACAGATAATTCTTGGGTCATCCATAGAATCCTTAACTAATTCCGAAATTCTTTCAGGATTTTCACTGGCCGTGACTAAACCCCCGGAACTTAGTATTCGATCGACTCCGATCTCACGTAACTGAGTAATGGCAATTAAATGGTCAGCACACTCATCAAAGGCACGATGAAACGTGAAAGGGAGCGGACTCGCCATTTGAACCATATGTTTTGTAACTTCGATATTAATTTCACCACATTCCTTCAATGCCCCAGAAACTATTCCATGAACTCCCAGATCCTTAGCTTCTTTAATGGAACTAATCATTTCCTCTACTTCATCATCGTTAAAATTAAAATCACCTCCACGGGCTCTTATAAGTACGAAGACGGGTATCTCCACATTTAAAATAACTGACCTTACAAGATCAGTATTAGGAGTCACTCCACCCACTAAAATATTTTCACAAAATTCTATTCTGTCGGCACCACATTCATATGCAATTCTCGCGTCCTCATAAGACGTACAACAGACCTCTAATTTCCTAGTCACTCTGATAGAAAAAATTGTATTTCTTCGTCTCGCTCCCCTTTAACATTGAATGATTTACTCCAGTCCTTATCTTTTTTTATTGTGGCCTTCACTACATAATTCATTCCCTTTTTCAAAGACAGCCCAAGCATATCATTAGTATCATTGGTAGAATCGCGAGTCCGTCCTGAGGCGACTTTACTTCCACTCATCCACACCTCTACGTCAGCCGCCACACGTTCGCCACCAGGCTTATCAAAAATCTGTATAAAGACTCTATTCCCTACATTTCCCGTATAATTATCAGTCACATTTTCTGCAAACACATAATCTATTCCTAGGTCCCAAATTAGAGGGAAGTTCGTTTTAGTTCGTTTCCAACTCGCTGCATAAATTGCATGCTTTGGATCTTCTTTGACTGCTTTCGAAGCACTACCTTTGAACCAAGCATTACCTAATCCGGAAGCGCTATACTCACAAGCACCCGTAAACTGCCAGGAATTACCGTCCCACACTTCAACCCAACTATGATTGCCTCTTTTATTCGCCCACATAGGAGTTCCAACAAAACGGGAAGGCACTCCAACGGATCGGCAAGCATCTATCAGAATCACTGAAAGACCAGTGCAAGAAGCAAATCCGGCATCTATAGATTCATAAGGGCTCTGATCAGGCTTTGGTCTTTTGCGTGCATGGTATCTAACGTTAATGATTTTCCATATCTCTTTATTGAGTACCTGAGCCGCTTCTTCTAGTGTTTTTGCTCCCTTCACAAGCGGAGAAAAACGAGCATGAAAATCTTTTCTCCAGCGATCACGCCTCTCGTTGATACTCGCGTAAGGAAGCACGTCATTAAAGAAGATCTCCTTAGGAACTGACTTCGCCCAATCTGATTCGGATCGCGCTTTATAAGCATAGTTTACATTTTCAATGAGGTAATCTGAACTAAGAGTCTTAAGATCTCTTTCAGGCATATGCTGAATCAAGAAAACCATTCCTTCAGTCTTTTCACTACTTATACGTGCAATAGCATTGCGCAGTTCTACGGAGTTTTCCCCTGCCATCTTCAAAGGATCAACTAGCGCGGACAATTGTTTAGGAGAAAGTTTCTTACCCCCGATATTTTCGATCCCATAACCGAGATTAAAATGGCCCAAACAAATAATATAAAAGATCCAAATGAGTTTCATGATCAATTTACACAATGAATAAGTCATCAGTCCTCGTCAACTGGACCTTTCGGCTTTAAATTGTCTGAATTTTTCTTTTCTGCAAAATCCAAGGAACAGTCATCTTTGCATCCTACAAAACGGCTCAAAAAATAGCGGTTCCTGCTGATTAATTTATATATTCTATCTGAAACAAAAATCATTCCAGGGAACCACATAAATAAAGATAAAGGAACCAATAACGGCATTCTGAATCCGAGGAACCTGATCGCTCTAGCTCCTCTGTGAACCGCTTTCTTAGGAGTGACGCAGTGAATTGCTTGATTTAAATCGCTATCATCTATATGAACCCCTAAACGAAGCTGATGAAAATTTTTCGACGGAACAAAATCTACCTTATTGAACCAATCCATTCTGGCCAAGGCCCTGACTTGAAATCGGCAGAAAGGACAATCGCTATCGTAAAATAAAATGTGTCTAGGATTCGACACTAGGAATCTCTATATCCTATTCCCGCTCAGGTCAAAAATCAAAGAACCTTCGAGATGAAAAATTCAGAGAATACACAATTAAAGATCCTCGAATGGTTCCTGAGATCAACTTGTGCAATTATGTTCATTGGCCATTCATGGGTGTGCTTTAACGGGCAAATGCCATTGAGGGCCCTCTTGTGGGACGAAAATATAATGTCCGACATCATTACAAGACTGAGTGGACAGGATTGGAACTGGTGGGTCACTTCTTTCCAGATTGATGAAAAGATCAGTCATTGTGTAATCGTTCAGGGTTTTATTTTTCTATTCTTCGCTGCTGCGTCCTTAATACCAATCCGCAAAAAATCATTTAGATATATTCATTTAATCAGTTGCATTAATTTAGTCTTTCTCGCTTTCCTCAAGTACTTGGACAACCGGATCGGCATCGGAAATCTGCTCGAGCATGCAACTCAATTCACTTGTCCTCTGGTGCTTTTTCTTTTCACCGCCAATAACAATCTGAACAGATCCACCGAACTGTTAGCCAAAGTCAGCGTCGCATTAACTTTTATATTTCATGGTTTGTTCGCAATTAACTTCAGACACGATTGGATTTGGCTGAATCATTCTAGGCCTGGAAACTTCACAGAAATGGTGATGATTTGCCTTGGCATTCATGAAGAAGGGTCCGCTAATCTAATTTTATTTATTGCAGGGATCTTGGATTTCCTCGCCGCAATATTACTCTTCACAAAAATAAAGCTCATAAGATTGAGTCTATTTTATATGATTTTGTGGGGACTTTTGACTTCAATAGCACGCCCATGGGCTTACTTTAATAAATCCTCAATAATAGAAAGTCTGAACAGTTGGATCCCTGAAATGCTTTTCAGAACCCCTCATTTTGCCATTCCCTTGTGCCTATTACTTGCACTCAAGATAAAATGCGCCAATGATGCTGACCTGTTGCCTAGATAAGCACATGAAAATACCCCATCTCTTCATTCTATTTATTAGTTTCACAGTTAACGTCTTTGCCAAGACTGACAAATACAGAGTCATTTGGAATTCATCTCCTGAGACTAGTGCCACAATAGGTTGGTGCAAAGTTGACGGGTTAGGAGCAAAGGTTCACTACGGCGAAGCGGACATTGTTGATAAAGAAAATAATTACCCACTTCAAAAAGAAGTCGATCGTAAGACACTGCATCTAGAACTGAGGAGTCGATTTGTTCGATTAGAAGGACTCAAGCCTGACACTGTTTATGCCTTCATTATAAAAGATAGCAATTCAGAAAGTAAGCGCTTTACATTCAAAACAGCTATCGGCGACCCTGGAGAATTTTCCTTCGTGGCTGGCGGGGACAGTCGTAACAATAGGGAAGCGAGACAAAACGCTAATAGGGCAGTTTCTAAGATTCGACCCATGTTTGTATGTTTTGGTGGTGATATGATATCAACTCCAACGACAAAGAATTGGTCCCAATGGCTCGATGATTGGCAATTAACGACGGGAAAAGATGGAAGAATGGTCCCCATCATAGCTGCTCGCGGAAATCACGAAGGGGCTTGGGACGTGCACCGACTATTTGATACTCCTAGGCCAGAAGATTATTATGCTTTAGAATTCGGGAAAAAATTTATGCGCGTCTATACATTGAACAGTTGCATTGTTCGTGCAGGAGCTCAGGGAGAATGGATCACTAAAGATCTCTCTGAAAGCAAAAACGTTAAGTGGAAAGTGGCTCATTATCACCACCCGTTCAGACCACACCACAAGGGCAAAAAAGAGCAAGATGTGCAGTACAAGGCCTGGGCAAATGATTTTTATAAATACGGTATGAACTTGGTTATCGAATGTGACAGCCACGTTGTCAAAAGGACTTGGCCCGTTCGCCCGTCAAATGATCCTGGAAATGATCAAGGATTCGTTCGAGATGATAAGAACGGGATTACATTTATAGGGGAAGGCTGCTGGGGAGCTCCACTAAGAAGTAATGATGATGACAAGAAATGGACGCGGGCATCTGCAAGTTTCAATCAAGTTAATTGGATTTGCGTTACGCCAGAAAAACTCTTTATCAGAAGCATTAAGGTAGACAATATCGCTAAAGCAAAATCCATAGATCCGAGCAAGCCTTTTGAATTACCTGAAGGCATGGAAACATGGAAGCCGGAAACTGGAGAAGTTGTAGATGTTTTCCCTAGAGAAAGAACTAAGACTGAAAGCCCCTAAATCTCTTCTAGGGACTTTTCAATATATTCCCTGCTCTTAATAATAGCTTTAGATATCTCTTCTGCGGTAGGTAATATCGGTATTCCCCGAGGCACAGGGTGCATAAAGATTTCACAATAGCCACCAAATTTTATCTCCTTAAGAGCCCTTAAAATTGGCTCATATTTAAGTCCTCCACCAAATCCGGGCATCTGTTGCATCTCGATCTCCTTAGAAGCCTTTGCATACATTCCATCAGAATGCTCCTGAAAATACATGAACGGGATATTCTCATTACCTAGATCCCGAATGAGTTCAGGAATATCTCCTTGGAACCGATGCAAATGGTG
>JASLJT010000361.1:0-7666 GCA_030747955.1 Verrucomicrobiales bacterium | reverse complement strand
AAAAGAACAGCTCTTGCGCAGGGCCAGTCTTGATCTTACTGGGCTTCCTCCTACCATCACTGATCTTGAGAATTTCGTTAAAGATAATTCGGATAATGCTTTCGAGGATGCCGTTGATAGGCTATTAGATTCTCCGGGGTTCGGAGAGAGGATGGCTCTTGAGTGGTTGGACGTTGCCAGGTACGGGGACACTGACGGATTGTTTGAGGATCACCCCCGCAGCATATATCCTTGGAGGGACTGGGTCATTTCCGCATTTAATGCGAACCTTCCATACAATGACTTTATTACTTGGCAGGTCTCAGGGGATTTGATTTCTAATGCGACTAATGAGCAAAAATTGGCAACCGGATTTCTTCGCAATAATCCAACATCCAATGAAGGGGGTATAATAGATGAGGATTACCGGATCAAATATCTTGTTGATCGCGTCAACACGACCGCGACTGCATTCCTCGGACTGACCATGGAATGTGCTCAGTGCCATGATCACAAATTTGATCCGATATCGCAGCGCGAATATTATCAGTTCTCGGGTTTCTTCAATAGCCTAGTCGGTCGAGGAAACACGAAAGGCGCAACGGCTCCGACCCTAAAGATACTTTCTCAGGCTCATACGGAGCAAATAGCAAAATTAGCTGATCAAATTGAAGGAATTGAATCAACTTTGAAGGAGACACCTCCCGAGCTTAACCAGGACTTTGAAAAATGGCTCATTGAGCTCGAAAAGCCTATTCCCTGGAAAGACCTTAAGGAAGTGAGTGATACGCGCGAAGGTTCTAGTGCTAAAAATATTCAGAGTAAAGTGCAGGCTTCGAAGATCATGGGGCGCTATCTGAGAGTAGCGCTTCCGAAAGGTCAGAAAGGCTTCATTACCATTTCAGAAGTTGAAGTTTATTCTTTGGGTAACAATGTAGGGCGATTAGGAAAGGCTTCCCAGTCCAGTGATTATTCTACTGCAGGCCTTGCATCTAAGGCTATTGATGGGAACGCGGATGGTTCATTCGGTTCATGTTCATGCACGAAGGAGCAAGAGGATGCTTGGTGGGAAATTGATCTTGGATCTGAAATGCCAATTGATCACGTGGTTATTTTTAACCGGAACGATTGTTGTCCCGAGAGATTGGATAATGTGTCTGTCTCTTTGCTCGATTCATCACGCAAGCAGGTCACTCAACGCAAAATAGGGGACGCGCCTTTCCGTTCTGTGCTGACCTTTAATCCCGGTTCTGTTCTTCCTGAGTCGGGAAAAAAGAACTATGAGTTAATTTTTGCATCTGTCCCGGGTCCTTTAGCTGCTATTTCCTTATCAGGTCCTAGTTCAGGTATCATTGAATCTGTAAGAATTGAGCGCGTACCGTCAGCGGGCAATGCTCATGAATTGAAAATAGTTGGTGAAGCCAAAGGTAAATTCAGCAAGGAAAACCCTCTGATAATAGGTTTGGAAAAACCGGAAAATTTAACTGACAGGGACAGGCTCAAGGTTTCACTGGCCGGCGATGATGTTCGGGTCAGTATCACTGATAGCTCTAGTGCGGTGGAGCGCAAGAAGGTCCCTGAGGGACGGGACAAGAGACTTGCTCACTTCCGTGAAAGTTGGTCCGGTTTTAAAGAACAAAGGTCAACCCTTGCCACTGCCAAGAAGAGTAAGTCCGACCTTGAAGGGAAAGCGAAAGTTAGCATGATCGCGGCTGATGAGGCTAAGCCTCGAGCCACTCATGTCCTAATGCGTGGAGAATATGATAAACCGGGCGAAAGGGTAGAGCCTGCTGCTCCGTCTTCAATAATGGCCTTTTCACCGGACCTGCCAAAGAACCGGCTAGGGCTTGCACGTTGGATCACTGATCCTGAGAATCCTCTCGCTGCCAGAGTTGCGGTGAACCGGTATTGGCAAATGATTTTCGGTAACGGTATCGTTAAGACATCAGAGGACCTTGGGACGCAGGGGAGGCGTCCCACTCACCAGTCATTATTGGATTATCTTGCAATCGATTTTGTTGATTCGGGTTGGGACGTTAAACGGCTCATTCGTAAGATTGTTACTTCTGCCACTTACAGGCAGTCCAGTAAGGTCACTAGAGATATTGTGGAAATGGATCCAGAGAATGAGTTACTTTCACATGCTCCTCGGATGAGGTTAGGAGCAGAATTTATTCGTGATCATGCTCTTTCAGTGAGTGGTCTTCTAGTAAATAAGATAGGGGGTCCCGGAGTCAATCCTTACCAGCCCTCAGTGCTTTTTGGTCGTAATGCGATTGGTGCGTCGAACGTTTCCTTCACTCAAAGCAAAGGTGAATCACTTTACCGACGAAGCCTCTACACCTATTGGAAACGACAGATTCCCGCAGCAAATATGCGCATACTCGGTGCTGATGGTCGTAATTCTTGCCGCACCCGTAGAGAAAGAACGAATACACCCTTGCAGGCACTCGTTCTTCTCAATGACCCTCAGTTCGTGGAAGCGGCAAGGGCCTTCGCTGAACGTACGATTCGCGAAGGGGGGAAGAGTGCTGAAGAGCGCATCGCTTTTGCATTCAAGTTAGCCACTTCACGCAAAGTGACAGGCAAAGAGCTGAGGATTCTTCTGGCTGAATACAGTGACAGATTGGCCGAATTCCAATCCAATAAGGAATCGGCCAATGCGTACTTGTCCGGTGGAGGCGAACGAGCAGCTCCTGCAGACATTGAGTCTGCCGAACTAGCTGCTACTGCGGCTGTGATGTCACTGATCCTTAATCTCGATGAATCAATTTCAAAGAGCTAAAAGGATTAGACTTTATAATATTCTTCCCAGCCCTTCCTAGGAGGTGGTCCTTCAATCAGAGCGTCGGCTACCTTGTTGTTAGTGATACGCTTAGTCTTCAGGTCAAACTTGAGTTCTCCGCCGAGCCTCTGTGCAATTACACCGAGACAGAAGACCTGACTCAGTACTCCTGAAATATGGAAAGGGGACCGGGTCTTTTCTTCGCCTTTGGCTCCAAGTACGAAGTTCATGAAATGGTTCGACCCTCCCCCAAATTTAGGCAGGCTACTTGCCATATCCTTCATCTTTGATTCGGGAATTATTCTTAGAGGGCTGCCGTGGGAAGTTCCCTTGAAGGTGAGGTCCTTGCCGTAGATAACTTTACCATTATTCTCAAGTCTGCGTCCTTCCTCGAGTTCTTCTGGAGGCGCGGGCTTGTTCTTTGTCCCGTCATACCAGCGAACCTCACATGGTGGCTCTCCTTCTCTGGCCGGGAAATCAAATTGGATAGTTGAACCCATCGGGAAAATGAGGTTTCGGACACCTTCTCGATGAACTGCAGTGATCTTGTCCGGGAGGCCCAGCTTAAGGAATCGGTGAGCCGTATCAAGAATGTGTGGTCCCCAGTCACCGAAAGCACCGTTACCGTAATCGTACCAACTGCGCCAGTTGCCTGGGTGCAGATATTTACTAAAAGGATGTTCAGGGGCAGTGGCGAGCCAAGTGTCCCAGTCCATTCCTTCGGGCATCTTTTCGCCTGTCTGCCAATCATCAAATTTCCAAGGGTGCCAGCGGCGACCCGAATTCATGTATGAGGTGATCTTTGTCACATCCTTGATAATGCCGGCCTCTTTCCATGCTTTGAACTGGTGGTAATTCGCACCGGAGTGGCCCTGATTTCCCATCTGGCAGGAGACCTTATATTTTTTCTCGGCAGCAATCATCAGTTCGATTTCCTGGAAAGTGTGAGCGAGTGGCTTTTCAACGTAGCAGTGAATACCTTCAGCCATGGCCCGCATTGAGATCGGAAAGTGTGCGTGGTCAGGAACTCCGATCGTGACCGCGTCGATTTCCTTACTCATCTTGTCGAACATCTTGCGGAAATCTTTAAACTTAGGGATTCCTTTGAACTTATTCTCGGTCCCTGCAGTGTGCCTAGTTCCCATTGCCACATCACAGAGAGCGACAGGATTTACGAGCTTAGTTGCGTTAACGTTGTGAGCGTCACCGCCTCCCTGTGCTCCGCAGCCGATAAAAGCAACGTTCACTTTTTCATTGGCTCCGATGACTTTGCCGGGAATTAGGCTAAAGACCGAGCTCGCGGCAGCGGCCTTAGTGAATTTTCTACGAGTGATATTTTTGGTCATAATGGTGAAAATAATTATGCGTTAATTGCTCCTACAGACTAAATGAGCTCTTTGAAACTATTTTAATGAGGTTAATTAGAGTGGTCAATTGTTTTCAATTTTAGGTGCCACTCTCAGCCCTTTTACCTATTTATCATCTTCATAGGCGAATAAAGCGACCCTACTGAATGCTTTTGTAGAGATCTAGCAGGGAACTTGCCTCAGTCTCAATAGTGAATCCTTCAGCGATGCGGTCCCTGCCTCTTAGTCCCATTCTTTCAAGTTTTAATGAGTCTGAAGTGAGTTTCTTTAGAGCTTCATGAGCTGCTTTGACGTCATTGCATGGGACAAGTAGCCCGTGCTCACCGGGCACAACAATGTCCTCCCAGGCCCCGGTCCTCGATGCGACGACTGAACATCCGCTGGCCATGGCTTCAAGGACAGGAAGGCCGAAACCTTCGATTGTGCTTAAAGCTGTTACTATTGAGAGTCCACGCATGAGCTTGGGTACTTCTTTCGCATAGTGAACCTTGCCAAGGAACAGAATTCTTTTTTCGAGCCCCTCTGAGCGAATTTTTTCTTTTAAGTCGGCAACAAATTTTTCATGGGACTTGGTGGTTTCTCCGGCAATTAGAATGGTCGGAGAAGGATCCTCTTTCATGATGGGTATCATTGCGTCGACTAGAATTCCGATGCCTTTCTGCTGGCGGACCCGGGCGAAGATTCCTATCCCGTATTCGCCTGGATATCCTAAAGATTCCCAGGCTATTTTTTTTCCCTCTTCTGGGAGTCTGTAAGTTTTAAGGTCAACGCCATGCGGGATCATTTTGTCGGGCTTACGTTTGAGGACGGCAGCTGCTCCTGAGCAGGTGGCTACTAGGTAATCAACTCGTTTGATGAGCCAGCGTGTGATCCAGGTATGTTCACGCTGTGCCGTGGAAGTGAAGATGATTTTAATCTTTGCCTTGAATATCCTTTTGAGGATCAGTGCCTGTATAACTTCATTGTTACGTCGTGCATGAAATACCCTGAACTTCCCATCAGGCAGAGTCGATCTGCACAATTTTGCGCATTTCCAAAAACTGATCGATGGGACATCTGCGGGAAGATGGTGCTTTCCCATGACGGCAATGCCTATCTTGTCCTTATGATGCTCCAATACTCGAAGCATAGTCGAGGTGACACCCGAGAACCGGCGATTCGAGTTTCCTAGAATCACTTCGATACTTTTATTTTCCATTCAATAAGTCTGAGTATTTACTACTTGCTTTGGCTGTGGAGATGCCATCTCAAGTTTGCGATAAGATGAATCGCCATACCGCTAATGAAAAGCGAAATTACCCAAATAATATAACCTGATGTCGGGAGAAATTCTAATTTTTGGAACTGGTCCTCTGCGTTCAGAATATGAACACCTCCTCTGGGAAGGAGTGCAGCTGGGGCAGTCAGGGCCAATAATAATGAGCCAATAAATATTCCGGTACCGGTCTCCCGTTTTTTGCTTTTACATATGAACGTTGCAAAAAAATAACTCATCACTCCCAGGACACCACAGAGCTCAATAATTCCAAAGAGTGGTGCGTTACCAATAACATTGCTCATGCTGAGCGGTTCACCAGGTCCTATGACAATATTCTTTCCTTTAGTATCCATAAGGGTCAGGGCCTTCTTGGAATGCATAAAAGGAAGAAAAAAAACCAGTGCATGAGAGAGAATTGCCACTCCCGTGGTAAAATTAGTCAGGATCCGCTTAGTTTGCACGGTCATGCCTTATTTGATTGGGTCTCAGTTATTTTGAACTGAGGAAATAGTTAATTATTTTTTGAAGCTTTTTCTTCGGCGTGTTTAGCGACACCGATTCTTCTCGCAAGGGCCGCTGCAACGAATCCTTTGAAGAGCGGATGCGAATAGTTCGGTTTGGAGAGGAACTCCGGATGAAATTGACAAGCTACGTAGAAAGGGTGATTCGCTAACTCTATAATTTCCACTAGGCTTCCGTCCGGGGAAGTTCCTGCAATAATTAGGCCTGCTTTTTCCAGTTTTTCACGATAATCACTATTGAATTCAAAACGGTGACGATGCCTTTCGTTTATGGTTGAGCTTTTGTATAAGTTAAAGGATTTGGTTTCTGGTTTAAGATCGCAGACCCAAGTCCCAAGTCTCATTGAAGCACCCTTGTGTGTTACGCTTTTTTGTTCGTCCAGTAAACAAATTACTGGGTGAGGGGTGCCCTGATCAAATTCAGTACTGTTCGCATCTTCAAGGTTCGCAACGTTACGTGCAAATTCAATTGTGGCGATTTGCATACCGAGGCAGATTCCAAAATAAGGGATGCCTCTGTTCCGCGCAAACTTTGCAGCATTAATCTTCCCTTCAGTTCCCCGATCTCCAAATCCTCCAGGGATGAGTAACCCGTCGATGCCATCAAGCATCTCTTCAATATCGTCACAGTTCTCAAGATCTTCAGCATCTATCCGGTCCACGATGACTCGGCAGTCATTCGCGGCTCCGGCATGAGTCAGAGCTTCGTAGATGCTTTTATATGCGTCCTGAAGCTCAATGTATTTTCCTACCACAGCGATCCTTGTCTCGTGAGACGGATCAATGACGTGCCAAACAAACTCCTGCCATGCCTTAAGGTTGGGCTTTTTCTTTGGTAAATTTAATCGCTCGCAGACGATGTCATCGAGTTTTTCTTCGTGCAGATAGAGAGGCAATTCGTAAATAGAATGAGGAACGTCCCTGCATTCGATGACTGCGTCAGAAGGAACATTACAAAACATTGAAATTTTTTCCCTCACTTCGTCCTCTATCGGAAACTCACTCCTGCATAGTACGACTTGAGGCTGGATGCCGATTTCTCGGAGTTTTGCGATACTTTGTTGAGTAGGTTTGGTCTTCAGCTCACCGGCCGCGCCGATGTACGGGACCAGAGTAACATGGATGAATAGCGCGTTGTCCGGACCGACTTCCTGAACGAACTGTCGCAGAGCTTCAAGGAATGGGAGGCCCTCAATGTCACCGACCGTTCCTCCGATTTCGGTAATGATGACATCCGCATCCATTTTACTTTCCACTTCGTAGATCCGTCCCTTGATCTCGTTTGTGACATGAGGGATGACCTGAACCGTTTTTCCTAAATAGTCTCCTTTGCGCTCTTTCTTAATGACGGTTTCATAGACCTGACCCGAGGTCAGGTTGTTTAGCTTTGAAAGAATCCCGCTGGTGAACCGTTCATAATGTCCCAAATCAAGGTCAGTTTCCGCGCCATCATCGAGCACGTAGACTTCTCCGTGCTGAAAGGGGCTCATTGTTCCGGGATCAACATTAAGGTAGGGATCAAACTTTTGTAACAACACCTTATGACCTCTTTTTTCCAGAAGGGTGCCAAGAGAAGCTGCTGCTAGGCCCTTCCCGAGAGAGCTTACGACTCCTCCTGTAACAAAAATAAATTTAGTTTTCTTCATGGTCAGTAGCGGGATCTTATAAGGAGACTATATCAAGTGTTAGCTAGGATTTGTTGTTCGACGATAATTGCTTGTTCTGGTGTGTCTACACCAATCGAATTATCATCAGT
>JASLJT010000360.1:0-6239 GCA_030747955.1 Verrucomicrobiales bacterium | reverse complement strand
TGAAAACGGAAGAGTGCCTATAAAAGATCAAGAATTTCCTCTGGATGGTTTGAGGAGCAGAATACCTGGGGACCGTTCTGAAGTTGCAGATTTTTCTGAAGGCAGAGTTATTCTTATTTGTGGTAGTGAGTTTTCAGCTTCTGCTATTAGATTGTTAGAAGAAGAAGTTGTTTTTGAGTCTCCCGGAATTGGTAGAGTTGAGTTGCCGATCGATGCTGTTAGAGCTTTCCGTTTTGGTAAACTGAGGAGGGGATCTCGTTTTCAGAAAGGTCTTCTGGAATGGGAGGCAGCTAAGGATGTTGATAGTATTTTTATCAGTGGTGGGGCCGAATTGCAGGAAGTTGATGGATTAATTGAAGAAATTGATGGTAATTTTCTTATCTTTGATCGTGATCAAACATTACAGACGGTGCCGCTTTCTCGAGCATATGGAGCGGTCCTTGCTTCGCCTTTGTTGAAAGAAGATGAAAGGCCATCTTGTGTATTGTCTTTGGTTGGAGGAACTCGAGTCAAAGCTGATATAGTAAAGTATGATGGTAAAATGGTTGAGATTACTATTGTTGAAGATGTTAAAATAAATGTTTCTTGGGATTTAATTAAGAGGGTAGGGTTGAAGTCTGCTAGATTAGAGTACTTGTCTGATCTCGATGTTATAAAAGAGGAAGTTCGTCCAGTTATTACCTTTCGGAGGCCCTGGCAAAGGGACCTCACTGTGACAGGGTTGCCGATAAAAATTAAAGACCAAATCTACGACAGAGGTTTGGGGTTTTCATCAGGCACTTATGTTACTTTCCCAAATGAAGGCCCTTACGATTTGTTTATTGCTGAAATTGGTATTGATGATGATGCTTTGGGTAGAGGTGATTGTGAGTTTGTGGTTCGTGCTGGGAGTGAGGAGTTATTCAGGAAAAGGATTCGTGGTGGTGAGTCTGCGCAACTCATCAAAGTTGATATTACTGGGCACGATCAAATAACATTAGAGGTTGATCCTGGAGAAGACTTAGATATTGCAGATCATGCTGATTGGGCTGACGCTTGCTTTCTGCAAACATCTAAGTGATCTTATGGGTATGCCTTTTGTGGCTTTCGTATTAAAATAATATGCGTAACGAATTAGATTCTATTTATCAACGACTCACCAGGACAGTGATTGGGTCAGAGGAACCTGCTTTTTTGATGATAGTTGGACTGTTGTCTGATGGGCATATGTTAATTCAAGGTGCTCCCGGAATAGGAAAGACTACTCTTGCAGAAGCTTTAGCAAAATCTATTGATGGGAGTTTTAGTAGAGTGCAATTCACTCCTGATTTATTGTCCTCAGATTTGTTAGGGTATTCTATTTACCACCAAGGAAAAGAGGTTTTCGAATTTGTTCCAGGTCCAGTGTTTAGCAATGTTTTGTTAGCGGATGAAATTAATCGGACTAGTCCTCGTATACAGAGCGCATTGTTAGAATGTATGAACGAGAGGCAGGTTTCTATTGATGGTATTACGCGACCCTTGTCACCGCCCTTCATGGTGATTGCTACTCAGAACAGCATTCATTCTACAGGGACTTTTGCTCTGCCGGAGCCACAACTTGACCGATTCTTAATCTCAGTAAACATGACTCTTCCGGACCGTCAGACTCAGTCTAAGATATTAATGTTTCATGCCAAAAAGAATGAATCTAATGAGAGGGATGAAGAACTAATGGATGTTGATGAGCTTGTGCGGCTTCAGTCTGAAGTTAAAGCTATTCCTGTCAGTGAAGAAATATGCCAATACATTACAGATCTGTGCGAGTCTGCGAGACGACAGCGGGGAATGCTTCATAGTATTAGCGCTAGGGCTGCGATTGCATTAATGAGAGCTTCTCAGGCAGTTGCTTTTCTAGAAGGGAATCCGGCCGTATTTCCTGAGGATGTTAAGCGTATAGTGGGGCCGGTATTTTCTCACCGTCTTGCTTTGGGAGATGGCTTTGATGGAGGGGCTAATAGTTCTTCTGGTCTTATAGAGGAAATACTTAGAGAAACTAAGGTGCCGTGAAATTTATTTAATTTCATCCTCCAAGCGTTCGCTTAGCCATTGCTTCATCATGCTTTGATAGTTTAGAAATCTTGATCTTGCTATGCGTTTGATTCGAGCAAGCATTCGAGGGTCGAACCTTAGAGTTATTGTGGTGGACTCACGTGAATCAGGCTGATGAATGGACGAGTTCATTAGGTGTGCATCAAGTTGATGCTTGTTCCAGTATTCGGCTTCCTCATTCTCATCATCAAAGAGGGGAATTTCTTTCCATTCACTTATAATCTTCATGCGCATTTATACTGCTTGAGCTTTTAATCTTTCGTATAAGCCTTCTTCTTCTACGGTCATCTCACGCGAGATGATTACTCTATAAATTTTTCCATCGGTCCAGAATAAGCTAAAAACCGGTCGGTTACTGACTGATCTTCCTAGACAAAAGAAACGTGTATTGTTCTCAGCATATTCGCCGTCCGGTAATAATCTAACTGCAAATGGGTCTTCAAAGGACTCTTCAATTTCCTTTGGTGCTATTTTACTCAAGTCGAAACTTGCGTCTAACCAATCAAATTCCATGGCGCTTTACTTACAGTGGATTCGTGTAAAATTAATCATTTGGCAGTTAAATCAACTTTTCACAAGGAATAGCTTGCACCATGCTTGGCTACAAGCAATGCCTTAACTTTTATTATTATGATTTTTATAGGAATAGATAGCGGAACGCAGAGTACTAAAGCGTTGGCTTTGGATGCAGAAACCGGTGAAATATTAACTTCTTCACAGGAAGCTTATGATATTCTTGGAGGTTTGCCTAATGGGCATCTGGAGCAGGATCCAAGTGATTGGATTGAAGCGGTCAGAAATGTGATAGGGGCTTGCGTTGAATCTTTGGGGGACCGGAAGCAGGAGATTAGAGGCATTGGAGTGAGTGGGCAACAGCATGGGTTGGTCGTTCTTGACGAGAATGACGAAGTGATAAGGCCAGCGAAGTTATGGTGCGATACTTCTACAGTGGACCAGTGTCAGCAATTCGCTCGTGATTTCAGTGGTGATTCCGGGCTAATTAAGCTTTCAGGAAATACAGTTCTTCCTGGCTACACTGTCCCGAAAATTCTTTGGATGAAGCAGCATGAGACGGAGAACTTTGCTAGAATAAAGACCATCTTACTGCCTCATGATTATATTAATTTCTGGCTAACAGGAATTAAACGTATGGAGTATGGAGACGCATCAGGAACTGGCATGCTTGATGTGCGCAAAAGAGAATGGTGCGATGAAATAATTGAATATGTGGATTCGTCACTGCGGGAAAAGTTACCGCAATTAGGGTCTTCTTTAGATTTACATGGTACTCTCCGATCTGCATTAGTTGATGAGTGGGGACTCGAAGGCGAAGTCCTAATCAGTGCTGGAGGTGGAGATAATATGATGGGTGCTATTGGCACGGGTAATGTTCAGTCTGGAATTATTACGGCAAGCTTTGGAACTTCAGGAACGCTTTACGGATTCAGTGAGAGTCCTGCCATAGATTCAGGCGGTGAGGTGGCGGCGTTTTGTGATAGTACTGATAATTGGTTGCCATTAGTTTGTACGATGAATGTGACCGTTCTTACTGAGCAGGTGCGTGAGCTTTTTAGTATGGACATTGAATCACTGGAGGCATCGGTTTCTTCTGCTCAACCTGGAGCAGGTGGGCTTTGCTTTTTGCCTTATTTAAATGGAGAAAGAACGCCTAATCTTCCGAATGGAACAGGAGTTTTGCATGGGATGCGGACTGATAACATGACGCCAGGAAATATAGCCCGAGCCGCAATGGAGGGGGCAACTCTTGGCCTAGCATATGGACTTAATCGTTTCCGAGGAATGGGCCTGGAACCTTCTGAGATTCGACTAACAGGAGGTGGTAGCAATAGTGCGCAATGGCGTCAAATTGCAGCTGATGTTTTTAATGTTCCAGTCGTTCCTTTGGCTACGGCTGAAGGAGCAGGATTAGGTTCAGCTATACAGGCACTTAGGTGTTGTGGCGATGGGGGTTCTGATTATGCAGACTTATGTGATAAGTATGTCGAATTGGATGAATCAAAGAGGTGTATTCCGAATTCTAATAATGTTTCCGTTTATCATGAGTTGTTAGAGAAAATAAATAAGCTTACTAAGGACTTGAGTGAGACGGGCCACCTATAGGTTGTGAAAGCAAAATTATTTGGTTGGATCATAGCTATCTTTATCAGGGTGGTTGGCCTCACTCTGCGCTGGCAATTTGAGGATAGATCTGGGTTATCTTCGAAACCTAACACTGGGTCAGTGATTTGGGTGTTTTGGCATAATAGGGTATTTTCTATGCCGCTTGTATATCGACGGCACCTTGGCTTTAGGAGTGGCGCAGTTCTTACTAGTCCCAGTAAGGATGGTGAAATTATAGTACAAGTAATGAAGAGGTTCGGAGTTGAGGCTGTTCGTGGGTCAAGTAATAGGAGCTCAGTAAACGCTTTGAGGAGACTTGTGAACTACTTGGAAGAGAATAAGGGGTCTGATGTCGTCATTACTCCAGATGGGCCCAGAGGGCCAGCCCAAGTCCTACAGCCTGGAGTTATTAAACTTGCTCAGATTACAGGTTTTCCTATTTTGCCTATAACGATCCTTTATAGTAGGTCTATAGTTCTAAAAACTTGGGATAAATTTGAGATACCTTTTCCTTTTTCTAAGGTGAAAGTATTGTTTAATTCTTTCCATCACATTGAAAAAGCTTCTGACAAAGAAGAATTTGAGACCATGAGAGTTAAGCTTGAAGAAGCCCTTAACGCTTTGCCTTGATAGTATATATAATTGAAAGATTTAGCTGAAAATCATGAAAATAATTAATGGTAAATCCATATCTGAAAAGGTCCTAGAGGAATGTCGTGTAGATGTAGAAAAACTCAAAGAACAAGGATTGAAGCCTGGCCTTGCAGTAGTTCTCGTTGGCAATGATCCAGCATCAAAGGCCTACGTTGGAAGCAAGGCAAGGACATGCACAAAACTAGGACTCCATTCTGTAAAGATTGAACTTCCCGAATCTACTGCCCAGGAAGAGTTGCTAAAGGTCATAGATCGACTCAATAATGATCCAGAGATTCATGGGATCCTTGTCCAATCTCCTCCACCTAATCATATAGATGAATCAGCAGTGGTCTTGGCAATTGATCCGGCCAAAGATGTTGATGGGTTTCATCCTGAAAACGTAGCCAAGCTTGCACTTGAGGATTCGAGTGGATTCGTTCCATGTACTCCTTTAGGTTGCCAAAGATTGCTTGCAGAACATTCGATTGATACAAATGGAGCCAATGTTGTGATCGTTGGGAGAAGTATGATTGTTGGCAAGCCTTTGGCTTTATTGCTAATGAGTAAAGGGCCATCAGGGAATGCGACGGTGACGGTCGCTCATTCTAGGACTAAGGGTCTAGAGAAAATTTGTAAAGAGGCAGACATTTTAATAGCCGCTGTTGGTAGGCCTAAGTTTCTTGGCAAAGACCATGTCAAGGAAGGTGCTGTGGTTATTGATGTTGGAATAAATAGAGTCGATGACAGTTCATCAAATAAGGGATATCGCCTAGTGGGTGATGTTGATTTTGAAGCTGTGGCTGAAAGTTGCCTTGCCATTACTCCGGTCCCTGGTGGCGTTGGTCCGATGACGATTGCTATGCTTATTTCTAATACAATTAAGGCTTGTCGGAATTCTTTGAGCAATTAGGTCTTTATGATTTTACTGAGGTCGTCCTAAACTAAATTTTAAAACGAACCGAATGTCTGTCCTAGCAATTGTTCTTGATGAATCAAACATCGATGAGATGAGAGGTTGGTCTGCATCAATTGCTGTGTCTCTGGATGTTCCTCTGAAGGTTTTTTGCGTTCAAAGTAATGAGAATTTTCTTCAAGCTTCCCCTAGTCATTCATTAAAGCCTGAAGGGGATTTGCGAGTGACTGAGGTCCTTGTGAGCATTGAGGAGATTGAGGAACAATTGAGGGGTGAACTAAAATCAAGATTGCTTCTAATTGATCATCCTCCAGTGAGGAGGGGGCGAAGGGCTGATCTGGTAAAAAAAATATTAAGTTTAGGAATTTGCGATTCCATTGTTCTTAGGTTTCCTTCTGATGGAGGTTTGGGTGGCGGTAAAATTCTATTACCAACATCCGGAGGCAGGCACTCTCTTAAAGCTCTTAAGCTTGCTGAGGAATTGGCTCAAGCTGATGAT
>JASLJT010000359.1:0-4415 GCA_030747955.1 Verrucomicrobiales bacterium | reverse complement strand
CTTATTGATTCTTTCCTTAATTTGATTGGATACACCAATGAGTGAATCCTTATCACCGAGTTCAAAATGAGCACGAGACATTAGGAGAAGCCGGTCCAATTGAAGCCTATCTTTTTGAGTAGGTTCGAGATAATGAGTTTTGCTCAACTGCAAAATTTCATTCCACTTTTCAAATCGTTCCAAGGTCTCTGCGAGACGCTTCCTTCCAAATGAAACTGAACAATAACCTTTACCAAAATGATTCAAGCGTGGGTGTTGAGGATTATCAATAAGGCCCTTGGACATAATGACTGCATCATTGGCCCTCCCAACGTGGTTCCAATTGCGAACTAACCATTCATTGTTATGCGCATAATTATGAATAGTGTCCGGTAGGACTTGGAAATGAGATTGCTTTGCATGATCGATCCTCGCTGAAGCTTCCTGATGATAGGCCGATTCAGAATACCTCTTCAATTTATCGTAGATGTGTCCCGGCATGTGCCACATATGAGCAATGGCAGGCGCTGTGTTATGGAGAACGGCGGCTGAGCTCAGAGCACGTTTGGGTTTTTTCCCGTCCCAGAGATGGATTCTAAAATGGTGAGCAGGGTGAAGAGGATTTTTCTGAAAAACTTGCTGCATCAAAGCATCGACCGATTCTCGACTCCCGATCGGAATACCTTGACGACTAAATTGCCAAAGGCGAACGGCAAGAATGGCCTTGGCCTCAATGTCCTCAGGAAATTCATGAATGATATTCTCAATATCCTCTATCAATTTTTGTCTTCTCTTCTTAATGTCTTTCGGCTCGTCAGCCAAAAATGCCTCCTGAGCATTAATGTAAAGTAGCTCTCGTTCTGAAATTTTATCTTTCCGTTCAACTGCCTTGGTCATGAAACCTTTTGCCCTCTTTGAATTCTCCCAATTAGCCATGGCCATTCCCCAGTAAGCCATAGCACATTCCGGATCTTCGGCAGCAATCTGCCTGAATGTTCGCTCTGCCTCGTAAAACCAGAACCCATGAAGCTGCCCTATTCCTTGATCAAACATTTGCTGACCACGTGACCATTTTGTAGTTATCGGAAAGTGCACATCACCGGTCCCATCCACTTTCACTGCGCTCTGCCTTGGCCCCTCATTAAATGATTCCCCTGAATGGGAGTGACCAGGAGCCGGAGCCGATCCTTCTTTCTTGTCCTCTGCATACGCGCTAAATGCAACGCAAATGAAAATAGGCAAAGATAAAAAGCATGATTTTGCAATAAGCATAAGATTATTGTGGCAAGTAATCGCCAGATATGCAACTCACCTAATAGTGTCTCTGAAAAATCTCTCCAGAAACTAACAATAATTTAAGATATCATGCCCGCAGCTACTGTTTCGTTAGTCTGCTCATCTATTAATACGAAACTACCAGTGGTCCGATTATTATTATATGAATCATAAAAAATCGATGACGAGGTTCTAATGCAGGCTCTACCTATCTCATTGAGACCAAATTCCTTATCATCTTCAATCTTTCTAAGAGTATTAATATTAACCTTGTATTGAAGGTCAGTCACCATCGCCTTGACCTCTTTTGATGTGTGACGAAGTAAATACTTGCCTCTAACCATCATTTTCTTATCGGAGAACCAACACAGCATGGCCTCGATATCCTGCCCCTTTTCCGGAGGATTATTACTTTTAACAATCATGTCCCCCCGACTAATATCTATTTCATCTTCTAGAAGAATGCTGCAAGAAACTGGAGCGAAAGCTTCCGATATTTCTCCATCCGCTGTATAAATAGAATCTATTTTCGATGTGAACCCAGAAGGTAAAACCTGAACTTCATCTCCGGGTTTAAAAACTCCTCCAGCAACTCTTCCCGCATAACCTCGGAAATCATGATGTTCATCTGAGTGAGGGCGAATGACCCACTGAACTGGGAACCGGGCTTTAACATGATTATGATCCGAACCTATATAAACCGTCTCCAGCTGATACAATAAGGTTGGACCAGAATACCAATCAATATTTTCCGATTTATCAACCACGTTGTCGCCATGCAACGCACTGATCGGGATGAACGTCACATCAATTAAATTATCCAATCTTGAGGAAAAGCTTTTAAACTCCTCAACAATCCCCTCATAAGCCTCTTCACTAAAATCGACCAAATCCATCTTATTGATAGCCACTATCACATGCTGTATTCTTAAAAGATTGGCTATGAATGCATGCCTACAAGTCTGTTCAACGATTCCTTTCCTCGCATCCACAAGAATAATAGCAAGGTTCGCGGTTGAGGCCCCAGTGACCATGTTCCTAGTATATTGAATATGTCCTGGCGTATCAGCGATGATAAACTTCCGTTTAGGTGTAGCAAAGTATCGGTAAGCTACATCTATTGTAATTCCCTGCTCACGTTCGGCCTTAAGGCCATCTGTCAGAAGAGCAAGATTAACATTATCATCTCCTCGACGCTTCGACGATTCCTCAACTGCCTTGATCTGATCTTCGAAAATATTTTTCGAATCATATAAGAGCCTCCCTATGAGGGTCGACTTACCATCATCCACAGAACCGGCAGTCGTAAATCTCAAAAGATCCATATCTAAATAATTGTCTTTGTGAGATAAATCCTTTTCCATATTCATAAGCAAACAGTAATTCGTCTCTGTTCAAATTCCTTTAACCATTGGCGAAATTTAAAAATAGCCTTCCTTTTTCCGGTCCTCCATTGAGGTCTCAGTGCGCCTGTCATCCTCCCTCGTTCCCCGTTCTGTCTGATGTGCAGCAGCAACTTCTGCAATGATCTGATCAAGGGTATCTGATTCGGACTCGATTGCACCGGTACAAGTCGCATCGCCTATGGTGCGGAACCTAACTTTTCTGGTACTAACATTTTCGTTTTCTTGAACATGAACGTGATCACTGACTGCTATGAGCGTGCCCGAACGATCGAAAACTTCACGATCATGTGAAAAATACAAGCCGGGAATTTCTATGTTCTCTCGCTTGATATATTGCCAAATATCCATCTCCGTCCAGTTGGATAATGGAAACACTCTAAAATGCTCGCCATGATTCTTTCGACCATTAAAAATGTTCCATAATTCTGGCCTCTGATTTTTCGGATCCCATTGACCGAACCCATCCCTATGACTGAAGAAACGCTCCTTTGCTCTGGCTTTTTCCTCGTCTCGGCGCCCACCACCTATGGCCGCATCATATTGACCTTCCTCAAGAGCATCCAGCAAAGTAATTGTCTGCAAAGAATTACGGCTCGCTAAAGGGCCAGTCTCCTCAACGACCCTACCCTTATCAATCGAATCCTGCACTAATGCAATGACTAGCCTAGCATCTATTTTCGATACGAACTGATCCCTGTATTCAATGGTTTCAGGGAAATTGTGCCCCGTGTCCACGTGAAGCAATGGAAATGGAAGCCTAGCTGGATGAAATGCCTTAAAAGCCAAGTGCGCCATCACGATAGAGTCCTTGCCTCCTGAAAATAGCATCACAGGATTATCAAACTGCGCAGCCACTTCCCGAAGAACAAAAAGTGCTTCACTTTCAAGCTGATCAAGATGGTTTATTCGATAAGAAGACATCAATAATGAGTAAATGTTCTTAATATAAAATTAAATCCCCTGCCCAAGAAATGTATGAATCCCACACTCTGTCTTTTCAAAACCTTCCCAACGACCTGCTCGCTCATCCTTATTATCTGTAACTGGTTTCGTGCATGGCCTACACCCGATCGATCGGTACCCCTGATCATGTAAACTGTTGTAAGGTATGTTGTGCGTTTTTAAATATTCCCAAACACTATCACGACTCCAAGCCACCATCGGATTAAGTTTGAAAATGTAACTAGAACGCATCTTATCAAATTCATACATTTCAAAAATTCTTGTATTCTTACGATGCTCAGATTGTCCTCTTCTGAGTCCCGTGATCCATACATCAAGGGTCGACAACTTTGATTGCAGCGGAAGCACCTTGCGCATCTGACAGCAACTGTCTGGCCGGACCTTCCAGAGCTCAGGACCCATAGTATCGGCCTGCTCTTGGACTGTTTGCTCTGGATCAACGCTAGCTATACTGATTCCCCAAAATTCCTCTAATTCTTGTTTAAGAGCGAGGGTCTCTGGAAAAAGTAATCCTGTATCTATAGTAAAAATAGGAAATTTGCAGCCCCCCTTCATGGCATGATCAATAATTACGAGACCAGATCCCTGAAAACTAGTGCCTATAGCAGCTTTTTCGCCAAAATTTTCCCAAATCCACGACAAAACATCATTTAAATCCGCTCGCTCTAAGCGTTCGGATTCTTCGATAAGATCAAAATTATGCTTACTTTCTAGCTTAAATGCCATGAATAGGGAAATGAGGAGAAATATTATACACCCTATTCTATATAGGTAAAGTATAGATTAATTCAA
>JASLJT010000358.1:0-19093 GCA_030747955.1 Verrucomicrobiales bacterium | reverse complement strand
AAGAATCAAAAAAGAAAATAAATAATGTGGTTTTCATGGGAATGGGAGAGCCTCTGGCTAACTTAAAGAACCTGATGCACGCCATCAAAATTATCAATGCCGACTGGGGGCTCGGGATCGGCGCTAGGCACATAACTGTCTCTACTAGTGGACTAGTTCCAGAGATCCGTGAAATAGCCGATCAACCATTACAGATTCGACTCGCTGTTTCACTTCACGGGGCCAGCGATGATGTGAGGGAAAAAATAATGCCTATAAACAAGAAGTACCCTATGAATGACCTAATCGAATCCCTCCAATACTATAATTCGAAAAAAAAACATAAGATAACCTTCGAATATATATTAATTCAGGGAATCAATGACTCCGAAGAGGATACAAAATCACTGGCGAAAATAGCGTCCTCTCTCCGAGCGAAAATTAATCTAATCCCATATAATAAAGTTGAAGAACTGCACTGGGAAAGGCCCTCAGAAACGACTCAGAAGAAATTTCTTAATATTCTAATCAAGAACAGAATACAGGCCACTCTTCGCAAAGAAAAAGGGCACGACATAGAAGCAGCATGTGGCCAGTTACGACTAAAAAAAGAAAGATCCGAAATGGCACAGACTACTGTCTAAATGATCTTCACTTCTTTTCTTTAATCTCCAACACAAAAATAAGTCGCCCCTCTTTCCATTCAGGGCCAGAAATAAGAACCGGCTTATCGGGATAAATAATAAGGTCTGATTTTAATATTACTTTTTTCTTTCTCCAAAGTTTTAGCAATAACTTAACGCCGCCACCCTCAGCTAAGCCCTTTGATTCGAATCCAAGGTTTATTTCGTTAGAAGGAACGACCCAATTTACATATTCCTTGAAAACATTTTCCTGAGTATGTTGCCCCAGAAGTTCGAAATTCTGAAAGGCAGGGAATGCCTTCTTGAGTCTCGAATTTAATTTTGCGTTTATAGGCTTATCTATTTTGCCATTAGATGCATAAACGAGCGCCCCCCAAAATGAGTTATCAAGGTAACCTTTTTCAGCTTTTCTTTCCTGCGAAAAAATCACAACTGGTAACAAGAACCAACCAATGATTCCCAGAAAAATAGGTCTAGCTGTTTTAAATCGTCGGAAGAACATCTTATCAATTAATTAACAGTCTAAAAAACATTAGGGAGTCCGTACTCATCTGTTTCCATAATGTAAACAACTTCATCTTGTTTGTTATAGAAATGGACAAAACCTGGAGGGCCCTGCCGGTCATAAGAAACAATATGATTTACACTAAAGTCAGTATCATCAGGTATTCGCTCCAAACCCTCTAATTTAATCACTGTGGCCCCTGCCTCTTCATTGTATCCAGCACTGACAATGCTCACTGAAGGGTCCGGAGAATAAGTGGAAACGACAGTGGACCCAATGCCTTGGTCCAAATTTTTATTAGATAAGACTAATAACAAGCAAAATGCAGAAGCTGCAACCCAAGTGAATGGAGACTTGATCCAAATTATCGCTGCACTCAAGACGCTAGAAGATTCTGATTCTTTTGTATATGATTGTCGTATTCTCTTTTCTATCTGGCTATTAAAAAAATCACCATGAGGAACCTCCATTTCAGAATGGAATTCAGAGAGCAACGATTCACGAAGATCCTCGGACGCAGCTTTAAAACTTGCACAGAAGTCCGGGTCTGATTCTTCTAGTTGCTTAAATTCAAGCTCCTGATCAGGGCTAAGCTCCCCGTCAATCCAACGGGTAACCAATTCTTCTTTTTCAGTCATAGTCATTATCTTTAAGAGTTTCCTGTAATTTTTTCCGAGCATAATACAATCGAGACATCACGGTCCCAATTGAGCTACCAATTGATTCTGCTATTTCCTGATAACTTAAACCTTCCACTTCTTTTAACAGTATCACTTCTCGATGATCCTCTGAGAGTGAATTAATTGCTATCGTTATTTTATTTCGTAATTCATCCCTTTGAAGGTTCTGATCTGGAGAATCAAGTACCTTTGGTGAAGTCAATGCACCAGGCTCCGCTTCGTTAAGCATTTCGTCATTAAATTCTCCGGCCCCCTCTATCTTTTTCTTACGCATCCAATCATAAGTGACATTATGAGCTATCCTGTAAAGCCAAGTATAAAATGCTGATCGCCCTTCAAATTTTGAGAGCGCTTTCCAAGCCTTTATAAATACATCCTGAGAAAGGTCCCAAGCGTCCGCATCATTCCTTATCATATTAAAAATCATTGCATAAATTTTGCCTCTATAGACTGTGATTAACTCATCGAATGCCGTGTAGTCTCCTGACTGACAGCGTTCAATTAGCAGAGCATCCCTTTCTTTGTTTGAAGTTTCTTTTTCTAGAGATTCTTCATTCCGACAGAGCTGCTCCTCTTCATTAGACGAGTCTGATAACGAAAAATTCATCAATTTTTACAGAAAGTTTTTTTTAGCCGCAATTTGGCTTCAATTACCTAATTTGCCCACTAAACAAGGAAGTTCAAATCGATATCCTTTAAGTTACATACCAGCTTATTACGCTGAAATCATTGTGTTTCTGTGAATTTAAAAATTAGTGAACCAATGCGCCAAATCATTATTCCTACATAAATATCAAATGAATTCATTTGATATGACTTTTTCCTCAACAATTTTAATCTAATTAACTCTGATCCTGAGCTCAATCTTCTCAGATTTAATGAGCCTCTAGCCAATTATCACCTGTCCCCACATCAACTGTAATTGGAACCTTCAGAGGCAGTGCACTTTTCATTTCCTCCACAACCATTTCTTTAATTTGTGTTTCTTCACCTATTGCCATATCAAACAATAACTCATCGTGGACCTGAAGAATCATTTTGGTATCAAATTGACCCTCATCCAAAGCTACTTGAACTCTCGCCATTGCTAATTTTATCATATCAGCAGCAGTGCCTTGAATAGGAGTATTGATAGCGGTTCGTTCTGCAGCTGATCTAATCATCGCGTTAGAAGAATTAATATCACGCAAGTAACGCCGACGGCCTGTTATCGTTTCGACATATCCATTTTCTTTAGCAAATTCTATGGTCTTTGACATGAATTCTTTTACTTTCGGATACTGCTCAAAATAAGAATCAATGAGCTCAGATGCTTCGGACCGGCTCACATTCAAGCGCTGTGATAATCCAAAAGCTGAAATGCCGTAAATGATACCAAAATTAACAGTCTTGGCCCCACGCCTCATATCAGAAGTCACTGAATCCAAATCCACAGAATAGACTTTAGATGCAGTCGCCGAATGAATATCCAATCCTTCAGAAAAAGCCGATTGCAAAGTATCATCGCCCGAAATAGAAGCCATCACTCGCAGTTCAATTTGAGAATAATCAGCCGCAAGGATTTTATAATCACAGCCACGAGCAACAAAGGCCTTGCGTATCTCACGTCCCTGAGCAGTACGTACCGGTATATTTTGTAAGTTCGGGCTATTTGACACAAGCCTTCCAGTAGCTGTGACCAACTGTCCAAAGCTAGAATGAACTCGACCCGTTCTTTTTGCTATGGAATTAGGAAGAGCATCTACATAAGTATTCTTAAGTTTTGCTGATTCCCGGTATTCAAGGATAGCCTCAACGACTCGATGCTTCGGTGCTAATGAAGTGAGGACAGCCTCGTCTGTTTTATATTGACCCGTCTTGGTCTTCTTGGGCTTATCTACTAATTTTAAATCATCAAAAAGGACCTCTCCTAACTGCTTGGGAGAATTTAGATTAAACTCTCTCCCTGCCAAACTTGTAATTTCTGCTCCTAAGTCATTGATGGAACTGGTGAGTGATTCACGTGTCTCATCAAGGACAGACTGATCCAAGGATATGCCCTCCGACTCCATAGCAACGAGAACAGGAATCAAAGGGCATTCGATTTCGTAGAAGACTTTTTCTTGCCCCTTTTCCTTTAAAAGAGGACGGAGTCTTTGTGCAAGCTGATAAGTAACATCAGCATCCTCAGCTGCATATTCAGCCAATTTACCAGCTTCAATGTCCGCCACTGAAGAATCTATTAAGCTCAATTGCCCATTATTATCTTCCTCATCAATGAGAGACTTCATTGATATCGGAGTATAGCCAAGCATAGATTCAGATGCATAATCCATGGAATGTTTCTGGTCTGGAAAGACCAGAGTATGCGCGAGCATCGTATCAAAGAAAGGACCCCTCGCATTTAATCCAGACCAACCCAATACCGCCAAATCGAATTTAAGATTATGTCCGATCTTTTCTGTCTTTGAATTACTGAAAAGGTTTGTGAAATCCTTAATGAATTTCTTTCTCTGGGACTCATCACGAGGACATTCAAAGTATAATGCCTTTCCTTCGGAACAAGAAATAGCTATCCCTAGCAATTCATCATGCATCGGATCAGTTCCTGTCGTTTCAGTGTCAAAACAAAAACTGTCCACTCCCATTAAATTATCAATCTCAGATCTCCTCTTTGCTTCATCATCATGAACAATGTGATAATAATCATGTTCAACACTCTCGATATTCTTTAGGACAACTTCTGCAGATCCATCATCGCTTCCATCTGAATCATATCCCCTCCCCGCAACAAATTCCTTACCGAGGAGCCGCTTCCCTAGCGAATTAAATTCAAATTCAATGAAGATGTCAGATATGGCCTGGTTATTCTTATCCTCCAATAGCAAATCGTCCCAATCCAGATCAACGGGAACATCAATAATTATTGTTGCCAATTTCTTTGAAAGGATTGCCTGTTCTTTATTGTTTTCTACGTTCTCCTTCTGCTTACCTTTTAGCTCATCAATATTTTCGATCAACTGCTCAACTCCTCCGTACTTAGCCACAAGTTTCTTGGCCGTCTTCTCCCCAATACCAGGAACTCCAGGAATATTGTCACTAGCATCACCCCAGAGCCCAAGTATATCAATGACCTGTTCCGAGCGCTGAACGTTCCAGTGATCTTTGATCGCATCTATTCCAATTATCTCCGGCTCATTACCAGCTTTTCCCGGTTTAAATATTTTCACCCTATCCTCAACGAGTTGAGCAAAATCCTTATCAGGAGTGACCATAAAAACTTCGCATTCATTATCATCTTTGACAGCTCGTTTTGCTAAAGTTCCTATAATGTCATCTGCCTCATAACCGTCCATCTCAATGACCGGTATATTGAATGCCTTAATTAATTTTTTAACTTCCGGTATAGCAATAGACAGGTCCTCCGGCATCGCATCGCGCTGGGCCTTATACTCTGGAAATATTTCATGCCGCTCAGTCGGGGCCGGAGTATCAAATACAACGGCAATGTGTGTTGGCTCTTGTTTTCCAAGTAAATCAACTAAGGTATTAGTGAAACCGTAAATCGCTGAAGAATTAATCCCCTTAGAAGTGTAAATAGGATTACGAATCAAGGCAAAATGGGCTCGATAAACGAGCGCCATCCCGTCGAGTAAAAATAATCTCCTAGCCATATATCTTTATCCTCAATAGTCGATATCAAATTAGCCAAATAAGAAAGATAAATAGTGGTTCATTTACTATTGGATACTCATTTCTTGAAATCATAGACAACAGACACGATCGTTCTATAAATGAAGTGGTTTATTATACTCTTAATTGGAGCGATGGGCGTAATTGGTTTCATGAACCGAGGGAAAATTCATGATTTCTTGAACAAAGACAATGTTTCAAAATCAAAAGAGTTACCCACAGTAAACCCACAAAAAAATACCAACCCATCGATTCCAAGGAATGATAATAACAATACCGGAAAAAATCCTCAAATTGATCCGGTCGAGGAAAAATATCCATTCCCTGACTTCAAGCCAATCGAAGATTTAGTCGGCAATTGGAAAAAAATTCCAAACTCGGCATTTCCTCGACTAGTTACTCTAAAAGTAAAAGCAAAATACATTTTTGCTGGAGGAGCAGGAAGCTCAACTATACCTGCAGGCCGCAAAACGACAGCAGTATCGTTTTTAGGGGATCAATTGGTTATTAGTCCAAATGCTCAATCAAAAATTCGGGGGAAAGTTTCAATCGATGATACTGATTATAAAGAAATCCTTGGGGCCGAATATGAAAAGTACAAAGGCAAAAAACGTAAAGCTGTTATGATTCAAAGAGAAAGGGCAAGACTAATTGCTGCAGAAGAAGAAAAAAATTCCAATGCCCAATCGATTCCGAGCCAATCCGTCACTATTGCCACAGCTTCTAAATTGCCAAAGACTAGGTTAGCTGAATATGAAAACCAAATCGGAAAAATACCGAAGAGAGGTAATGATGGGCGAGTTGGAATAATGGTTAATAGCCTAATTGCTGGCGAAGTGTCTGAAATAAAGGTCAATGAAATATCTAATTGGGGGCCTATTCGATATGAAATAGTCGATGGCCAACCTTACTGGACTGGCACCGTAACTTATAACACAACTAGTCTTTTTGGTACATTCCCAACAGAAGCAATGGCACTCATGCGAAACGGAAAAGTTATCGACTGGCTGTACACTGGATCACTTGAAGAAGTGCCATAATACTCAGTTACCTTGGAAGCCTAGGTAACTTAAGCCATCTTCTCTCTTGAGTTAATTCCCTCACTGAAGATATCCAAACCAACACTTTTTTACCTTTCCAAAATTCGGGGCCTTTATATATCTGCCTCAATGCCTGCGAACTGGATCCTCTACTCGCTGCAAGGAACACTTTAAACCCGATCTTCTCCTGTAAGTGGTCGACGATACCGGCACGGGTCATCAACATATCGCCCCCTTCATGAAAAATGAGAGTATGACTATCACCTAAGACAATAACAGGACTAGCCGAATCATCAGGGCTAACCGGTTCAATCCCAACATCTCCTCTAATCCCAGCCCTCACTACGTCTAAGTACTCGGATCCCCAGTCATCACGGTCCTCTTCAGAAATAAGATCACCTTTTATACCCAGTTTAATAGATTGGCTCCTAATGAATTTTAATTTTGATTTTTTGGAAGAATCCAGAGCCCACTCATACCCACGAATTTCTTTGGCCACTCGTTCGGCAATCAACTCACAAGTCCAAGGACTGGGGTGAGAATCAGTCATACAATAACTTTGAGAGCCATTGGACCGGCGCTCCTTCATGAGTAAAGGCTCAATATCAATTACTTTAATTCCACCCATTCTTAATTTATCCAAAAAAGGAATAGCTCTAATGATTTTATCTTTGGTGGATATTTTTTTTGTGAACTTGTCCGGATAAATACTGACCTTCGGGGGAACAGGAACATAAACGAATTGAACTCCGAGAGACTTTAATTTCTCATTAAGTGCCAGAAAAATTGGCAATGGGTCTTCCCCAGCCACTGAAACATCCTTCCAATTCTTCTCCCAAAATCTTCCCTTAGCCACATGTGATAATTCAGACCGTAGAAAAAGCCAATCCGGATCATTCCCAACAATGACACGGCCCTCGGCACCTTTCTCAGATTCATCTGCTATAGACTGAAGTAAATTAACTTCTTGGTTTACCAACTCATCTGCAAAAGAAATTCCACTCATTAGGTAAACAAAAACAACAATGATAAGTGATGAAATCCTCATACTATTTCAATTCGGTTATATCAGGAACATTAACATCATAAAATACAGGTGCATCGAAATTTGATAGATCATTAAATTGGCGTTCCGATTTTAGTTGGGGATTCAAAACATATTTTTCAATATTAAGATTGAACTCTTTATCTATTTGGGAAGGGATACCCTTAACATAATTACGGTCAAGGATGGCCCAATGCGCAACAGCAATAACCTCAGCACTCAGATCTCCTTCTAGTACTTCTTTAACATTATACAGATTATAAACAAGGCACCGAGCGTATGGCCCAAGATCTTTCATTCGTGGCAATCGAGTTTTCTCCTTTAATTGACAGCGAACCTTAAAATTGGGAATTATTTGATTTATGGAATCCATATAAGATTGAACAGATCTATAAAGTGCTTTCCCATTAACGGGAGAAGAATAGACAGCTAATCGGTAGAGCTTACCAAACCAATTACCTCCAACTACAATCCCTGAAAATTCATTACTCAACGGAGATCTATCAACGCTAATCTTAGTTTTGATTAATTTTCCATTCTGACACACCTCCATTCCAGAAGGAGTCAAACTAATGACAAGATGAAGAGGATCATCGTTCCCGTTAATTTTAAAACGGACTTCGCTTGATCCAGCTAAAGATTTACTCTTAAGGAAAAGAGTGTTCCTATTTTGCCGTAATTCAGCAAAGGGCAATGAAATTATCTTACCCTCGGTATCGGATGGAAGCATAACAATTTCAACGGCCCATTCTTTTTCAGATAAGATATGACTCAGGTTAAGATCTTTAGTAACAAAATGACCATACCCAGGATCGAGCTCAAAGTGGTTTCCATAACGTGCAGATCCTTGAGGTCTAAAATCGAAGATTCGCCCATTCAATTCTTTCTTCTTTTTTCCGCCTTCCCATAAAAAATCAAGACCTGAATTCAATTGCTCATTTTTCTTCGTATCCAATTGACTGCAGGCGTTGCAAGTCACCAATTGTAGCAAGCACAAGAAAAAATAAATTCTCTTATTACAAATCATAGAAAACCCACTCATGCACTATAAGATAATTTAATTAAAGATAACGGCTCTGAAGATGCTTCAAATGATAAGATTCAGATAAACTTTCACCCGTCGCATCCTTAATCAAATCATCTGGCAACAATACCGACCCCTTTGAATGTATTTTAATCCTAAGCCAATCTAATAGCTTACTATATTCTCCTCCATTGAGTTGATTCGAAATTTTAGGATCATCTTCAATCGCTTTAGCATACAATTGTGCTGCTCCTAGGTTTCCTATCGTATAAGTCGGAAAATAGCCCAAAGCGCCCATGCTCCAATGAATATCCTGAAGGCATCCATCCGCATCATTCTCTACACGAAGGCCAAAAAATTCCATGAACTTAGCATTCCAACATTCCGGCAGTTCAGCCACTTTCAGGTCCCCTGAAATTAAATCCTTTTCAATTTCAAATCGTAGTATGATATGCAAATCGTACGTAGCTTCGTCAGCCTCAACTCTGATGAATGAAGGCTCTGAACGGAGAGTCGAAGAAATTATTTCTTCCTGAGTAATTTCCTGTAACGAAGGAAAAAAATGTACTGCCCTAGGATACCAGAACTTCCAGAAAGATGGAGCCCGTCCCACATGATTCTCCCACAATCTGGATTGAGACTCATGAATGCCCAGAGAAACAGCCTTCCCTGATGGAGTGGCGAATTTTTCGACAGGCAATCCCTGCTCATATAGCCCATGCCCCACCTCATGCAATACCCCATAAAGGGAACTACTGAAGTCATTAGTATCATAACGAGTCGTCAACCGTGTATCACCAGGAGCAATTCCAGAGCAGAACGGATGCACCGCCTCATCAATTCTTCCAGCATCAAAATCAAAACCAAATGATTCAGCAATTTCCTGATTGAATTTTTCTTGTGCGTTAATCGGAAAATCACCTTTGAGGGCCTGAGATGAAATATTAGCCGACTTACGCGCAGCAGCCTCGCCTATTTCTCGTAATGCTGGCTTTAACCCGTCGAATAATTCTTTAATCATTCCCGTCCTAGAACCTCGCTCATAACCTTCAAGGAGGGCATCATAAGGGTGGTCCGAATACCCGTAACTTTCTGCTTTCCTTTGATTAATCTTAATGATCTTCTCAAGATGAGGTGAAAAGATATTGAAATCGTTCTTCTTTCTTGATTCTGCCCATGCAGACATTGCATGGCTTCGAATCCGCTCTGCTTCTTCAATGAATTCAGTAGAAAGTTTTACTGCTCTGTCATACGACCACCGCCATTCTCTCAAATTTGCCAGTTCTGTAGAATCAGTGAAGGATCCTTCATCCTCACTACTAGATATCCAATCTCCAACTAGTGGATCAGTAAACAACTGATGGGCTTTACCTCCCAAAAACGCACACTGTTCTGCACGATAATTTAAGCCTTTTTTTGGTATTCCTGTTTCCTGATCCCAGCCAAGCAAAGCCGAAGTTGAAGAATAAAGAGCGATCTCTTCGGATCTCTGAATTAAATTCTGATAGGAGGAGAAATTCATTCAATAAGTTTAGCTGGTCATTCCACCTCATTGAAAAATGAAATCGCAAGAGAACGGATCCGATCCTCTGCTAATCCTTGCTCACTTGCAACCGCTTCAATAACGGCCTGTCTATCACCTTTAAAATATAAAAGAGGAGTGAATGGCACGACGCTTCCTTCTAATTTCCAACCTTCCGATTTACCTCCTCCAAGCAAGTCTTCCTCGCCTCCTTCATTTTTCCTGTAAAGAGCTATTGCGTGTTTGTCCGGAGAAGGAGAACCGTAAAGAACTTTAGCTGACTTGGCTGAATCTTGTAAGACCAAGGCACCGTCATGATTAACGTATCCAGCATAACCAAATCCTGTCTCAATTACACCCTCAATCAATCCACGGTTAACTTTAGCTTCAAGAACATAACTCTCCCCTTTCTTGGAATTATAAAATTCTTTTAGATTTTGTTCCTCCTCAGAGTATCTAGATTCAACCATCCAATCGTTCCGACCAAGTATTGGAGGCTTCTTTGTTTGTATTAATTTCAAATCACTAAGAAATCTAGGTGCTAAAATTAGCCCCCACCCGTGAGGTCTTCTTTGGATCGCTTTTGCAAATTCAGTCTGTAGGTATGCACGGTAAAGAGGGCTCACTTTTTCAGCCAAAATAATTTCATCGAATATTATAAGAATTCCGTCCTTATAATATTGTTGGCTTTGACTCATCATTCTCTGAGTAGGGCGAACCGAATTAAATAGAACAGATTCCTGAGTCATTTCTTCGCTAGAAAGGGTAATTCCTTTGGCCTTCTTTAACTGTTGGTCTTTTAATTCAAATACTCCTGAATCAAAATATTCAAATTTTCCTGAAACAAATTTTGCATCATCAAAGAAATACCCAGACCTCTCCACAATACTGTTCGAACCAACTTTTCGGTTGCGGAGCTTAGTTGGACCATCACAAAATTTATGAAAGGTCCTTCCCGATGGAATCTCAGTGAAGAAACATTTATGTAAATTTACGTACTTCTCATCTTTACTGATCTGGTTAAGAACGACTCTTTCTGCTTCCTCTATTTCCTTAGGAAATATCTTTTCTTTGTTCCGGTTCTGAAGAAAAAATGTCCAGCCTTTAGACTGCCCTGGCCTTAATATTTCACCAACAACATCCACATGCTTTTTGTTATTTTCGACAAGAAGATTAGCGGCGGCCTGTTCAGGAGTCCCCAAAAAACTCTTTCCAGTAAACGATCCCATAGCAACTCTAAATTCCTCATAAGTCTTAGATTCACCCATTTTTTTGATAACATCTCTGAAAGAATCGATCTGGAGAATCAACTCCTTCATGCCAGGACCGATACTCTTGACTTCTTCCTTAGTTTGATCACTCAAAGAAGCAGGAGGTATCACTACTTGCATAGAGTCATCAAGCTCGTCATTGATTGAGTGCGCTCTTTTGACGTATTCCTCATTCCTCGCAACAATTGAAAGTTTTGGCGAACTATTAAGGAGCGAACTAATATCTTTTAGAACTTTCCTCCTTCTCGCGCGCTGTTCGCTCACATAAGAAATTCGATGATTCTCCCATTTTCTTTCGAGGGGATCTATGTACTTATTAAGCTCAATTTTTAAATCAGTAGCAGAATTAACGATTCCTTTCCTTAACTTAATAAATTCGTCCCAGTATTCATTAATTGGCCGCCCAAAACCAGAGTCCGCCTCTATATTCAAATCAGTAATTTTATCATAAAGTACCTGATACTGATCCAACTCAAAATCGATCCAAGCCTTAGCATTTTTAATTTCGGGTCCCATTCTCGCCAAGAAAGCGATCGGCCATCGGTACGTATCAGTAGATTTAACCAACTTTTCAAATGGCCTCACAGTCCTAGACAACTTATAACCGTCAAATTGCTCTTTTAGCGTCGTACTACGCAACTGAGCAAAAACGTACAAAGAAATAAAGGAAGCAACAGTCAGGAAGATCCCCACTTTCGCAATTAGTCTCCGCCTCAACTTCCTCTTAAGCCTTCCAATCCTTTCATCGAGCTGAGACTTATATTCTCTTACCCTTTCATTGACTCCATCAGGAAGCTCCAGGCCAAGCTTTTGAACCTCGGACCAGCAATTGGTTAGTTTCCTCCTAGATCCTTCTATTTCCTTAAGTGGAGACTTTAAAATAACATGCCAGTTCGATTCTAAATTAGTAATTTCTTTGGAAAATCGCTCACTAACATCCTTAGATTTCTCTTCTTTATCAAGCCTCTCTTCTTCCTCAATGATCCATTTCTTCGATTTAGAAAATATATCATCAGCATCTTGATCAAGATCAATCCGATGAGTTCTAATGATCAACTCAACCTCATCAACTGTACTCCTGACAGCCTCCAATGCCCTCTCGCTACATTGTGTTGGAAGAGCAGTAATCAATCTACTCGCAATCTTTTCATCACTTGCTCTCCGTTCTGCATTCAACCACTGAATGGCTTTCTCCCATGATTTTCCCTTCTTAAGATCATCAAAAGGCAATTGATCTAAACGGTCCACAATTGCCATTGCTGATAACCGGTCATCGGAAACAACCAATTCGTCCAGTTCCTTAATTTCATTACGAAAATAACGCCTAAGAATTCTTTTGGTTTCGTCTTTAGCCGCCTCATCTGAAGGGTTCACTTTCAGAATTCTTCCGGCATAGGATAAAAGCAATGAATCATCTTTGCGGATCGCTGCGTCTCTATATTTTTTCCACAAAAAATCATTAATCCCAGCCCATTTCTTATAGATATCAACCAACCTCTCAGTTGATCCTGCGGGTATAAGCTCAGGCTCTTTGAGAGAATTCTGCTGACAAAAAGATACCCACTCTGAAAAGAGAGAGAACTTTTCAAGAGTTTCCAAAGATTCCATTAAGGGTACCTCTGATTCAGCAATTTTTACCGCCTCTTCAGCAATGTTCTTCTCACAACATTCTTCCAACCTTGACAAGGCATCCTTGCAAAAGTTCTCAAACTCAATAGCCAGCTCTTCGATTGAAGCATCCACCTCATTGCCCGACAATATCTGACGAATACGGTTAATGAATAGTTTGGATGGAGTCGTTACTTTCATTTGTTATTAAGACTACTTTCAATTTCAGAGATCAGATAAGGGCGGACCTTACCATCTGAAAAAATAAATGAAAATTCGTATATCCCTGATGGCAATTTCCCTGCCCCATTTGGAGCAAAGGTTTTCATAGCAACTTCTGCTTTTTCTCTCTTAGCCATCAGCAATTGGATCTCTGCCTGATATTTTTCAATAAGTTTAATATTTCTCGGCATTTTCGGCCTCTGTTTAAAAGTGAAATTCCAAAATTCTTCACCGTCCTCACCAGTGAACTGATCTTCTAATACTCTGGCAAGCTCATTGAGCTTCCTCCTAGCCTCTGAGCTCTCAATCAAATAGGCCAATTTGAAATCCTTCTTTGACTTACCAAATACACGTTTCTCTGATAGGTCTTCGCATTCTTCAACAAAACCATCCATGAATCTAACAAAGGTATTTCCTTTTTCAGAACTTACATCTCTAAAATCCCATTGGTCAGGGAATTCATTCTCACAAAGCTCCTCCTTAATTCTATCAATATCATCCCTCTTAACGTCCCTGCCTCTGAGGCTTTCAGCAAACTCTTCAAGGAGATCAATAAAATAACTCCTAATATCTGACCTTACCCTATCTGGATCATCGTGATTAAAAACTCTCCTGTAGCGAGTTAATAAATCATTTCTATCTCCAAGTAATTTAATCGCAACCTTCTTCAGTTTACCCTCAAACGGAGCAGCGCTTTTCTGCCAACTGAGGTAATCACCCCCACTCTTATTGATGACATGTTCCCTCTCATCAATTTGCATTTCAATCTTGGTTAAGAGTTCGAGCCCACCACCGGCAGTCTGCCCAAAATTAATGTATAAATCATCTTTTCCACGAACTGACACATCAATCTTTTGTGATTCAAGAGGAACCTTTAAACCTGGAGTCGGTGACAATGGAGTGAAACTTATCATCGCCTTCTGTGGAGAGAATTGAGAAGGATCTCCAACGTTCAACGCCTTAAAAAAACGCTTAAGATCAAGGTCAAGAAAAACTCCCTTACCATCAGATTTGAATGGGACTTTCTCAGGCCTGAAAGGCTTTCCGTCCCAAAGAATAACATCTACTCCTTTACGACCTTCTGAAAAACTCATTAGACTGCTTTGACCCGATAGCCAGACATCATTCTCAGGAACGACTCCTTGAAAATCGTTCTTCAATAAACGTAATGAACCGGCTCCTTGAAATTTAAGCTCTATATTCAGATCTCCAGAAATGGGAAGGTGCCTTTTATTCTCTTCTTCAGCCGTTTCAGGATATTTATAGATAGAAGGGAGTGTCTCAGCTTTTGGTAGCGGAGGAAAATCTAAGGGACTTAGTATGGATCGCCTCAAATTCACCACCAATTCTCCTTCTTCGCCCTCAGAAAGGCGCCGAAGCGATTCAGGCAAAATGACTTCGTTTATGTCTCCGGTATTTAGATAAATATAAATAGAACCTGGCTCGTACTGTTTTTTTTCAGGAACTTTAGCGAGTGGTATTGTAGAGCCATCAGGTTTGTTTTTAGACTCATCATCACCTGTCTGAACAGCTTCTTTAGGATTAGTATTTATAATGTTATCCGCTAATCTGAGCCGTTCCTGATATCGCTTCTCGCCTGAAACAAAATTATTAATCAGTTCTTCCCTTTTCTTTGCCTCATCCGATCCACTGCTGAAATTAAACTGCTCAAGTTTATTTACCCAATAAGATGCAATCTCATATCTATCTTTTTTCTTATCTTCGCTTGATCCAATGAATTGATTAATACAATTCTTAACATGATTTTGCATAGCATCGACTACCGTCTCTTTGCGGAGAGCCTCAATTTCATCTCTCCACTTTGGATGCTCAGCAAGCATGTCAGTTAAAAATTTATTCGCTTCCACATAACGCTTCCCAGCAACAAACTGCTCAACATTAATTTTTATTTGTTGCTTCGGCTGAAAGCTCAGCATGTAAAATAATAGCACCACAACCAAACACACGACACTCGCAGCGGTCCCTATTAATATTTTCAAATTCTTTAACCAGAAAGAATCCTCACCCAAGACAGTAGATTGGGAACGAAAGGAACTGACAGTCGGTGTACTTGATATTTGATTACTAACAACAGTAGGCCTAGGCACAGCCACCTTAATATCTTTTAGATCATTTCCTCCCGTATTTGGAATTGCAGTGCCCCCTTTAGGGACAGGATCAAGGTTATGCCCTTGATCGACCGAACCTTTAACTTCTCTAATTCGAGGCGCAGGCACATTGGATTGTCGAGATGGACCCTTTTCCGCAACCTTCGCAGCCTCTGTCAATGGAGTCTCTTGAGAGAGTTCATTTAAGTTGAAAATATCTCTATTCGTGGGTTTTTGTAATATCACATTATCATCCCCACAACCGATCCAATCTAAGTCAGCCATGCTGTCCCCTTCCTGGAAATATGTTGTAAATGTGACTGAACTTGAATTTCCTGTTCCTGGACCAATTAATTGCGAAGATTCCGCTATGAGTGGTAATAGAGAATTCAGTTTAGAGGACTGATCAGAATCGACTACCACTATCGAACTTTTCACCTCACCCTTATCATTAACCAATAGGGCAGCATCGCCAGCATTCCCTCTTACTTTTTTCCAATTCGATGCGGGTAATTTAATCTTTCCTGCGTACTTGGAAACATCAACGATTTCCTTATCATCGAAGTAACGAGGCTCCTCCTCATACCGATCAAGCCAATCATATCCATACAAAATTTCAGCAGGAGTCGCTCCACAATTTTTTAGTTCACCGTCCTCACAAATTAAGTGATGAGCGAGATGGTTGGTTCGTCCCGTATAGTCTGAACCCGCATCAACGATTCGTGTCAGAACATGATAAACGACACCGGAAATATCAAATTTCCGATGCGCGTAAATCTTTGGTGATTGTCCCTTCTTGGCATAAGCGTAGCCACTAACTCGTTCAATCTCTGAAACTAATCGTTCCCGAATTTGACGATGTCGTGCTGCTACGGTATATCCGCTCCGACCAGGGATCAAACCTCTCCGAACGCTGGTATATATCAGTTGATAAGCCATCTTTGTCGCGGCCTCACGCTATAGTTTAATTATTATTGAAATGATGGAACAAGTCCTGGTCTCACTCTGGACAATGCCCAGAGAGTAGGAATCTCAGCGTACATTGGGTCAATTTTTTGAGGGTCAGGCCCTATACGAGTGACTCCTTTTTCATCTTCAAAAGTTATCGGCGTGTGCCCGAAAGCACTTGCAGCAAAATAACAAACATCAGAAGAAATTCTCTCCGCATTAGCAACTATGTAAGGACAATATTCCTCCATCAATCCACGAACCAGAGCCGAATTATCTTCGATTGCGCCCATGTCCAAAGTCCCGTCAACTATCGGGTCCCGCAATTTATCTTCACTAATCTTATGTATCCATGAGTCACATTTTCCGACAATAATTGAAAGAGGTATGTCGACTTTCTCACGACGGCCAAGTCCTAACAGCCTCTTTATTCGAACTTCCGTCTCAGCCAAAATTACATCCTGCTGATCAGACACCTGTGATTTGAACTGTGGATCATCAGAATCAGCTAAGCTCCTCCTAAAGTCAGGATTAATGGTAGGATCAAAAAGAAAGAAAATAGCATCTGAAGATGCGATGTGCTGAGCACCTGGAGAATTTGTAGAGTCCTGTCCAGGTTGAAAATGCTCTCCAGCATTATCATAAAAAACCACAGAGCAGTTTTCCTCATCTGATTCTGATCCAGACAATGAAAAGATGAAGGGCTTTGGCAAAGTGACCATTCTATCATATCGAGGTAACCGCTCATACATAGCTCCCTCGAGCTGAGTCTTAGTTAAGTATGCTTGAGAAGAAGTCTGTGCACTAAACAAATGCGATTTCATCTCATTGATTGGCGCGTTCCCTGCAGGATCAGCGTCACGAAACACAACGCCGAACTTTCTGAACAAAGTGGTCTGTAAAAGTTTGATAACTACAGTTAAGTAATAGGACTTGCCTGACTGAGGGGCACCAACAATCGAGAAAATCTTATGTGGCTCATCAAAAAATCCAGGAGGCAGAGTCCTCCGACAATGAGGACAAGCAATTTCGGTACAAGGAATTCCATAATCATCCAACGCCTGCCCCCTATCGTTAAACCTTGATGCATGAAACCTCTGCATCTGCTCTTCGCCAAGCAAAGGATCTCCAAATAACGAATCATGAACAGCAACATGCATCACATCACCTCTATCAAATTTCAACCAACAGGTCGGGCATGTAAATTCACCAGAATCAGCATCAACAAATCTAGTCATTGAAGGACTCGACTCAGACACCTCATCTACTCTCTCGGCTACTGGCTCCTCATCAGAATCAGCAATATTATCATCAGGCGAATGTTCCTTTTCAGGCTCGAGTGCCATGAGCTGACTTAGATAAAAGCCCACCTGGCTATTGCCTTTGAATACTGGAGTAGAATTCGGATCCAAACCCATAGTGTCTCGGGCCGAAAAAACTTCAAGAATATCTAGGGGTCGGGTAGCCGCAGCTTTATTGGATTTATTAATTATCCAGCCACCATTTCCTATATCCATTCCCCACCTTTGTAGATTCTCCTTCTTGGAAGTCAGTGTTGTAACTAGAATAAGAAAGCTTTTTCCAATTTGCAACGAATGCTCAGTACGAGCTTTGAGAGGAGCCAACGAAGCAGGCTTACCATCAAGTATCAGACTCCCATCAGGATGATCAGCCTGTATTGATCTGATTTGTATTCCTTTTTTTGTCTTCTCCACTAGACAGTGCTGATCGAGCACCGAATCGTCTTGGATTACTAGATCCGAATCAGATCCAGAACCAATTACGAATGGTGATGAAGATGCCTGCTTAAATTCACCGTTCAGACAATTAATAACACCTAAGCTAAGTTTATGCGCAAAAGCCATTGGGGATATAATAATATACTCAGTTATGATTTATAAATCTTTAAAGATAACTAATAACCCCTTGATTGTTAACTTTCAATTAACCTATTTACCTTGATTTGGCGGGCAATTCTATAGTAGAAATAGCCAAATAAAATCAAGGATCGCAATGAATAAAAAATCAATAGTCCAAATTATCCTATTATCTATGGGATTTCTTCTAACCGTTAGCTCTCTAGCCCAGGCACAAATACGGACTTATGAAGTCATTTACAGCCCTTCAGCGCCAGTCTTAGATGGCGTTCGTAGCCCAGGAGAATGGGACAATGCCAGCGAAGCTGCTACCGATTTTAAACTTCTCAGGACCGGAGGAACTGCATCTAGTGAAAAAATAAAATTTCAACTGCTCTGGAATGACGATGGATTTTATATGATCATTGAAACCGACAACACTTCATGGGGCGAATGGGCTGGCAACGTGGACTTTGGATTCGATGATTATAATATTTTCATTGATCCAAACACCGACAACGAACCTAATCAAAGTAGTTTCGATGGATATCACATAGGCATTTGGCAAACGAATGGATTAATCACTCGGTTCGCGGATGATCTCGATGACCAAGAAAGAACAACATTCCTAGAGGCCCGTCACAATGGGAACTTTGGAAATAATGCCAGCTGGAGTGAGCCTAGAGAACTTAACTGGGTTTCCAATCACGGAGACTTTGGAGGAGTCGTTGAATTATTTATTCCTTGGACTGACTTTAATGTTGATGAATTCGACGAAAACGGGCTCCATCACCCTAATCCTCCAGAATTCGATGAGGTCTGGTTTTTTAATATTGCTAAAATCTCAAGTGCCGGAGCCCTTCCTTCATGGAATTGGACATCCGGACAATTCTTCGCACAAAGGCCTCACGGAGAAATAACATTCACTGGCGCAAAAGTTCCTTTTATCATAACTGAATTTGGGCAAGA
>JASLJT010000357.1:0-12793 GCA_030747955.1 Verrucomicrobiales bacterium | reverse complement strand
TCCTCCAGAACTTTCAGGAGCACTCTGATTGGACTGAGAATCTTCTCCGCGTTGCTGAGGACTCGATCCTCCACCGCCTCCATCACGACTACCAAGAAATTGCATTTGCTCACCAACGATTTTTAATTTGGTTCGCTTCTGGCCAGTATTCTTATCATCCCAACTGTCCATTTGTAATCTCCCCTCAATGTAGACGGGACGACCTTTCTTAAGATATTCACCAGCTACCTCAGCCTGCCTACCCCAAAGAGTCACATCAACGAATGTTGTCTCTTCTCGCTTCTCTCCACCATCAGATGAAAAGTAACGATTCAGAGCCATACCAATATCTGCTACCGCTGTGCCCTTTGGAGTATAACGAACCTCCGGATCACGAGTACAATTCCCAATAAGAATAACTTTATTTACCGATGCCATAGTACTTTCAATATATGAAAATATGCATGAGGAAAACTCTTTTCTAGATAAAATGAAGATCGCATTACAGTCAGCGTAATGCGTATGGCTTTAAAAGCTTAGCTGACCTATATAATAGTCGCTACTAACAGACCTGATAATACTGCAAATGGACTGCAGAATTAAGCTTCAGGCGTGTCTTCAGCTTATCAATAACATCAGGCTCGGCCGCAAATTGATAGTTCACGTAGTGGCCTCCAGCCAACTTACGTGCATTATAAGCGAATTCCTTGGGCCCGATTTGTTCTATCTGCTCAAGGGACCCACCTTCCGATTCAATTTCACGACCAATTTCTTGGACCAGTTCATCTACATCAGCTTCCCTACCAGTAGTATCAAGCACAATTACACCTTCGTAGTTTTTCTTCATTTATTCCGTTTTCTTTTTTTATTCGACCGAGGATTCAGCCTTACCTTTTGATTCTGTACTGGATTCTGGCCCTCTAGACTTTCTTTTTCTTGTTTCTCGAGAAACATTAAATCGTGTCATAGCGGCAGATATCCCCTGATCAGAGATCAAGGTAACTGCTAATACCGCTTCTTTTATGGATTTTTCAAGTATTGATCTCTCTTCAGTGGAAAATTTTCCAAGCACGTGATTGCTTGATTCTCCTTCTTTGCGCCCAATTCCAACCCTCAAACGTGGAAAATTCTGAGTTCCTAGGTGTGAAATAATAGAACGGACCCCATTATGCCCACCCGCAGAGCCCTGACCACGTATCCTCAACTGACCAAAATCCAAATCAAGGTCATCATATATTATTAAGATTTGATCTGCCTGAATCTTATAAAATGACGATACTTTGCCAACCGCAAGACCACTATCATTCATATAAGTCTGTGGCTTTAATAAGAACCTATCAGAATCCTTAGCTATTTGAGACTTCCATCTCTTCTCATCTGCGAACTGCAATGCACTCTCAGTTGCCATCTGATCAATGACCATAAAGCCAACATTGTGTCGAGTCTCAACATATTTACGGCCAGGATTACCTAGCCCTACAATGAGTCGGGGCGGAAGAAATTCAGCGCCCTCATTCATGGTTTTTCAAACTTAAGGTCAGCTCGACTCTTTCCCATCATCACTTCCACCCTCTTTATCCTCTCCATCTCCATCTTCACCTTCACCTTCGCCTTCGTCTTCGACTCCCTCTTCCTCACCCTCTGACAGAGCAGCACGCGTCTCATTAACGATTGCTATTAAAACTTCTCCATCCAAGGAAGCCGAAACCCCTTCAGGAAATTCGGCCGAAGCAATGTTCAAGCTATCTCCAATATCCAATTCAGATACATCAAACTGGAGTGTAGCAGGCAAGTCCTTAGGCAAACAATGGACCTCGATATCATGCAATAGAGTGTCTAATATTCCTCCTTGCTTAATTCCTATAGGATCGCCAGTCAATTCGATTGGAACCCTAGCATGAATCTCGCTGTCTTCTTTCACCGCATTAAAATCAACATGCAAAATATCACCCGAAATGGAGTGTTGCTGGATGTCTTGAATCAAAGCAAGCTTATTGGTTTCTTTGGCACCTTCGATCTGCAGATTAACAAGTATCTGCTGACTAGCACTATTCCTGAGTATTTCTTTTATTGTATTTGCATCAATCTGAACCGCATAACTGTCCTGTGTAGATCCATACACGACACCTGGAATCTTACCATCACGTCGCAACCGACCAACAGCAGCACTACCCATACCATCCCTTTTTTCAGCCTTAAGATTAACTTGATCCGACATAACTCGTTGTTTTTTTGATGATTGCTAATTAGATTCGCCCTTTTTAGAGGGGCGCAAATCTTATGCCTACTTATTGACTATGTCAAAAAGAGATGTCACCGATTCATCGTTTTCGATTCTGCGTATACCTTCACCTAATAATGCTGCTATACTAAGAACTGTGACCTTTTCGCCTTTCGCCATAGGGGTACTATCTGTAGTAATTAATTCCTCAATATTCGAATCTATGAGGCGCTGATTGCCAATTTCCCCTAAAACGCCATGTGAAACACCTGCATAAATCTTCCCTGCACCATGCTCTCTGAGCAGTTCAGCTGCCGCGCATAGTGTCCCTGCAGTTTCTGTCATATCATCAACTAGTAACACGTCCCGCCCCTCGACCTCTCCTATAACGTTAATCGCTTCCACTTCTGTAGCGCTGACTCTCCTCTTACCAACGATAGCAAGAGGAGCATCCAAAGCTTGAGCGTATGCATCTGACATCTTTAATCCACCAACGTCCGGAGAAACTACAGTTAAATTTTCTATGCCTCTTTCTCTCAAGTAACCAATTAGGACCGGGGCCGCGTACAAGTGATCAACCGGAATATCAAAAAATCCTTGGATCTGGCCAGCATGTAAATCCATCGTTAAAACTCTATTGACTCCTGCCGCGGCAAGTAAATTCGCAACTAGCTTTGCAGTAATGGGAACCCTTGGTTGATCCTTCCTGTCCTGTCTAGCATAACCAAAGAAAGGAATGACCGCAGTGATTCGTTTAGCGCTCGCCCTCTTGGCCGCGTCCACCGTGATTAACAATTCCATTAAATTTGAGTTAGTCGGAGGACAAGTAGGTTGAATAATAAAAACATCCTGACCTCGGATATTTTCATTAATTTTTACAAAGGTCTCACCATCAGGAAACGCTTTCACTGTAACATCACAAAGGGGAACCTTAAGATATTCGGAAATGTTTCTAGCAAGGTCTGGATGAGAAGTGCCTGAGATTAATTTCATTACTGGATTGCGATTATCTGTTCTACAGTATCAATGCAACATAAAACCCAATAAAATGGAAGGCACTTCTTAATTAATATCAGATGGGAATCCTTGCATGATTAAATAAAATAATTAAGATTCTATATTATTTTTGTTCGAATTGAGCTCTAAGTAAAATCGACAAAACAACCCCTAATATATGGCTCCGAATCCAGAAACTAATGTGGATACATTGAAGGCTCAGAACCAAAGCCCTTGGCTCTGGTGCCGGCAAAATCTACTCGGATCGCTGTTTCTGGTCTCAATCACAGCTACTTTTCTTTATTTCTATTGGATCATACCTATTTTCGGCAATTTCCGGGAACAGTCAGTCATTGAATGGATGTGGGCCATTTGCGGAAAGGAAGAATATGACTATGGGCACGGCCGATTTGTTCCTTTTGTTATTATTTTTCTTATTTTCCGGTCCAGAAAAAAAATTCTGGCCTCAACTATTTCGAGTCAGTGGTGGGGTCTGGCCTTCATTTTATTGGGCATACTATTCTATATTGTATCAGTGAGGACGATCCAAGCTCGTATAGCCGCAGGATCGATCCCATTTATTCTTTACGGATTCCTCGTATTTGTATGGGGCAAAAAAACGGCACAACACTTCATTTTTCCATTAGCTCTTCTTTACTTTGCAATTCCTTTACCAGGACTCATTCAAGCCACGAATGGGTTGCAAATTATTGCCACCAAGATTGCTTATCATATCTCAACAATATTTGGAGCTGATGTCGTTGCTGGTGGCACGGAAATACAATCTGCGGATGGGAGCTGGGACGCATTAAAAATTGCTGAAGGTTGCTCTGGGGTAAGATCATTAATCGCTCTAGTGTTCATAGCATCTATTTACGGGCACATGACACAGAATAAAATCTGGAAGCTTGGAGTCTTAATCATTTCTTCAGTTCCTCTGGCTATTTTGGCAAATTCTTTCCGCGTAACAACTATTGTCCTTATAGCTGAATTCTGGGACGCTGAATTTGCATCACAAACATACCATAATTTTTCCGGATTTATCTTTTTCCCTCTCGGCCTTTTGGGTCTGATGCTTGTCGGATTCTTGATTAATTCAGGATGGAAAAGGAAAAGTGTAACAGTTACAACAAAAGTTGTTAGCGAAGTAAACTCTAAGAATAGTTCCGATTAACAATAAATTCTGATGATTCGTAAACTCCTAATTTGTCAGGCATTGCTCGGGATCGGTCTCGGAAGTATCTATCTGCTTCCGAGAGGCTATAAGATTAGAGAATCAGCAATCATAATGATTCTCCCTGACACTGTTAAGGAATGGTTCGGTGAATCCATGGAAACTAGTGAAGTCGTGATTAATGCGTTAGCTGAGGACACCAATTATGCACAGTCACAATATAAAAGGCGTACCCCGGGAACAGAGGACAAAATAGACATCACCAGCGCTTTCATTGTTTTGTCAGGGGATGATATGAATAACAGTATACATCGTCCTGAGCGCTGCCTCGCTGCGCAAGGCTTTGAAATCCTATCTTCAGAAGAAATATCAATACCAATTAACGGAACATTTAATCTACCCACTAAACGCCTACTCTCAAAGCATCTCAGGACTGGAGTAAAGCAGATATCTTATTACTGGTTCACTGGCGCCAAAAAAATTACTGCTAGCCACTACAGCAGAACATTCACTGATATATTCGATAGGCTTGCTACAGGAACCAATCAAAGGTGGGCATTTGTCAACATTACAAGCCCTATCATAGAAGATAAAAAGGCTCACCCTTTCGCAGAGCACAGCATAGAAGAAACTGACAAACTCATATCTGAATTTATTTCTAATATTTTTATTCAAATCCACAATGAAGACCAGCTCGGAGCTAATTGGAATCAGTCAAGGTAATGAAAATTTTTCTTCGAAAATTATTCCGCCGCCCTGAGTTTCTTTTTCGCCCAACACAACTTTTCCGCCGGATCCTTTGGGAAATAAAAAGTCCGAAAAAAAATGTGACTGTAGAATTACCTTGGGGATTAGTAATGACCGTTCGACCAGAGGATCGAATCGGAGCTTCCATCATTAAGACTGGCACCTACGATACTGCCGTTTTAGAGTGTCTTTATCGTCTCACAGATCAGGGAGAAACCTGTCTAGACATCGGAGCTAATTACGGTCTCATGTCCGGTCTCTTGGCTCTGGCCTCAGGGCCCACAGGCAAAGTAATATCATTCGAAGCTCACTCAGAAATAGCCAAAGAGCTTAAAGATATTATTCAATCATGGGAGTCCAATCATCGAATCGCCTCAATCAAAATTGAAAATTCTGCAGTATCGGATCAGGACGGGGAATCGGAACTAATTATCCCAGAAAATTTTCATTCTAATAGAGGTTCAGCAAAGTTAGTAGAAAGCAATTCAGGGCCCTCGAATGGAAAAAGGATAAAGACACAAATGGTCTGCTTAGACCATTATTTTAAGCAATCCGAGGAATCGATTGGAACCTGTAAGATCGATATCGAGGGACATGAAAAATCAGCTCTAATTGGGGCAAAAAAATTACTCAAAGACCAGAGGATCCGTGACATAATCTATGAGGATCATAATGGTTATCCATCAGAGGTGGGAACTTTCCTTGAAAGTTTTGGGTATGAAATCTTCCTCATTAGAAAAGGTCTTTTCAAGCCTCTATTAATGGATCCGGACACAACTCCGTATGAACTTCCCAACTACTTAGCCACACATTCACCTCAAAGAGCAAAGAGACGCCTCTCTTCAATGGGATACAAAGTTCTGAGAAAAATTGGATAGTTCCAGGCAAAGGCTTTTCTTTATTTTCTACGCTCGAACGATGAAGGTTCAGGGAAAAGATCAGACATAAATGCCTGGAATCGGCTGATCTCAGATTCAGGAATCTCTACTCCTCTCTCTTCTTGAATACAAAATGCTTTACTCCGTAGACCTTGAACCCGCTTAACAACTTTCTTGTTATTGAGCGATGATGATCCCCAACGGAACATGTCCTTCTCAAGCAATTTCGGAGGAACAAGATCGGCCTCTTTCTGATAAGAGGCCGCATATGGAATCAAAAAGCTATGTATGGCTACCATCTTTGTTGAACGAAACTTTGAAGATCGAGTCTCTTCCAATGCATCGGGAAAAATACTCTCAGCGCTTTTTAACAATTTCTTATTATGCGCATAAGGCCGATGCATCACAGTTAACCGGGCCCGTTTAATAAACTTTTGGTCAAGTAACTTGTTAGCATTTCTATGGCCTGCGTAATCACCCTCCTCTTGCGAACTCGGTGAACCTTTGGGTGATAATGCGCGCCCTAATCTTACCCTAAGGAGTCCATCAGAAGTGAAAAAATCATCCACTCCCATATTACCACGAAGAAAGAAATCATCATTAAAATAAATAAACCGATCGCTCAAATCTGGAATATTGAAGAAATAAGATTCGATGGCCTGAGTATTATAATTCGGGTAATGGTCTTTGTTAGTAATGATATCTTCGGCTTGGATCACACGTATCTTGGGGTGATTCACATCTAACCAATCTGGAACTTGCCCATCAACAACGATATGCACGTACCTAACCCCACTCAAATGAGTGTCTACCGAACGTAAAGAATAACGCAACTCATCAAGGGTCATTTTTGGAGCAAGGGTCTGCAACTCAATGCAACAGTAATCATCTCTTTGTTCCGAACGCAGTACCTCCTCTCGCTTCGCTGCCCAAATAGCATCACTAGGATCACTCCACAAATACACAATATCAATATCCCAAACATTTTGCCTAGGACCACGCCGATACCGAGTGAATAGGTGTCGCAATTCGGCGATTCCAGAAACTATCACTACTCGTAATATTTCATAAATACGCGCAATGCTCTTTTTTATACTAATAAACAATTTTTCTACCTAATCACACGAGCTCAAAAGAATATCTAGTCATTTTAAGTTTCATTAAAACAAATCAATTATTAATTCAGAGGCTCCTCCAAACGCATTAACAGATGATTAGCACTTCTGAGCCCATCACCTGCTCTGTGCCCCTGAGGCGCACCTTCAACGAAAAATTTAGGGACCGCTATGAATTTTGCTGCTGCCCCTTTGGCTTTTTCATATGCATCTTCTAAGTGACCTCTACTTGCCAAAAAATGAGCCAAATCGAGTTCATAAAGAGCCAATTCCTCCCGCGGTTCATATTTTGTTGGGGCAATCTCAATAGCGTTTTCAAAGTATGATCGGGCACGCTTCCAATGCCTCATGCTGTCCATGGGATTGGAATGCCATGCAAGGAACATCTCACAACCTCCAGCGCTCATGTTTGCCCTCCAATCCAATGGATTAATGCTGATCACCTTTTGGAAAGCATCCAATGCATTGGTTATATATCCAATACGAACGATAGCGGGAATCTCAGAATTTTTCTTCTCATAGCGAATCTGTCCAAGCTCTTTGAGCGGTTCCGGATTTAATGGATCCATTTCCGACGCCTCGTGCAAAAATGAAATTGCAGCAGATGAATCGTTTTGACTCACCTGATCCTTGGCCTTTTGCATTAACCAAGAAGAAGGCGCTAGGGTCCAGGCCATTATCAGAATTGAAAGGCCACATAAAGCTGATGCCCACGCAGCGATTGAGGTAACCATGGGTCTTCTATCACCTGAACGACCCGAACTTGCCATAATTGATAAACAAAAAATAATCGGTATGCCAGTTGCAAAGAGTCTGACATGAAAATCAACACATGCATGAACGGCATGCGCTGAAATCACAGCAATGGATCCAACCAAAAGGGCATAATTTAAGCGGCCTGATCGATCAACCGAACCTTCATATATAGCCGCATAATTTCTTACTCGACGGACAGCACAAAAAAAGTGCGCCCATATCGTTAAAAGAACAAGTCCAAGACCAATTAGTCCATATTCCGCGCCCTGCTGTAAATAATCATTATGAGTAAACCGAGGATCCCTCTGATGGAAAGGCGCATGGCTTGGGCGGTACTGCAAATACTTGTATTCGAACGTTCGGGATCCGGTCCCAACTAATGGAGACTCCATCCATTGGTCCACGGCCCCTGCCCTAAAATTTGAACGTGACGAATCTGCAAAGAAATGATCTACCGAATTAATTCGATTACTAAAACCCTTAATCATCCAAGTGCCTGCTACCAACAAAACACAAATGATTCCCAGTATCATAAATGCTATCTTACCGTTCATTTTCCACTGCCTTTTTATTATCCGAACATTAAAGAACAGATAAAATCCGAACAATATTATCAACCCAAATGGCAGAGCAATGAAACTGCCTCGGCTCTGACTCATGACAATTCCGGAAAGAGAAATCACAAAAAGAATTGTGCACGGGATCCGAACGGCAAGGCCTCTGGAAAACAGGGCTAGAGACGCGGCCATGATTGCTACTATTTGCATGAACCCAGCAAAGTGTGGACTGGCATTATAAAAACCACTCGGCCTCTCAAGCTGCCCACCAAGGCCGACCCGGTCATAGCCCGGAAGAATATGAAAACTCTTAAACTCTAGCTGATAAATAGCCACGCATACATTTGCTAATCCGAGTAAGAAAAAGAGACCAATGATAATGGACCTATGCCGTTTAGTATTTGCAGCACTGAAAAATACATAAGTCCCGAACAAAACTAACATCAGGATGATGTCCAATCTGCCAAGATATTGAATAGGAGAATTAATGGCCCGCAGAACCATATAAATAAACAAGGATAAAACTGAGATACTACAGGCAAGAGACGCGCTTTCAGCCCTCCCTCTGAAAGCAAACGGAAGAAACAAGAAACCAAGGCTCAGCAATAGGAGCCCTGGCCATTGGAACACAAGTTTGACTCCTGTGCCAAAAATAGCTAGCCAGAGGTAGCCAAATATTATGACACAAAAAGCAAAAGTTTTAAGCATTTGTTTGTACCTTGGGTTCATCAATAACACTTTCGAAGGCACTCCTCATCGCGGAAATAAATGCATCCTTAGTATATTTCTTTTCATAACGGGACCGAGCAAGAGAAGCCATTTTTTCATGCTGATCCTCATTCTTAATTAATTCATCAAGAGCAAAAGAGAATTGCTCACATGATTGCACATCACAGAGCCTACCAGTTTCGCCTTCGACAACTAATTCCGGTATGCCCCTCCAATTAGTTGCAACGATAGGAAGACCGAAAGCCATAGCTTCAATAAGGACCAACGGAAAGTTTTCAGACTCATAAAATGACGGGAAGAAAAAAGCATATGCTCGCCTATAAAGTTCCCACTTTTCTTCGCCAGTCACCCGACCATGAAGAATGATTTTATCATCAAGGTCCAACCTTGATAACTCCGTTTCGAATTCTCTACGTGTATTTTCTTCCTGCCATGCGCCAGCAACATCAAATACGAAATCTGCACCCAATTGCCTCATCTTCTCTGCCGTTCCTATGATGTCCATTACCCCCTTACTTTCACGCAATCCCGCAATAAACAAAATCCTCCTCTTCCCGTCTCCTTTCTCATATAATCTTTGCTTTAAATCTGAAACAGCTAGCCCATTTGAAATGCAAATTCTCTTCTTCACAGGAAAGAAAACATCTTCATTGAGCTGACTCTCAGATATCTCAATGCCAAGGGTCGCATTGCTAAAAGCGATCTTTGAAAGAAACCTCAGAGGAAAACTCAAGGATGCAACATACGCAGGAAGCCCTCCCGCATGATAATGAAAAATAGTATCCTTAGCTAATGGCCGAACAAGCAACAAAAATACCACATCTCTAATGACAGGAGTACGGTTAGGGCTTGCCGGAGGATAGTACAAACAGCAGGGCCAATTCTTTATTAATATGAACCAAGATTTAATAACGAGTGAAATCAGATGAAATATCTTTCTGATTTTAAAACGGCCAACCTCTGATTCACTATGACTGTACGCCATTCTCAAATATTGAACTTTTAATCCCTCCCACCGTTGATCAAACAATTGCTGCGTTGCAATGGCCTGACCATGATATGGTGGCGGCGTCTGACCAACTAGAAGAATCGAATTCATTTAGAAACGGAAAGTCTTTAGACAATAATAAATTTTTGAGAACTAATTTTCTTCACCTTTAACAACAATATAAGATTTGGGAAAAAGAAAGAACCGCTCGGTAATAATTCTGCAGCCCGGGAACATTGCTTTCAGTTCCCTCTTAGTCATTAATCTGACATCATCAACTTGAGCCTTTATCTCCTCCTTAGAGAGCCTGACCCCGGCAAAGAGCTGGCGCAAAGCGAATAATCTGAAAAGAGAATACTGATATTTTTTTGGAAACCAGTGGATAAATAAAGCAAACCAATGAGGTTCAACTGGGAAATATTTAGCTGGAGTTTGAATCCATAACTTCTTGCCAAGACGAAGAGCATTCTGTGCAAACAGTTTTTGTCTCTCTAAATCACCAACATGCTCAATAACGCTATTTGAGAACACGATATCATAAGAATCATCCTTCTCATCAACAAGATCACAACAGTCCCCGGCACTGGTCCTTATTCTGACTAAATATTCGTCCTGAATAAATTCTAATTTATCCAAATTCACGCAATGAACTTCCAATTCTATAGTGGATTTTTTCCAAAACTCAGGTTCTCCACCCAAATCAATAATCTTCTCTTTTTTCCTTGGTTTAAGTTCAGCCAAGAACCTAGAAAACCTCCTGCTACGAAATGCAGGAACTTTCTCATATATCCACGGCACTACGCCTTGCCAAGTTCGATCATCCTTCATGACAATACATTCAAAACCATTATAATCCTTTGAGCTATGTGGCCTTTGACCTCATTGCAAATTCTCCTTCATTCAGCATTCCCCTATCAGGCAGAGCGCCAATACCTTCCTGAACATCTTCATCCTCATCATTAGGGTCCTCTACCTGCCTATTCATCACGCAAAGGACTGCCAGCATGGACCAAAATGCGACTGCCGCATAAGGCGCTTCAAAAGTGGATTGGAAAAAAGCATTTATAAATCCTGCCAAAACAAATGCCCAAACAAATGCAAGGCCTGGATCATTTTCACCAACAGATGCACGCAATCTCATCATTCCCAGCCAAAGTTCTCTCACAATTAATATGCATAATGGGAGGAAAATCATAAGACCAATGATACCCAACCTGCCAAATATAGTGATTAAAACATTATGCGGATATCTCGCAATAAGAACATCAGTATTATGTTCTCCGGTCTGGAAATAAGTCGCATGAAATTTTGTTGATATGTCTGAGCCTAAGCCGAGCCCATACCAAGGGTTCTCTCTCATTACATCCTCAATAACCATTTTCCACCAAGTAAATCGCCAGTCCACATTCTCTTGCGCAAATCGTTGCTTACCACTTCCAATACCGGCTATATCAAAAGACGAAAACTCTTCCAAAAACCTCTCAAAACGGCCGTCCTTATCCTCGATAACGCGGGACTCCACCAAAGAGAAAATAAAAACAGTTGCAAGTATCCCGGCAAATAAACCAACGACCAGAAGGCGCCAATGACCAATTATAAAAAGGGCACCAACCAATGCGAAAAACGCAAGATAAAATACTGCCTTTCCCTGAGCGAATAACGGCGCAGTGCAAAAAACGGAAGTGCACAGGTATAGTATCTTCCATAACCCGCTCGAATGAAGGTGTTTAAAATAACAAAATGCTGAAAACCCTACACAAACAGGTATGAGAGCGTCGATTGAGGGCATGATCAAAGGAGCTCCACGTACCATGGTCCCATAAAAAACTTTTTGTTCCAAGCCCGGCACTAACAAGAAAGAAGTCAAAATAGTTAACGCTATTCCTGAAATAATGGGAAGCAACTTCAGTAGATATTGCCGAGTCGGACGGTGCAACATCGATGGAAATACTAGAAAAAAGAATAAACCATAATAAACGGTAGCGACATCTTTCATGAGAAAGAAAAAATCAAAGTACTTCCTATCAATCAAGAGATGCGCAAAACCATAAATTTGGAGCAACATCACCGGGACAGTGAGCGGGTGCCTAGGAAGCACATCATTCTTACCTGCTAAGCACCTAATCAAGTGAAACCCGATCAACAAAACCAATGTCGCCTCCCCAATGAAAAGAATCGATACGAGTCTTTGGTAAGCAAATCCTTTTCCTCCCACAAAATAACACGCGCAGACAATTGCGATTGCCCATCCTTCAAATCGATACTGTTTACCAACGACTGAAACGAGAACAGCAAAGATTGTAATACCGGCAACAGCAATAGCGGTGCCGTAATTGCCATTGCCGACAGCCTGACCGGTCCAGAGCGCGACCAGAAGGCCTGCGCCCATCAACACAATAGCTTTAATGTTCATCTAAAATTACCTAAATAGTTTTTCAAGAATTGAATACCGATAATATGGGTTACTGCCTTCAAGGCAACCTTTCCATCCTGATACGATAAACTGACCTGTCGTGCAATCCATCTAGTATTTTCGAACTAAGATCAAGAGCCTTAACGTCTTGATCAAAATTCAGCACTTCTTCCCAACTATTATTAGGATTCAATCTCTCAAGATTAATTCTATAAAAATAATAGCGTGATTTCAGCACGT
>JASLJT010000356.1:0-9431 GCA_030747955.1 Verrucomicrobiales bacterium | reverse complement strand
TGCAATTGCAATCCTCTGTCTTTGTCCTCCTGAAAATTCGTGTGGATACTTCCGCATGAATTTGTGATCGAGTCCGACCCGCTTCATTAACGCAATGACCGCTCTTTCAAGTTCTTCATGATTGAGGTTTTCATGCCTAGTTGTGAGGGCCTCTTTGAGGGTGGACCAGACTGTCATCCTTGGATTCAGAGATGCGTAAGGATCCTGAAAAATCATTTGAAAGTCCAGTCGTCTTTGCCGGACCTGCTCAGTGCTAAGACTAGTGAGGTTTTCGTTCTCCAGAATCACTTCTCCCTTAGTCGGAGGAATTAACTGCATGATTGTCCTTGAGAGAGTCGATTTGCCGCAACCGGATTCACCAACGAGTCCAAGAATTTCTCCTTTCTCTATTGCAATGCTCACACCATCCACGGCCTTGACCGTGTCAAAAGTACGCGAGAAAAGGCCTCCCCTTTTCTTTTGGAAGTGTGTTTTTATATTTTTTATTTCTAGAAAAGGCATTCTTCGAGTTTTCAGGAGAGGCAGCCTGGGCAATTCTGTGCCCAGTGATTGGGTTCTATTTCTTTGAATTCGGGTCTAGAATCGGTGAGGCATTTGCTCTGGTCTCCGATTTGATTCCTTTCTCTGAAAGCACAGCCCGGGATGGTCTGCGAAGTGTCGGGAGGGAGTCCTGGAATCGTGTAGAGTTTTTCTCCCTTGGTTTGATGTGCCGGAATCGATTTGAGTAAGGAGCGTGTGTACGCGTGCCTTGGATTTGCAAAGAGTTCGTTGGCGCTCGCTCTCTCAATTATCCTTCCCGCGTACATGATATTTACGTCTTCGCAAATTTCTGAAATGACAGCTAGGTCATGAGTAATAAATATGACTGCGGTTCCCAGTTCTTGTTGCCGTTTCTTAATTAGGTCCAGGATCTGTTTTTGGATAGTCACATCGAGTGCTGTGGTCGGTTCGTCGGCGATCAGTATTTCCGGGTTCGTGATCAGGGCCATGGCGATCATTACCCGTTGCCTCATCCCTCCTGAGAACTCATGAGGATACATGGTTATCCTATTGTCAGGTTCAGGTATCCCCACCTCATCCAACGCATGGATAGCTTTTTCTAGAGCTGATCCTTTATCCATTCCCATGTGCAAACGGAGAGGTTCAATGATCTGATCTGCAATCCGCATATAAGGATTAAGTGAGGTCATAGGGTCCTGAAAAATCATCCCAATCCTTTTTCCCCTGACCGTGCGTAGAACCTTTTCACCACAACTTAACAAATCCGTGTTCTTATCGAAGATGGCTTCTCCGCTTTCGATTCTTCCAGGTGGCATGGGTAGTAATCCGAGAAGAGAGTAACAGCTCACTGATTTTCCCGATCCTGATTCCCCAACAATGCCAATGGTCTTTCCTTTCTCGACAGAGAATGAAACGCCGTCCACTGCCCTCACAATTCCGTTACGGGTGTGAAAGTATGTCTTAAGGTTATTTACTTCTAATAGAGGCATTTTGTCCTAATTCTGTTTAATCTTTGGAGGCTCTCACGTCCAGAGCGTCTCTGAGTCCGTCCCCGAGGAAGTTCAATGCAAATAGGGTAACGGAGAAAATAATACCGGGGAAGATCAGTAGTTGGGGATTTGTTTCCAGATAATTGGCTCCTTCTTTAATTAGGATTCCCCAGGAGCTGTTAGGAGATTCGACCCCTAGTCCAAGATAAGAGAGGGTCGCTTCGTACATAATGAACCCTGGAACTGTTAGTGTCGCGTAAACTACAGTTGGTCCTAGGGTATTTGGAATGATATGACGAAAAAGGATTGTCAGTTTGCTGAGCCCGAGGGAAGTGGCGGCTTCGACAAATTCCCGTTCCTTGAGACTCTGTACCTGTGCCCTGACGATACGTGCCAAGGTCAGCCAGCCCAAGAGCCCGAGAGCAAAGAAAAGGGGTAGTACATTTGTGATGCGGTCCGTGAATCCTTTATCCCAATTCAAATTGGTGACGATCCATGCGGAGGTATCTCGTGACCATTCAGAGAGGACAGCCTGTAAAACAATAACGATCATCAGGAAAGGAATAGAGAATAGGGTGTCAACGATACGCATCATGATGGCATCTACCCTTCCGCCGAAAAAACCAGCCAAGGCACCGTAAATAATTCCGATAGTCACTGAAACAGCCGTGGCAATGAGTCCGACCAGTATGGAGACCTGTCCGCCATAGAGGATTCGCGAGAAGAGGTCTCGTCCTAGGGCGTCTGTCCCTATCCAATGCTCTGAACTGGGGCCGCTGAACTTGTTTGCCAGATTGACTTGGTTCGGATCCTTGCAGAACCAAGCGATGACAAAGCAGAAGAAGCAGGTGATTGTGAAGACCATGATGCTTGCAAGGGCAATCTTATTTTTACGCATCCGTAACCAGGCATCTTGCCAGAGCGAGGTTCCCGCTTCTGTCTCTGTGGTCTGATTGGTCATGGTTTTAATTTTAATCACTCGTTTATTTTTGATTCGAATCTAGGCGGACTCGAGGATCCAGGACTCCAGTCAGGATGTCAGCTGCTAGGTTCATAATGACAATGAGGAAACCGAAGAATAACGCTACTCCGAGCAGTAAAAACTCGTCCCGTGCAATGACTGCATTCACGAAGTGCTGTCCCATTCCGGGAACCTGGAAGATTGTTTCAACGATGAAAGATCCACTGATCAGAGCCGCGAATGAAGGTCCAATAAAAGCAATTGCCGGGAGTAGTCCACCACGAAGGGCATGCCTTGTGATCAGTTTATTGGATGGGACTCCCTTTGCTCTTGCTGTTCTTATGAAGTCCTGAGAAAGGATTTCAAGCATGCCTCCACGGGTCAATCTTGCAAGGTACGCTGCTGTGGTTAGGCCAAGGGTCAGGGCAGGAAGTAAAATATCTACTGGGCTTCCCCATCCTGCAACTTTGAGGCCCGGTAAGTGTGCAGCGATGTAAATTTGGAGTAGTGGGCCGACAGTGAAAGCGGGCACGCATATGCCGATCATGGCAATTGACATCGAACCCCAGTCAACCCAGCTGTTCTTTCGTATTGCAGAAATGACTCCGAGAGGAACACCGATACATATGGCAATCCCCAGTGCGCTGAGACCTAAGATGAGTGAGTTGGGGAAGGACTGTGCGATGATGTCTCGTACTGGTCTTCCTTTGCTAGTCGACACGGCGAAAGAACCTTCAGTAATGATATTAATTGGGTAGCGTACGTATTGTTCGAATATGGATTTATCCAGTCCGTAGATAGCGCGCTGGTAGGCTTTGGCTTCTTCGGAGATGTTCTTTTCAGTAGTGAACGGTTCGCCTGGCATTGCCTTGGCAAGAAAGAAAGTGATTGTGTACAGGGCGAAGAGGACCAGTAGCCCCTGCAACAAACGATTGATGATAAAGCGAATCATGAGCGGTATCTATTTTCCGGATTTGGATTTTTGTTCCCGCTCAAGTTTCAAAAACTTGTAAGGATGGTTATCTAGTATGAGTGGGTCCCATCCCTTGAGATCCTGATGAATCAGATAATTTCGCGTGTACCAGTAAAGGGGCAGTATTGGTCTTTCGGATAAGAAAAGGGATTCTGCTTTTTCGAGGATCCGATAACGACCCTGAGGGTCTCCGGTATCTGCCGCTTTTTTTAGTAGAACTTCAAATTCTGGGCTGTGCCAGCCTGTCCTGTTATTGCCTCCATCTTTCATCCACATGTCTAGGAAAGTCAGGGGATCCAAGTAATCTCCGATCCATCCTCCTGCTGCGAGATCATATTTTTTTTCAAACATGGTCGTGATATATGAAGTCCACTCCATTTGTTTTATTTTAACGTTAGCTCCTAGGTTCTGCTTCCACATTGCCTGAAGCGCTTCTGCCATTGCCTTGGCGGTTTCCTTATCTGTGGTCAGAAACTCAATATCTGGGAGGCCCGCTCCTCCTGGAAATCCTGCCTCGGCCAGAAGTTTTCTTGCTCCTTCCGGATCAAATCCAACTGAATTACTTGCCTCATACTCACCAAAAGGTGGGACCAGACCGCCGGCCGGTTTTTGTCCACCCTTGAGAACATTTTCAATGAGCGCCTCCTGATCCATGGCCTTAGAAAATGCAATTCGGACCCTCGGATCAGTGAACGGTTCCCGGGTAACGTTCGTGCGGATAAAATAAGTTCCCAGATAAAGTTCATTGCGGACTTCATTTGGATACCTTTCTCTCGCATACTTGATCAGTTCAGGGGCCAATGAGTAGGTGAGGTGCATTTGACCGTCGAAGTACATCCTGTCTTCGGTATAGAGATTAGAAATGGGAAGGTACCTTATCCCATTAATTCCTACATTATTGGCGTCCCAGTATTTTGGGTTTCTTTTTACCTCAATGTGTTCATTGAATTTCCAGGAACTGAGGATGAAGGCTCCGTTACTAACGATATTCTCTGGATATGTCCATTCTGGGATTCGTTCCCAGACCTTTTCTTTGCCGTATTTTTCCAGCGCGTGCCTCGGAACCGGAAACCAAGTATAGTGTTTGGTGATTTCGGGAAGGAATGGGATCGGCGAATTGAGTTTTACTTTGAGTGTGTGAGGCCCTTCGGCAGTGGCCCCAAAATTAATCAGTTCCCAAAGTGATTTTCCGCTCTGGGCAAATTCTAGGTTCTTGTCTACTACGAGCGTCCGTATTTCCTCTGAAATATTTTCTGGCCATTTAAATAAGGAAGGGTCCTTTTGTAGCTCTAACAGTTCCTCAGTTTTTAAGTGATCGATCCCTTTTTTATTAAAGTCTAATTCGGCTTCTCCGTTAGGACCAAGGTCCACTCCCTTGACTATGTCCCAATTGTCCTTGAATGGAGCAATGTTACGACATAATAGATGAGTGCGTTGCGATTTATGGTAAGGTTCTGCGTCCCTGATGTAATAAAGCATGAATGAATAATCCGATGCCAGTGCCGGCGTGAGGATTCGCCGAAAAGAGAAGATAAAATCATCCGCAGTGATTGGTGTCCCGTCTGACCATTGAGCATCCTTACGTAGTTCGAATATCCATTCGTCCGGTTTCTGCGGATCCTTAGGGTACCACTTTTCCGCCATCCCGGGTAATGCGACGCCGTCCTTGGAAGGATGCTCGACGACGAGCCCTTCGAATAGGGCCCTGATGACATTATTTTCTAGGACTCCGCTTACGATATGAGGATCGAGTCCCTTAGGCTCAGAAGTGTTTCCCATTATAAGGATTCCCTCATCCGTGGCCTTGTCGACAGCAGTCTGACTACTGTCACAACTGCTCATGACAAGAGCAGCTAATGTGGCAAAAAATATTAGGAACTGTCGCATCACTGTGATTTTGAACCCACTTTGGCATAAGGTCACGCCCTTTTCTTGTTCTACTTATCAAATAAAAAGGGTTGATCGCTCAAGTTCGACCGATAGGATCATAGTTTTAAAGGATTGATGAGAGAATACTTTATCAGACGCTTTCTGCTCATTCCTCCAACTTTGTTGGGAGTGACTATGATTGTTTTTGCAATTACTAGGCTTGTGCCGGGCGGTCCGATTGAGCATTTTCTGGAAGAAGCCCAGAAAGCTTCTGAGGGTGCGAGTTCGTCCGGGGGACAGATGGCAGGTGGGATGAACGAGGAGCAGATCGAGAAGTTGGAAGAAGAGTATGGTTATGATAAACCCATTTTCACATCTTACCTGCAGTGGCTAGGAGTCCTGCCGAGGGAACGGTTCATCAGTAAAGCCGATTTCAGGGCAGTCGGAGGCGATAAAATTGGGACCGGCGATTTAATCAAGGACACTGATAATGAGGTTTTACTCGTGCTTAAAAATGATGGGCGTCAGGTCAAGGTCACACGCAGAAAGAAGATTGTGATAAGTGCTGTTTTAGTATCATCTGACATGACATTGTCAGAGAGTGCGGATTTGAGTGGGTGGCAGTTCCGCATTGAAACTAAGAAAGACCGACAAGAACGTTGGGCTGAACGTAACAAGGAACCCGTTGATAAGGCTCCACAAAATTATGATGACCGGGTAGTTGGGTACAAGAAAGCATATGCCGGCATCCTGCAGGGCCGGCTCGGTGTCTCGACTGAATTTGGAGATCCTGTCTGGTCATTGATCAAGGACAGGATCCCCATAGCACTTTACTTCGGTATCCTGACTGCCCTGATCACGTATGGAATTTCTTTACCTCTCGGCATCCTAAAAGCGATTAAACATCGTAGCGCAGTTGATAATCTGACATCAGTTTTAATCTTTATCGGTTATGCTATTCCGGGCTTTGCATTGGGTGCTGTGATGTTGATTTATCTTGGAGCCCGTGGAGGTTGGTTCCCTCTCTTTGGACTCACGAGCGCTGATTTTTCACAGATGAATTTCTTTGAACAGATTATGGACCTTGCTCATCACACGGTCCTTCCCTTGACCTGCTATGTCATAGGTGGGTTTGCCTGGCTGACCATGATGATGAAGAATAATCTCATGGAAAACCTTGCCACTGATTATGTGCGGACGGCCGTTGCCAAAGGAGTCAGTTTCCGATCGGCGGTTTTCAAGCATGCTTTCCGTAATTCAATAATACCGATCGCCTCAACGATGGGACAGCTCATCACAATGATCGTTGGCGGAAGTATCTTGATCGAGTCCGTATTTGATATACAGGGGTTCGGACTCCTTCAATATCAGGCCCTTCTGGGCCGTGATCAGACAGTCATTATGGGAACTTTAACCATTGCCGCTGCATTATTACTCATAGGTAACGTGCTCTCTGATATCATTGTGGCGATCATTGACCCTAGAGTGAAATTTAACTAAGGATGATAGCAAGACTCATTGGCCCATTGCTCATTTTTACTGCCGTTCTTGGTAGTCTGGGCGAGTATTACAAGCTCGAGTTTCCGACGGTCAGGTTTCCTTTTACTTTGTGCCGAGAAATCTCACTCCTCCGTATTGAGTTTGCTTGGCTAAGTATGGCTTTGCTTTTTTTGGTCGGGTCTTGGTTAACGGTAAAGTTTCGCTCGGGTTTCAGATTCACACCCATGACCCAGAGGAGGATCGAGCGCTTCAAATCGATTAGGCGTGGATATTTTTCCTTAATTATTATTGGATTGCTCATCGCTCTGGCTTCGCTCGATCATCTCATTGTAGGTAATGAGGCCTTGATAGTGAAGAGGGGCAATGATTGGGTGTTCCCGGCCCTTACTAGGGAAGTGGAAAAAGGAGAAGAGTTTGGTCTGGAAGGGGACGCGGGTCAGGCACCTGCAGATTATCGGAAACTCAAAGATCAGTTAAATGATACAGAGAATATTTGGATACTTATGCCTCTGATTCCGTTTGCACCTACTGGTGACACTGTTCCTGCTGTTTCTACGGGCCTTGATGAGTCTGAGGGTAAAATCATGAAGGCATCAAAGCTTTTTTCAGGTCTAGGTGCCCAATTATATGACACTAAAGTTCCAGAAAGAATGCATCTCAGGTTCCGTTACCGGAAAGGTCTGAAGGATGGTCCTGCAGATGGCTGGGACCGTGAGGGGAACAGGGTCTATGGTGCCAAGTATGAGGCTGGTCAGTTAGTAAATGGGTCCGAGTCCTGGAACGGACAGGGCGAATTAAAAATGTTCCTAGAACAGGATTCGAGCCCTGTCCGGCAAGTACATTACCCACCATCGCCTCCGACTTCGGGTGAGGGGCAGACCCACTTATTAGGAACGAATTCAAGAGGATACGATGTGGTCGCTTATCTGTTTGGTGGTCTCCAAGTCAATTTCAAGGCTGCCCTCGTCTATATCCCTTTAGTATATGCGCTTGGTGTCAGCATTGGTTTACTCATGGGATTCTTTGGCGGTTGGTTTGATATTATTGTACAACGTGCCATCGAGATTCTTTCCAATGTGCCTTTCCTCTTTGTTGTGATGATTGCAAGTACCGCGATTCCCGGTAAGATGAGAGAATCGGCCGGTCTATGGATGATTCTTTTCATTCTTTTGCTCTTTGGCTGGATGGGGATGACTTATTTAATGAGGACCTCTGCGCTCAAAGAAAAACAAAGAGATTATATTGCTGCGAGCCGAGTCATTGGGGCATCGACTCCCAGAATTTTATTCAGGCACTTACTGCCTAATTCGGTGGCAATTATCATTACACTGGTCCCTTTTTCAGTTTCGAGTTTGGTCCTTTCCCTGACGTCCCTTGATTATTTGGGATTCGGACTCCCTGCCAAATATGCGACGTGGGGACAATTACTCAGAGACGGTCTGGACAATCTGGCAGCTCCCTGGCTAGTGACTTCAGCGTTCATTGTGTTAGTTGGGTTGTTAATTCTGATCACTTTTATAGGGGAAGCGGTGAGGGAAGCTTTCGATCCAAAGAAATTCAGTTATTACCGGTAATTTAATGCGACTCTTAGGACCTATACTTCTTATCATTCTGTTCCTAACCTCTTGTGGTGAAGAGGAACTTGTGAAAAATGAAGGTGCTAATTTTGAAGGTTGGTATCCGCGTTACAATCAATATATCAATGACTGGCTCGGTGAGCAGGTCAAAGCCGCGAATAAATCGATTAAAGAGCTAGAGACCAGATCCAATGAGGAGACTGATCCCGAAGCCCAAAAAAAGTTAGGGGAGCAGATTGGCGAAAAGCAAAAAGAGCTCGAACGGTTCACTGCGAGGCAGGCCCTAGGTGATTACATTGCCTTACTTGATCTGAAGGATTTGCCCGAGGACCTTCCGTGGGAAGATGGGCAGGAAGAGCCTGAGATCGGGGATCCCAAATCCAAGAAGGGTGGGGCTTTCCGTTATTTTATCACTTCTTCCCCCCCCACTATCCGACCATTTGGCCCTAATTCGAATAATTCATTCCGTGGTGAGCTCTATGATAACATTGAAATTGGTCTCATTGACTTGCATCCCGAGACCGGGGCTGTCATTCCCGGAGTAGCCAAAGAATGGGCCATAGGAGCCGACAAGAAGACAGTCTATTTTAAGCTGGATCAGGACGCCAAGTACAATGACGGGGAACCGGTAAAGGCAGTGGACTTTTTATGGTTCGTTTATATCAGAGCCTCGGACAATGTGGTAACACCCTGGTTCAAGCAGTACCTCAGAGAGCAGTTTGCGAGGGTAGCAGTTTATGGGGAGGAGGTCGTTGCCGTGACCTTACCTGAGCCCAAGCCAAAGCTCCCTTACTTTGCTAGTATTCCTCCTTCAGCTTCTCATTTTTATAATGAATACGGACCTGATTATAAGGAGCGTTATCAGTGGCGGGTCCCTCCAACTACGGCGGCATATACAGTGAAGGATGAAGACATTGTGAAGGGAGTTTCGATTACTCTGACCAGAGACAAGGACTGGTGGGCAAAGGACAAGAAATTTTATCGATACCGATTCAATACGGACAAGATTCGTTACACTGTTGTAAGGGACATTTCGAAGGCATGGGAATTGTTCAGGGCAG
>JASLJT010000355.1:0-6635 GCA_030747955.1 Verrucomicrobiales bacterium | reverse complement strand
AAATATCATACTGAATACTCCTCCTTATGGCAGGAAAAACCTCCTCAAAAACGAACAAGCCTTCCAAGAGATCTGCTCGCAACAATAGCAGCTCAAGCAAGGGATCCACACAAAGATCTCAAGCAGCAAAATCAAAGACCTCTGCTAGAAAAGCTAAAACTAAAAAAGGCAAATCTTTGGTAAAAAAGAAGCCGCCCATCAAGGCAGCTGCAAAACAAAAGAAAGAGTCACTTAAAGAAACCACTGAACCATCAATCGAGATGGAAAGTGTACAGACCATCAAAGGCATCATTGAGTTACCAAAGAGAAGAAGAGGCCGACCAACTAAAGAGGAAGAAGATCTTAGAGAGAAGATCCTTAAGAAGCACGGCATCACTGGTGACCCGCGCGTAAAAAGACCAAGAGGCAGGCCAAGAAAAGATCAATCAAACCAATCATTACTGTCCAGCACATCTGTAAGTGATACTAGCGGTAAAAAAATAGACATTGATTCCCCTCAAATCCAAGACAAGCTCAGACAGCTTATTAATCTTGCCAAAGAGCAGGACTACCTAACATTCGATGACATCAATGAGGTCTTGTCTAACGATGGCAAAGAGGCCGTCGCTCTGACAGAAGCCGTTATACTCAGGCTTAACAACATGGAGTTCGACATCATCGATGCTTCTCAAGTTGACAAAGTCGGCGAAATTAGAAAACAAAAGCAAGAAGGAGTACCCGCGCACAAACCTGAAACTAAGTTAGACATTCTTGACGATCCAGTTCGAATGTATCTAAAGCAAATGGGTCAGGTTCCCTTATTGACAAGGGAGCAAGAAGTTGAAATCTCTAAGAGAATAGAAACTGCTGAAGAGGAGGCGCAAAGCATACTTCACCGGTTCGGATTTGCTTCAGAACTGTATTTAACATTAGCGAATCGACTTTACGAAGGCAAAGAAAGATTCGATAGGGTGATTTTAGACAAAGAGATTAATAGCCGTGACCGCTATATGAAATCTCTAAAACGCCTAATCAACCAGGTCACTGATACGAGCAGAGAAGCAGATACTGTTTACGAGAAACTTCAAAAACCAAAAGTTAGATCGAAGAAAAAACTTGAGGAGCAGTTTGAGAAGCTCATTAAAAAATTAAACAAATCCTATAAGAGGTTCCACTTCAAAGAGACAGTCATTGAAGATTTTCTGGATTCAACGCAATCCCACCAAAAGGAATTCCTAAGACTCAGTAAAAAACAAAGCGATTCTGAGGAATTTACAAAATTCTGTATTCAATCTTGGCAAAGCCCAGATGGATTCAAAGCCAACTATAAAGAGCTCAGGAAATGGGTGAAGGCTTCAATATCGGCCAAATCTGAAATGGTAGAAGCTAACCTTCGTCTGGTTATTTCAATAGCAAAAAAATACACTAACCGAGGGCTCTCATTTTTGGATTTAATTCAAGAAGGTAACATGGGCTTAATGAAAGCTGTTGAAAAATTCGAATATCAAAGAGGATATAAGTTCTCAACTTACGCAACTTGGTGGATCAGACAGGCCATTACTCGTTCAATCGCTGATCAGGCACGTACAATCCGTATCCCTGTTCACATGATTGAAACAATAAATAAGCTGATGCGAGTTCAGAAGCAGCTCGTTCAGGAGTATGGCCGTGAACCAAGCGCTGATGAAATAGCAGAAGAAATACACCTTCCCGTGCAGCGCGTTAGAGCAGTTTTAAAGATGGCTCAACAGCCGATCTCACTACAAGCGCCCGTAGGCGACAGTGACGACACTAGCTTCGGAGACTTCATCGAAGATATTACTGCTGAGAATCCTATGGAATCTACAGGATTCGCAATGCTTAAAGATAAAATCAAAGATGTTTTAGATACACTTAGTGAAAGGGAACGCGCTGTACTCGAGCAACGTTTCGGTCTTTGTGACGGTTATAGCCGAACACTAGAGGAAGTTGGCAAACAATTCGAAGTAACAAGAGAAAGAATTCGTCAAATCGAGGCCAAAGCATTAAGAAAAATGCGCCACCCTACAAGAATACGCAAGCTAGAGGGCTTCATTGAGATGTCTTACATTTAAGAATCACTCGCCCGGTAAAAGCGCCTCCAGAAGGCCCTGCCCTCCCCTTAGCAATTGGGAAGGCAATTCAAAGGTCTCTTCCACGAAATCCTTAAGTATTCGGTCAATTTCAATGGACACTCCTAATTCTTGAGCCGCGCGCTTAATATTTGCCATTCCAAACACGGCACCAGTATCAACATCATCAGCGATCAAAACGTCAAGAATATTGACTCCTTTGTCCGTTGCTGTTTCAGATAATATTTTAATAGCCTCTAACGCTTTTTGGCTAACTCCAACAATGTCCCCCCATAGTTCGGCTCCACCGAATTCAAAGAATTGTCGCCTCAAGTCAGAGGTGTAAGGATCCGATGAACCTTTCTCAATATTGGCTACTGCCCAAAGAAAACCCTCAGGAGGTTTCGTCACACCCATTGCATTATCTCCAAACACACTCTCAAATGCAGAATCGCGACTATTACTAAAAACCTTAGTTATGATCCCCTTTTTCAGTAATGGAACCCATTTTATAGTCTCCGGTGTAATTCCGAGCATATAAGAACCAGCGACAACCTGTCCGTCGTCATAGGTCATCTTGCCGCAGAGGCACGCTGTTCCTGACGTTAAAATGTAAACATTATTGATGTCCCAGACTTCTTTGTTTTGTTTTTCAAAGGAAAGCTCAAAATCATTAAAAGTAAGCTTTCTAAACTTACTGGACCCTAAGAGGGCGTCAACACGATCAAGTATTGGCATGGCCTCTAGGCTGCCCTCTCGCAAAGTAGCCTTACCTGATATTTTACCCTCATCTTTAGTTCCTGATAGATCTAAATCCACATCGATTGATCCTTTTAATCTTTTGATCCAATCGTCGGCCAATAATTCCGCGGCAGGAACATCCCTCAAATTACCAAGTAAAGACCAAGACGTACCATCTTGGTTGAATTCTAAATCACCTGAAATGGTCAAAGATGAATTTTCATAAAGCCGCAAATCTGAGCGATCAATTATAAGATTGGTAGAACTGGCTCGAAGCTCAGCATCTATAAGCTCAAGTCTATCAAACCCTTTAGGCCATAAATCACCGCCCATGATTTTGACCTTATAGTATTCTGAAGACGAACCGGGAACGGATAAAAGAGAAAACTTTCGGCCTTCTAGATTCAATTTCTCATCAAAATAGTTAAAATTCAATTCACCAACACGTATTTGATTAACCTCAAGCCTGTTTGGTAAAAATCGTTTCAAAAAACCATTCTCCTGTGAATCCTTTCCTTGCTCCTGAGATTCATTTTGATTTTCATATGTCCCATTTAAGCGATTCGAATCTATCAACAAATTAATGCGATTAATGTCTAATCCAGCGACTTCCCATACCCTCCTTTTAACGGCCCCAATATTTATCCTTGCCCGGATACCGTCAGCCTTAAGTTTAGATAAAATTGATCCTTCATAGCCCTCGACTTTGAGTTGGTCAGTATCAACTGTTGTTCCCTGCCACCGAAAATCGCCAAAATTACTGTTCACTTTGAGCTCATTATTTATTCGGCTCTCAAGTGATAATTTAAACCTTTCACTTTTCAGGTAGTTATTAATAAGCAGGAAAACAACGAACGAAAAAAGGACAAAAACTATAAATAACGAAAGACCAGAAAAAAGGATGAACCTCGCACCTTTGCGAAAACTATTTTTATCTGATATCTTCGTGTCAATTTCAGGCATCCGTCTTAATTTAAACTACACAGCCGATTGCAACAGTTCACAATTAATATATTTTTTACCATCAATAAAGTAAACAACCCTTACCCATAACAAGATCGTGTTAAAACTTAATAAGGTAAGCTTTGCCATCAACGACAATGAAAATGAAGTGCACCTGATAAAGGATGCTACAATTTCAATACCTCCAGGCAAATTCATGGCCATTGTCGGACCCTCAGGCTGTGGAAAAACTACCCTGTTAAAAATCATAGCCGGGATTAATGAGGAGAATTCCGGCACAATAACTTGGGGCGGAAAAAATTTGTCTGAAGAAGACCTTGCTGCCTCTGAAGTCGGATACGTACCTCAGTTCAGCATTGCTTTCGATGAACTCACTATTGAAGAAAGCATCGGATATGCATTGCGTCTTCGTGTTAGCAAAAAACAAACGCCCAATCAATCTGATCTTGTCACTACCATCATTGAACAGGTAGGGCTAAAAGAATTATCCGACAGAAAAGTTAAAGTACTCTCTGGAGGTCAAAAAAGAAGACTGAGTCTAGCACTTGAGCTCGTCACTAATCCTACGCTATTGTTATGTGATGAAGTCACTAGTGGATTAGATCCGAGATCAGAAAAGGAAATAGTAAGCTTACTACATTCTTTATCTAAGGACACTGAAAGAATTGTTGTTAACGTAACTCACAGTTTAAATCATTTAGAATTATATGATATCATATTGGTCCTTTACGAAGGTCGCGTCGCGTATCAAGGCCCTCCAGACAAAATAACTCATTATTTCAGTGTCGATTCAGCCGAAGAAATCTATCCACTCCTCGGATGCAGAGAACCCCATGAATGGCATAATTCATGGAACAAACACAAGCACACATATTTAATTGAGGACGAAGACACTCAATACGAAGCTCAATCTAAGCAAACCAACCTATCTCCGAGCCCCTTCTCCCAATTCAATGCTCTAATTTCACGGAGAATTAAAATCTTCATCCGCGATAAAACCCAATTAATTCTTCAAGCGGCAATGATCATCGGGTTTCCACTACTTGTGATTGTATTTGGGTTGGACGGAATTACTCAGCCTAAGACATTGCCCAGCAATAGCACTGGAAGCATCATAGAGCAATTCAACCACCAAGTATCTGTGTCTGAGAGCCAGATCAAAACAGGATCCCTCATCTCAGGCCTCATCATGTTTCAAGTAATATTACTAACACTTATCGCATCTAATAATTCGGCCCGGGAGATCGCCGGAGAGCGTGAAATATTTGAAAAAGAACGTTTCGGCGGCCTTCATACGGCAAGTTACATTGGAAGCAAGATTGCCTTCCTTTCAATCTTAGTTTTAATCCAGTCCCTATGGATGGGCATATTTGTACAAATATGCATCCCAACGCTACCAGGTTCGCCAGTGACTAGGCTCCTAATTCTCTTCCTCGTCACTGCCGCCATGACTTCTGTTTGTTTAGGCATATCTGGTCTGATGAAAAACCCTGAACAGAGTTCTTTAATGTCAATATATCTGGTCGGCTTTCAGCTGCCTCTTTCAGGTGCAATACTAGCATTACCTCATTGGCTTGAACCAATTTCGCGACCTTTCATTTCCGCCTTTTGGGCTTGGTCAGCTAACTTAGATATTATGACTGGAGGGTATTTCGGACAATCAATTCATGCAGTAACAGAAGAATCTTCCCTTCAGCCTCTCAACGTTTGCATTGCATGGCTTAGTGTACACATTTTAACGGGAATATTTACAGCTTATGCAGGCACAAAAAGGCCGCAATGGTGATCTAAACACAGAAAAGTACTGATTAATCTACTAATTTGTAATTCCACAACATCGATATATTGTTTTGGATCAATGGCAAGACGTGCACAGAAAGGAATTAATAAGCTTATTATTGCAATATTTGCAGTAATTGTAGCCGGTGTGGGTTTCCTGATCGTCAAAATTATAGGAAGCCCTAAGGACACAATGCGGACTGTCACACAATTAAATGTCTCAGATTATATCAAGGAAGGCACTACACTAGCTGGGACTGAAGGAATTGTTACTGGCGTTGTCGCCGAAAAACTAAGATGGACTCCTGACCGTGGAGAAATGATATCTGTAGCCGTGAATCTAGATAAGGATCAAGAACTGATTCCCATCATGGTTCCCCCCAAGTTTAAAAACGTGAACATTGCGAGGGGTGATAAATTCACATTTAAAGTTGAAGTAGGTAAAGAACAGTTACTAATAACCAAGGACCTGAAGCGAAGATAAACAATATGTTTTCAAAATCAACATTAGCCAATTCGATTGCTGTCTCATTTATCTTTGCAGCTACACTGCCTACATATTCCCAAGTCCTTACTGGACCCGCTGGAAGTCAATCCAACAAATCTACCACAACCAAACCTGACGGCACTACTATCGTTAACAATGAGCCTGAGCGTTCGAAACAACCTTTCCTTGGGACTGATCTCCCAGTTTTTAATCCAGGGACTGAAATCTTTAGTTGGGACGGCCAAAATTGGAACATTAACAATAACAGATTAATGCGAGCAAGGTTCGAAAAGTACCTTAACGCTCCAGCTGATAGCACTGAAGATGACAATGAATATCGCTCAATCATCAAATCCATTCTTGATGAACTCTCACCTCATAAAAAAGGAACTAGCCACCTTCAACGAGCAGTAGCAATGCTACCAAGAGCATCCAATTACAGGATAGACTCAAACCTTTGTGACTCACTTTCCCAAGCAATACTTGGCGTCTATTATGGGCAAAAGAATGCAGTAGCATTAGCCAGATCTAATAAAGCCCTAGAAAAGGAAAAGAAATTATTACATTGGAACGTTGAGGTCGCCACGTCCGAAAAG
>JASLJT010000354.1:0-27627 GCA_030747955.1 Verrucomicrobiales bacterium | reverse complement strand
AAGAAGCAACTCCTGCCAAGCCAAAGGAAACCACCGAGCATAAGGACATGAAGATTGTCAGTTATCTTATCGGTGCTGATATCGGCTCCAATATGAAAAACGCCGAACTTGCAATCGAAGTGGAACGTTTCGTTGAAGGTTTCAAGGCCGCTATTGCCGGAAAGAAAATAGATTTTTCAGATGATGATAAGAACAGGATCCTCCAAGCTTTCAGTAAGGATCGGTCCGAACTTGCCCAGAAAAAATCACAGTTGAAGGCGTTCGGCCTTAAGACCATGAAAGAATGGGATGAGCTATCTGCCAAGAACAAAGCGGACGGTAAAAAATTCCTCCTCGCTAATGGCAAGAAGAAAGGCGTTAAGACTCTACCGAGCGGCCTCCAGTATGAAATACTTAAAGCTGCTGACGGCGCGATACCAAAGCCAACCGATAGAATCAAAGCTCGGTACAAGGGAACTCTGATCGATGGCACAGTATTTGATGAGACTACCGGCACAACTCCTCGTCAGTTCAGTGTTCGAGGCGTAATCAAGGGCTGGACCGAGGCACTTCAGATCATGCCAGTAGGATCAAAGTGGAGACTATTCATTCCTTCTGACCTTGCATACGGTGAAATGGGAAGGCGTGCACCTATCGGACCAAATTCCACTCTGATCTTTGAAATGGAACTAGTTGAAATTACTGCTGCTCCATCAAGGATCCCATCAATCAGACCAGGCAAAAAGGTCGGTTCAACGAATCCTTCTGGATCCAAACCTCGCAAACCAATCACTGCCACTACTCCTCCGGTAGCCGTAGAATTTCCAAAAGAAAAGGGCGGTAAGATCAAAGTCACTCCTGTCGATCCAAAGACCGGCAAGGCGACTGGTGAAACTAAGCTCATTGAGCCAAAGACCGGAACAACCAAGAAGCCCAAAAGCTCAAAGAAGTAATCCGTCATCAGCCAGATTATTATCTGCTTCGTGTTCATCTCGTGAAACAGAAGAATGATCTTCTATTAGGCGATATAATAATATGTCTACTGAGAAAGGGGCCAGCGTAGGTGTTATTGGCCTTGGAATCATTGGCAGTCGAATCGCAACGACCCTTAAGGAAAAAGGGTGGCAGGTCAATGCTTGGAACAGGACCCCGGGCCAGGATCAGAATGCTCTCGAATCACCTCTAAAAGTTGCCCAGAAAAGCAACCACATACAAATATTCGTGCGTGACGGGGAAGCACTTCTTCAGGTCATTGAAACTATGGGGCCCGAACTCAGTGAGGAACATATCATCATTAATCATGCTACGGTTTCACCTCAGCACACTGAGGAAGCTAATGCAAAAATTCTATCCTTAGGCGCTTCATTTCTGGACTGCCCTTTCACCGGCAGCCGCGATGCAGCGGCCGGTGGACTGCTCAACTATTATGTTGGAGGAGACCAGAACGTATTGGAAAGGGTCCGCCCATTACTCGAATCAAGTTCAAACTCCATCACTTATCTGGGTCAGGCAGGTGCAGCAACGGTCCTTAAAATTGCCACAAACATGATTTCCGCGACTACTGTCGCAATCCTCGCAGAGGCCCTGAGCGTCTGCGAAAATGGCGGTGTGGATCTCGATAAGATGCCTGAGGCCATGAAGGTGAATGCATGCGCTTCTGGTCTGTCCAACATGAAGCTTCCTACGATGCTGGACGGGAATTATGAACCTCATTTCTCACTCAAGAACATGCTCAAGGACGCGAACTTTGGTCTCTCCATTGCGGAACGGGCCGGCATTGATCTACCTGTCCTTAAATCAGCCGCACAGACAATGATGACTCAGATGAATGAAGGCAATGAGAATGAGGATTACTCGGTCGTTTACAAAAATTTCAAAAGCCATTAGGCAATTGATCCTTTCCAAATAGCAGGATCAGGTTCACAAAAATAACGCATGCAATCAATTGACCTTTCAAAACGTGCTAAGTTTCGTGTGAGCGGTAATGACCGGGTACGTTACCTGAACGGCCAAGTCAGTAATGACGTGAACAGGGCTTCAGGAATTGAATCAATATCAGCTTGCGTAACAACATCAAAGGGCCGGCTCGAGGGACTCATTTGGATCTCGGTAGATGAGGAGAGTCAATCCTTTCTCATAGACTCGGACCCGGAACTGAGGACCTCCCTATTTCAGAGGCTATCAAAATACATCATTGCTGACGACGTGGAGATTATTGACGTTACCGACGATTACCTTCTGATTCATGATCTTGAACAAACCGAAAACGATGGGATTAAATCGAGTCGGTACAGTATTGATGGTACGGACCGGTGGTTGAGGCCGGGTGAGCTCAGTGCCGGATCGGACTGGGTCAGCGGGAAAGTACTGGAATCTTTAAGGATTAGTCAGGGCGTTCCAAAATGGGGTAACGAGCTAGATCACAAAACATTGCCCCAGGAAGCTCTACTAGATCGGACCAGCATTGACTTTCATAAGGGATGTTATGTGGGTCAGGAAATCATTTCCCGTCTCGAAAGCGTGGGTCAGGTAAAACGTATTTTAGTGGGCCTTAGCTTTGATCCTAAAACTGTGCCGTCACCGGGATGGTCACTTTGCGATGAAGCAAATAATGAAGTGGGAACCGTTACCAGTGTCAGCTCTGAGAAAGGAACTGCTCTTGGATTAGGTTATATAAAGAGGGACCATCGTGCCGTGCATGCTAACAATGCAGAAAAAACACTTCAATCATCGGTCAAAATTCGCAATACTACTTTCACTGATTCATGAAAGGGCTTTCTCAAAACAAAAAGTGTTCTCTTTGTAGTTCCGCTCTTTGTTTCTTTTTGCTTTCAATCATGCAGATGAACTGTGTTGCGCAGGACATCCAGAACCTAGATCCGCCTCGGGACCTTGAATGCCTTGTCGATAAGACAAACTTAATTCATCCAGAACATGCGCAAAAGATTCGCTCTCGCGGAAGGCGACTCCTCGAAAATACAGAAACCCCAATCTTTGTCGTTACCATCGATAAAATATCGGACCATGTGGATGAAGACATTAGCATTGATGACTTTGCAGAGCGCCTCTTTAAACACTGGAAGATCGGATCGTCCGCTAACGAAGGGAACGAAGAGACTCTCGGCAAGGGTATTCTACTACTCGTCTCAAATGAAAGCGGAGAAGCCAGGATCCAGCTCGGGGCAGGATGGGAAGAGGAAAAAGTTGAGCACTGCCAGTGGATCTATGACAGTGTAATTACACCAAGATTTAGAGCCAGTAAGTACAGCCGAGGCATCCTTGCAGGATTCGACGCTCTATTGAGAATGATTCCAGAGGGAATGCCTATTCTCGAAATTGATAATCCACATAACCATGTTCCTAGCCCTAGGGGATCATTCCGTGCAAACCATAGCCCTAAAGGAGGTTTTTCTCCTCTATTCATCTTGGCTATTGTGGTTGGACTCTATACACTCTTATCTGTTTGGCTTTACGGATCGAATGGTTCTGCTTGGAAGTTCTGGGCAAAGACTTTTTCTTTGTTTAAAAAGCTTTAAAAAATGATGCGTTTGCCCGCTAATTTAAGTCAACTGTCTGACTTAAATTAGAATAAGGTAATTTCAGATTAGACCTAACAATACATAAAAATATCTATTTAGTGTTCATGTATTGATGATCCATGTGTTATAACTTCTTTAGTTATGAAACGTAATCTTTACCGGGTATTATCAATTGTGTTTGTCTTTCTCGTCATAGCGGGACCCTGCACAGCACAAATGATAGAGAACATTGACCGGCCAGAGGACCGTATATTCATTGCTGATCTTGCAGACCTTATAAGTGTAGAAGGCAAAGATCATATACGTGCAAAGGCTGATCAACTTTTAACGGATACAGCTACACCGATCAGTGTCGTTACCATTGATAGGATGTCAGACCATGTGAATAAAAGCCTGCGCATCGAAACCTTTGCACACTTTCTTTTTGACCAGTGGGAAATTGGTAATGTGCAGATTGAGGGAGCAAATCCGGAAGATTTTAATAAGGGTGTCCTCTTACTCGTCTCCAAGGGGGACCGTAAGGCCAGGATCCAGCTCGGGGCAGGATGGGGAAGAGAAATGGACCGGCACTGCCAGAAAATCATGGACGGAGTCATTATTCCTGCCTTCAAGTCAGGTAATTTCTCAGATGGCATTGTCCAGGGTTTCGATAGTCTTGAGGATATGGTGCGCAACGGAATCGGCAAAGGAGGTTCTCGATCGCCAAATTACAAAAAAGAAAAAACGACCGGTGATTATTTATTTATTGCTGGACTCATAGGTCTCGGAGTCTTCACCGTCATTTCACTGGCCAAGAACGGATCGAGTGGTTCTGCTTGGATTCTTTGGGCCGCAATCTTTGGTGTCATCTTCTTCATTCTTAAAGCCATGGCAGCTGGAGGCGGCGGAGGCGGAGGCGGAGGCGGTTATTCCGGAGGATCATCCGGTGGTGGTTATTCGGGCGGTGGAGGTGCATCGGGGAGCTGGTAATCAAATAAATAAACTCAAATTTTAAAGACTATGAAAAAGGCCAGCCAATATTTTAGTGAAGAAGAAAAGAAGGAAATTGCTGATGCAGTCTTGAAAGCAGAATCATTAACCTCTGCAGAAATTGTTCCTGTTGCTGCAACTAGTTCGGGCCGTTATGATAGAGCCGAGGACATTATTGGAGTCTTCTTTGGCATCATTGCGATGATTGTTGTTTGGAGCATTGCTCCTCATTCTGATGCAGAAACTGCAGGTTCATGGGGCGATGCACCGGTTGCCTTATTTCTGGCCCTATCTGTGATCGGAGGATTCATTGTTGGAACTGTTATAGGGTCCAGAATCGGCTGGCTAAGAAAATTATTCACGCCTCGCAGCGAGTTATTCGGGTCCGTAAAAGATAGGGCTGCTCTAACATTCTTTGATCAAAGGGTTCACCACACTTCGAGTGAAAGTGGTCTATTATTTTATGTTTCTTTCTTCGAGCGACAGGCAGTGGTGCTGGGGGACGAGAAAGTGGAGAAGGAGCTGGGCAATGAAGCCATCGAGTCACTTTGTTCAAAATTCACGCAATCATTATCCAGTGATGCGAGCCCTGCAGAATCAATGATAGCTGTAATCAAAGAAGCAGGAGAACTCCTATCTGAGGTTTTACCTCAAAGTGAAACGGAGCAGAATGAGTTGGACGAGGCCCTCGTTTGTATTGATTAACGAGCTGAGTTGCTTTTCCGTCGTTCGGCTTCCGTTTCTGAAGAAATCTGAGGATTCCTAAATTGTTGGGACGTTCTCTGGCCCCTTCTAGATATCGTGAGGAGTAAAGAATTCAATCAGTTTCCCTGTCTTCGAACCGATCTGACCCCAGAACTCAATGTCCAGTTCAATCCTGGCAACTGCACAAGTAATGAAACGGTCTATCGAATCATCACCGGTCAGGTAATAGCATAATTCATGTGAACCAGGATTGTGCGATACAACCATCACATGTTCTGTTCCGTCCTCTTCGTTGAGCCTTGAAATGACTTCCTCGTAGTCTTTTATGGAAGCAAGGTACAGCTGCTTATCATAATGTATGAGGGAATCCTCAATACCTATTTCCTTTGCAATGAGCTTCGCAGTAGTGGCAGCCCTAAGAGCAGTGCTGCTAATTAGAATATCTGGAATCTGTCCTTTCTCGGCAATTGCAGAACCGACCCGAGGAGCAGCACTCATGCCCCGATCATTTAGGGGCCTGTCATGATCGTCTGCGGACGTTTCCCATGAGGACTTTGCGTGCCGGACAATAGTCAGATTTTTCATGGTGAAAGGACTTAATGTTTCTTTGCCTTTTCAGGAAATTCCTTCTCATGCAGTGCAAGGAGAGCAGGAATATCATTCGGTAATAGATACATCTTGCCACGAATTTTTTTCGTTTCTCCAGGCTTCAAGCCTCCGATTCGAAAATCACTGTGTATGCAACGAATCACTCCCTGAAAGAGCTCCTGATAAGGCTCCCAAACACTTGCCATGAGCCACTTCTTATCCGCTGAAACACAGCCTATAATATTCTTATGAGGAGGGGACGGGTGAAGTGGCCTGGGATTAACGTCATCCCTGTTGACGTTTTTCGGACACCAGACCTGACCAGGAACGTAACGGGCCTCTGTGGCCCAGTCCTTAGTAGGTAAAAAATCAGGAATGTCATCCTTGTCCTGAAAAATAAAAGTTTTTTTGATGTAAGCATACGCGTCATCAGTCTCATCAGCTCCCTGACCTGTGAACTTACCGACCCTAATACAAGGTTGTGCCCAGTGCGCTTCAGAAACTTTTCCCGTAGGATTTTTTGCAATCAATTCAAAACTGACTCCTGTCTTAGTTGCCCTTATTAAGTGATCGACCCTGACCCCATCCTCCAAGGTACATTTTAATTTAATCTGTGTCTTAGAATCATTAATTGATACAAGTTCGGTCCTGTGCCTTATGGTGGTTTCATTCCATGGCCGATCCGTTGACCCGGGCCTGCAATATGCCTCCAGGTACCAGGTATCAATTTTACCTCCAGGAATTTGAGGGTGATGGACACTAAGAATATTATCTTTCCAACTGATCGTTATGTCAGTGACTTTAGGCGTGTCCCTCTTTGCAATTCCGGTCAGGACAAGGACAAAAGCAGTAATCCCTATAAAAGCTGATCTAAAGAAGCAGGTCATTGAGCTAGTCTTATCCGATAGAATTGTTGAATTTCCTGGTTCTCGTCAATATCAGAATAGACTGTCGTTGTTCCTTCCGATGCATTGACAGTGTCAATGGACGTCCAGTCAATCAGATTCTCACTCGCCTCAACTGCATAAGTTCGACCAGGGACACTGGACCAAACGATGGAAATACTGGAATCCTCTTCAATTGTTATGGATTGGATGCTTAACTTTGAATTTGCATTGAGCGGATCCGTTCCAAGAGCGACTTCATCTCCATCTGAGAACCCATCATCATCTGTGTCCGGATCAGTAGGGTCCGTTCCAATTGCTATTTCTTGCGATGAGAGGAGACCGTCATTGTCCTGATCAGTGTCAATTGTCGGTTCTCGTCCGAAGCTCGCAGCTTCGACATTATATTTTGTTTCAACGGCCTGAGAGCTAAGGTGCCTGTCGTAAACTTTAATCAAGCCGATCGACATGGACCCTGAAACAGAATTATTACGTGTTCCGTTCCCCTCATTCTGAGCACCGATAGTGATCGGCAAGGGCCTATTACTTGTATCAGTAGAATAGATTGCAAGGGGCCCGTGGTTCTTTGAATTCACTTCGTCTGAATTAATGTAAAGCGTCGACTTTCCTGCACCGTCATATGTATAAACAACGTGCGTCCAAATCGATTCCTCTTCCTTATTTTCCCAACCTGCCGAATAGGCTCCTCCCCAATGCTCAATGCCACCGTATATGTTCTGGGTTCCGTGATTCATTGAATTGAGTCCACCCAATGTTCCTGACTGACGTCCCCAGGAAATGATAGTTTCTTGAGTCCCTACATCAGAATTATGAACCCAAGCCTCGATCGAGTGTGGACTATTACCAACTAGGGATTCCGAAGCCGGGGGTCCAATCAGCCAATCATTATTTCCTATTAGCGTGACGGCCCGGACACCATCAACGTCCTCGGCAACAGGGCTATCAAACTCGGATGTGAAATTACCTCCCAATAGACCAGCATTTTGCCAATTCGTTACAGGACCAGCATTGAGTCCACGCGCGTCGAGTAACAACACTAGTCCGTCTGCAATGATAATAGAAACGGGGATGACTTTAGGAGAATCGGCAGCATTGCCTGCATCAATTGTGATGTTTCCACTATAATTTCCGCTCTGAAGTTCAGAAGTGGCAAATGTTAGAACGTGCTGCTTCTTATCATCAGGACCAGAAGAGGATCCTTCAAGAGGAGTAATTCCAATCCAAGGTATGTCCGTTGATAATGAGTAATTCATAATGACACCCGGATTACTGTTCCAGATTTCAAGCAACCCATTATCTGCATTTTGCCCTTCCCTTGTAGTGACGCTTATGAGGTTGGATCCTGTACTAAGTTGAGGACGAATGACATTGAGCGTTACTGGTATCTCAAGAGGAGAATTGTCCGCTTCAGGACTCAGTATCTGGATCACCGTTTCATAGGTTCCACCAGTCAAATCCGCAGTTGTGAAATTTACCGTGTGTGTATTTGAGTCTGTGATTCCATTCGATGCACCTGAAACGGGATCAATGCTTAGCCATGGAACAGTTTCAGAAATCGTGTAATTGAGTGTTTCAATGCCAAAGTTTGCGACATTGAAAGTGACAGGTTCCGCGTTTTCCCCAATCACACTGCCAGACATTAAAGAAGTGATACTGCTTTCAATTCTAGCAGCCGTTGGCGGAAGAATACTGATTCCGGGAGTTCCTCCTGAATTTTCGGATATTTCCCAATTCTTTGGCTCATTGCCAAACTCATTAACAAAGACTCTTTCGATGGAACGCCCCGACCCTTCTCCAGCACTTGGCCAAGGATCAGTGGCTGAATAACGCACAGAATCTATTGTTATAAATTCCGGCTCAGGCTCACTGGGCTCGGGCATTTGTAGTCTGATATTCTCACCATCCGCCTGAAGCGATCCCTCAAAAGGACCATAAATTGGAATCTCGGAAGGCACAGAATTCAGTGTGCGGAAAAGTGCCGGGTCTCCACTAACAATGAGGGCCACACCACTTTGAGGGATAGATTGATTGGCAGGGAAATCAAAAGCAATACCCCTCACTTTCCAGACATGGTTTGTATTTGCAGGGTCAAAGAGATCGACCCTAGAACTGCTTATGTTCTGAATCTCTATCCAGCTCATTTCTCCAGGATTGTTCTGGTACATGATTTCGGTAATGACCAGTGGCCCTACCAAAGGAACACTATTTTCGGAGCCAATTGTATTGGTGTTTTGTGCTGTGAAATACTCTTCTCCTTCGGAGTTCAAATACTGGCCGAAAGAAACTCCGTTCCTGGCAGCACCAAAATCACGTTCGGCCGCAAAATATATTGGCTTACCATTTTCTGACTCGATCAGATAAATCTGATCCCCGCTCGAACTGATAGCAAATTCCCAATCAGCAGGTTCCCCAGCATTTGGGTTCCAGAGCCCGTTAGGATTGAAATCAGATTCATCAAAAGTGATATATCCCTGAGAAGGAATAACGGAATCAGCAGGTATTTCATATTTTTTCCAATTCGTATCAGAGTCTGAAAGATACCATCCAGAAATGTCGACGGGCTGATCCGAATCATTCCTGATCTCGATCGTATCCAATGAAGGTAAATCCGTATGGCTCAGAACTTCTGTAATGGAAACTGAATAGTCAGACGTTGAACCACTGGTCCCTGGAGAACCTCCGAACTCAGGGCTGGCTGTCCAATTATCCTCATCGCTGTAATCACCTTCCGTATCAATTACAATTAGACTGCTTCCGCCACCATCAGAGCGCCCGGGCCAGCCTCCGGCATTATCGTACTCGAACCTCAAAACAATGTTTCCATCAGGATCTCTAAGAACAATTTCTTCACCACCATTCGAAAGGGACCCGCCTGCCCACTCAGCAATTACGGTTGGGCCGTTGCCATACTCAGCCTCAAACTTGGACCTGTCATTGGTAACAATGACTCTCTGACCCGGTCCTAAATCATAGTCGGGAAGAATGAGTGTATTGAAAGGAGATCCTTCATCAAATCGGACCCCGGAAAGGTTCATGGATGTGCTCCCTGTGTTTGTCAGCTCAATATATTCAATTCCGGTTCCTCCAGGCGCATTATACATGATTTCAGTGATTCTGAGTGAATCAAGGTATTCGTTAGTCAGGTCAGGATCGACCAGAAGAACGTAATCGAAATCAAAACGGGCATTCGTGCTTGAGCTGTCCGAAGCAGCAAAAATACCCCCCTTAATTGCTGTCGTGTTAATGGGTAAATTTCGGGTATAGAGCTCGAACCATTCGCCCGGTTCTCCGCGCCGCTCAAAGATGAGGCTGCGTCCATCCCTCCGGATCCGAACCGTCGCCGAGCCTTCATTCCATGACTGTGACTTTTGTTGAGTATAACTGCCTCCACTCGATCTCTTTACACGTAAATAGTCTCCATCTTCAATGGCAATCACATATCTTCTGGTGAAGGTTCCTTCTTTGACTTCAACAATGAGACCAACAATGAAGTCTCCCTGCTGAAGAGTATTAAGGCTCAGGTCCGTGTGCAGTGACCAGTTCGTGGAATCAGGAAGATCTCTCCAAATGACAGGGTGAGAGGGATTACTCATCGTTAGTTTCTTCTCAGTGTCCTGGGGCATGCTGAGGACAAGTGTTCCTGGCTTTTCACTCAGTGAATACCAGGACGAGTCGGATCCGCTGCCATACGGTTCAATGTTTTCCGTTGTCCAGTGAGGCTCGAGCAATGGTTCACTGAAGCTGCTCCATCCGGAAGCAGCGTACACTGCAGCTTCACGGGTCAGTGTGCTCGTTTTACCATTATCATCGGAAGCTCTGAGGGTAAAATTATATAGTCCAGGGGCACCGAAACTTGCTTCTGGATTCGCAGAATCGGCTCCAGAAAGATAATTTCCTGTTTGCGGAGAAATGTCCCATTGAAAATTAATTTCTGTACCTTCGGGGTCATAAGTGGAAGAGGCATCAATTTTCATGGTCTCGGACACATCCAAATTGAAAGAGGAAGGATCCGAATCGATTAGTATCACTGGCGCTGCGTTACCGGTCTTATTCACTGTAAAATTTTCTGTACCGATGACTTTGCCAGTCGCGTCCACTGCCTGAACTTTAAGCCGGTTAGATCCCTGACGGAGTCTGATTCCACTGAGTGACCATGAAGTTTGATTGTTGAATTTGACCTGAGCCTCAGGATGACCCTCGACCCGAATATCGAAAGATTCCCAACCACTGGAACCTGATAAGGATATCGTTTCAGAGCTAGTTGAAGTAGAGCTTCCATTACCTGTCGTTACGTTAAAGGATGCGTTAAGGGCACTTCCAATTTCGCTCCTTGCCCTACTGACTCTACTATTATGCCAGCCCGTATAAGTTCCTTCATTACTTGAATAGGAACTCGAAGCTTCCTCTTCAAGATCGAACCAGGTCTGCAATCGGGGCCCAGTGGCCGCGAAATCATTGATCATTTTTCCTAGATAATAATTGACCCGCTGCCTCACATAGGGCTTGTCAAAAAAGTTACGGACACCGGACAGATTTCCGAAAAATGCCGCTCCTGAAGAGCCAAAAGTCAGATCAGAGTCCCACTGAATGAGCATCCATTTTCCATCCGAGTGACGTCGAAGGAAATAACCGTTCTTGCCGCGGTTTCTGGTTAGTGTGTCCCAGTCATCGACCCACCCGCGAACGACCGCATTCGCCGCCATCATGTCAATGTCCGCCATCCTTTCAATTTCTTCCCTCGTGAAAGAGTTTGTACCCACCTTATTCATCCAAGTCGTCAGAGAAGAGAAATCATACTCAGTTTCACGGGACCTCTTGATCCACTCTGCATGATAACGTTCAGGTTCGTGGGTTCCTTTCCAGGACCAGTCCGCGTTACGGTTTTGCCGGCCCCAGCCATCATCGAACCACCACTCATCATCGATCCTGTACAGTTCGCCCTTTTGACCGTCTTCCCAGTTCCTTTTAAGAAAATCGTTAGCGTTCGGTTCGAGATCCTCACGAAGGCTCGCAGAGCCTCCATTAATAATGGTTCTCACAAATTCATGCTCGTTGGCCGGGTGCCCGCACAGATATAACCAGTGACGTATGATCCGACCATGGTAGGCCCTTCCTCCACCCGCATCAGAATCAATTGAACGCTTCGAATAACCGCGGAACCGTTTATCACCGGGAGTCTTCCACTTTGCCTTGGAGAGCCCGTTCCCATCGGATCTGGTCCAGGGACTTCCACTTTTCCTCAATTCACAGTTATAAATGATATGTCTCTCATTCGATATGAATGTCGCATTGAAATACTGGTTGGAGAGCCTTGGAAAATCATAGTCTCTGGATGATCCACCACCAGTACCGGCGTTAAGTGAATTACGGTCATAGTCAGAAATAACAAACCTCTGAACGCGAAGATCATTAGGAACATTGCTGTTATCAACGACCCACATGGCGGGCAATTCTGGGGCCGGGCCCGGTGAAACTGTCGCTCTTCCACTACTGACTGCACGTACATAGAACTGAACGATTGCATTATCACTCTGATACTGTGTCAGGGAAGCCGAATAAGTACCGTCACCGGCAACTTCGTCTCCGTTAAGGCCCTGATCATTCATGGCTGTTGTCTGATAACTTCCGTTGCCTCCGCTCGTGTCTCTGCGATGATGAACATTGACAGAAGTGAGTGGTCCAGCAGACTTAACTTTAGCAGTGATGATGACAGGATCTGATGAAGTCGGAACGGCAGGGCTATGCTTTAGCTGTGAGACGGTAGGTGCCGGGGAATTAATCAAGTTCCCGTTAGCGGAACCCGCACTGCCAAGGTTCTCCGGTAAAGGCAAATAGATGACTCCGCCAAATGACCGGTCCCAGGTATTCACAACGAGTGTAGGTTTGCCTGAGATCCAACGGGCCTGGCAGGTGAATGTGAGGTTATCACTCCTGCTGATCTGAGTAATATCGATTTCACAACGGTTCGCTTTGTTGTCTCCATGACCTGATGAAATAATGTGAAATTCATTACCTATTTTATCACTAGCATGATGCGTTCCCTGACATAACCAACCTCCGGATCCGTTACCATTGTGAGATACTGTCTCACCTCCTCCCGGAAGAATGTTTGAATTACTGTTGTTCCTTGTCAGCGATACGTTTCTGAGAGCCAAGTACGCGTCACCTACCGCATGCACATGAAGTTCCTCGTAATCACTTGATGAACCGCGAGTCGTGAGTTGCTGGTACTGATCATTAATGGTAAAGGTCTGCCAACTTGATTTATTTGACTCATCGGAATCTACCCAGGCAGACGGATCAGAATTGTCCATGTCAGGATTTCTGAGCTCGAGGCTACTCCCTCCTCCGGCAGCAAGACGTGGCCAGTCTCCTCCTGTGTGAAAGTGAACCTCATCCGCAGTATTTCCCCAAGCATCTGTGAGTTTTAATAATTCACCTCCGTTGGCAAGGTTCCCAGAATAGGGCCCGATCACCGTGGCGTTGGGAAACGCGCTAGAAGTCAAAAGAGGATTGGCAGCAATGACAATGTATCCTTTTGCGGGAATTACCGTTCCTCCAGGAAAATTATAATCGACTCCGCTTTCAAATGCCCATGCACTCAAGTCAACTGGGGAATTGCTTTTGTTATAGAGCTCAATGAACTCACCGTCCCGTTCACCGCTTGGAGGTTCGACCATCAGTTCGTTAATCACTATGCTGGTATTGCGTGCAGGATCATTATTACTGTCACGTGTACCGGTTCCAGATAGGAAAAAGTCACCGGAACCGTCGGGATACGCAGCCGCATAGTCTCTCTCATTCTTTTGATCAACTGAGCACGCATCAAGCACATTGTTGCTGGAGTCGATTACAAAAAGCTTGAATGTGTTTCCAGAAAAATTGAAGTCGGTGTTCCAGCTCGCAAAATTTTTGGCGGCAATCACTTTGCCTAATTCAATCTTATCTGAAAAATCATCAGCACTTGTAATCCACAACCCGTCCGTCGACACGGAAACGTTTCCCATATTGTGCAATTCTATCCAGTCAACATTCCCTTCTGCAGAAAAATGAATTTCATTAATTTTGAGATTCTTTCCAAGACTGCTCGAGCTTTCATTTGCCTTTCCTCTGGTCGAAGACGTAAAAAGGAACCACGAACCTCCACCTGCTGGCTTGCGCCCGAGAGAACGTCCATCGAGCGGCATCTGGGTACTGACCGCATTTGCAACAGTCGTACCGTCAGGCTTTGTTAGATAAATAGTTGTTGTTGAAGAAACCCCCAAGGAAGACTCTGCATAACCGACCGATGCCAATTGGCCAGGTCCGATAGAAAGATTTCCTGGGATCCTACGCTTGGTTAAATTCGACGGGCGATCACTAATGTACCAGCCACCAAGATTTATTGTTTCATTAGTAGGATTATAAAATTCGACAAATCCGGACCCGCCCGTTGAAGGCAATACCTCATTGATTAAGAGAGTAGGTGCACTAGGCGCTGAGAGACTGACCCGCGCTCCAAAAATGAAATCCGAACTACTATTATTGGTTTGTCTACCGGCAGCAGCAATGACGTTCTTACCTTTCACTAACGGAGGGCTCGCAGTAGAAATCACCGCCAACTCTTCCTCAGCATTACCAACGACCCTATCAGCGGTTGTAGTATGTCCTGCCCCGCTCGAAGTCGCTACTCCACCAATCCATTGGCCATTGAGCCAAAATCCGCAACCGTCATCATTAATTAAGTCAACAGTAAGGCGGACCCCGGCCGTTGGCCCGTTATAAGTAAATTCCTTTCTGAAATAATAACTGATGTGGTTCGCTCCGTCCGAACTATTTAATAAAGGGGTCCTGAGCCCCGGAGCAGGCAGCGCTGAGCTTTCAAAACCGTAAAGCCCTCCCTCATTGCTGGCGGCATTCGCTCTTGTCCAGCCCTGGTGCGAATAATTGTAAGACGGATCTTTCCAACTATTGCCCAAATTCACATTCTGATCATTGAAGTCCCATGCATCTGAGTATTCGATGTAAGGAATCCCAACACTCAAATCGACCTCGGGGTTTGAAAAAGGCTCTTCTGCAGACGCGGGCTCAGATGATCCCGGAGTCCCGTTCGGCCCAGGACTGGCTTTCCATAATCGATAATCATCAATGGCTCGGGTATTATCGTAAAGCACCAAACTATGACCACCGCCATCAGCTGCAACGGGCCAATTCCCTTTATTATCAAACCTGACAGTGGATCGGGTAATATTGTTCTTGTCCTTGAGGCTCACCCTTTCGCCACCATTATTAAGATTACCTGTCCAAGGACCAAAGACCCTCACTGCAGATGGTAATCCATAACTTGCTCGGAAAGTGCCTGGATCTGTATCGCAGATAACAATCTTCTCGAAAGCTTTAAGAAAAGTATTCCTGGGCTGGGCTGAGTTGAATTCCGGAAATTCAAAATCTACTCCACCCTTAAGTTTCCACATCGCAATATCAAATGGCGAGGAAGTGAGGTTTTCAATCTCTACAAATTCATGACCACCTTCCTTCGGATGATACATTATTTCACTGATCACTACCTGTTCGGCTATCGCAGAAGGTGAAGAAATAAAAAGAATGAAGAACAGAGCATTAAGGAAACGAGATTTTATATCCATTTTTATATCAGTTTGGGGAGCATGAGCCTTTGATGTTCAGGCTCTTCTAATAGTACTCTCTCCTGCGCTAATTGATATTCAGAAAAAAATGCCCTGTTCATTTTAAGTTTAGGGTTTTCTGATCCTAAAAAAGTGCGCGAGAAGCTTATTTATAGACTATATAACTATTGTTTAACGTCTATTTTTAGCTACTATTGCGCAATCCTTCGGATCGATTAAATAACTTTTACGGATGACAAAAATAAAAATATGCCTCCATGTACTGGCCTTTTTTATTTTATGTTCCTTAAGTAATGCACAAGTCGGTCAGCTCAAGTCCAAGCAAAGTAGAATCAAAGGACTCTTAGTCAGGCCCCTAGCAAATGGAGAATTTGCAGGCATGGCCTCTCAAATGAATGCCACGGCAACGCCTTTCGATAATTCAAAATCTCAGCTCAGTGTCCGTTTTAATCAGCGCGTTGGCAAAGACATGCACAGTGCTCTGAATGAGGTCATTAAGCACTTACGTGTAAAGCATGATTCGTGGCCTTCTGGCTATGAAGTTGAAATAGCCTTCGAGGATCGTTTCACATTAAAGGATGGTCCTTCGGCCGCAGTTCCCTGCGCACTCTTGCTTGATTCTCTAATTACCGGAACCAAGATGGATCCGGCATTTGCTGTGACTGGCGACATGAATGCCGACGGCAGCATTCAGCCCGTTGGTGGAGTCCCTGCCAAGGTCCGTGGCGCTTTTAGTAAAGATTGTAAGATAGTAGCAATACCTCTCAAGAATGCCAGAGCCATTTCCGATCTTGTCATCCTCAGTGGCATTCAACCCGTGTCACGGATCCAAGTCTTTACGGTACAGCACTTCAAGCAAGCCTCAGCACTAGCCTCATTAGAAAAGAACGAGTCATTAACTAATGCCATTAAAGAATTTGCTAAGGTCCAGAAAGCGATCGTTCGTTATAAGCCGACCGTCTTACGTAATGTTCAGATTCAGAATAAACTCCGTGAAATCATTAAACTGGCACCTAATCATTTGTCAGCCCGACTGGCTCTGGAATTAGCTACTGGCAAGAGCCGTAAAACACTGTCTTTGCTCGGATCATTGGAAAATACTGAACAGTCTGCGACTATATTACTAGATGCAGCACGATCAGGATCGGCGAGCGGAGACGCACTAGCACCTGACGAACTTGGAAAAGCCATTAATGACATCAAAAGGATTCGACTCAAACTAGATAAGCGTGTCTGGCCATACGCCGATTCGATTCAGGACTTTGGAAAGCTTGTTCGGGCATTCAAAATCTCTCCGCCCAAAAGTATTTCCACAAAGAAAAAGAAACTTACAGAAATACAATTATCAGCGGAAAGGATTGAGAATGAAGCCAAAAAAATCCGCAATAATAAAGAAATCATGGAAGAGCTTATTCAAAAATAGAATGGCCAGAAATCTCCTTTCAGTGTCTCTTTAAAATATATACCTATTGCTTGGGCAGATTGTCCCAGCGTTGCTCAGGTTTGATACCAACTACGAACCAGATAGGGAAGAGAGTTGCACCGGCCCGGCCAATCTGCCAACCTTAAGCCATGAAAAGCCTTCTGCCTTTACTCCTTCTTATTGCCCTTGCGACAGCCGCAGAAAAGCCGATACTTTGCCGCGGTAACTATCACTCCGAAGCTGATGCCATTAAACAGCTTGCACGCATAGCCGCCACGCACAATAATCTCACGCAATGGAATCTGCGCTCGGATGCTTTGCGCCAACAGATCCTCACCGGCGCCGGCCTGAGCCCTTTACCAAAGCGCACCCCGCTCAATGCCATTATAAAGAACAAGCGCAGCTACAAAGGTTACACCGTAGAATGTGCCGCCTTCGAGGCACGGCCGGGATTTTTTGTTTACGGTAGCCTCTACCGCCCTCTCGGGCATGAAGGTAAGCGTCCCGGAATCCTCTGTCCGCACGGCCACGCTAGAAAAACCAAGGAGCATGGCGGGGGCAGGTTGCGTCCCGACCAGCAGCATCGCTGCGCTACTCTGGCGCGTATGGGTGCAGTGGTCTTTTCCTATGACATGGTAGGCTTTGGAGATTCGGAGCACGTTGGCTGGAATCACGGCCATTCACAGGCACTGACCCTGCAAACCTGGAGCAGTGTACGAGCGGTGGATTTTCTCGAATCTCTGCCTGAGGTTAACAAGAAGCTCATCGGCGTGACAGGTTGCTCGGGCGGCGGTACGCAGACCTTCCTGTTGACTGCCATTGACGAACGCGTGGCAGTGAGCGTGCCAGTCGTGATGGTCTCCGCACATTTTTTCGGCGGTTGCCATTGCGAAAGCGGCATGCCTATCCACAAGACGACCAAGCTTGAGACCAACAATGCCGAGATTGCCGCCCTTGCCGCACCTCGACCGCTAAAACTCATCTCCGTCGGTGGAGACTGGACCAAAAACACCCCAAAGGTCGAATACCCCTATGCTCAATCCATCTACAAGTATTTCAACGCACTGGACAAGGTGGAAAATTCCCATTTCCCGAAAGAGAAGCACGGCTACGAGTACATCAAGAGACAGGCAATGTATCCCTTCATGGCCAAACACCTGAAACTAGACACCACAAGCGTTCTGGACAAAAGATCCGGTGATTATGACGAGACAGGCAATACCATCGAAACAACGCAGATCATGCGTAACTTTCACTCAGCGACAGAGATGCCCGCACACGCGTTGAAACCGGGATCGATTGTCCAATTCCGATAAATCTTTGCCAGCTTTCTTCCATCCGTTCTCACGACCTTCATTAAAAAAGCGCATCAAAGGGCTCAGAACTTTTATGAATTTAGATCAGACTCACGAGCCATGAGCCAAAGCAAATCGGATAACCTGTTCAGATAAGAAAGGATCGACGCATCCAACTCATTGATTAGTTCAGTGCATTCGCGTTCCGCCCGACGGCAAACTACCCGGGCATGATCCAGACTCGCGGAAAGTTGAAGACCACTCGATCCCGGTAATGCCCACCCCTCGGTCTTAATGTCCTTACTTTCAATGATTGAAATCCATTTATCAATTTTCTCTAGGCGCCCAATTCCAAAACGATCAAATCCTTTCTCCTCATACTGAGGTAAATCTTCGGGGACAGTCCCGAGTTCTCCCATCAAAACAATGAGATCATTTTGAACGGAAACAGTACGTTCCTTAATTTCGGACTGATCTTTACAATGTGTGAGAACAATACCAAGCATCGTATTTAATTCATCAACTGCTCCTAGTGCAATGATCCGCGGATGATTCTTGGCCACTCGACGCCCAAACATCAAATCAGTTTCTCCGTTGTCGCCTTTCCTGGTCGATATGCTCATATTAATCTGTTTCACTTGGAGAAGTTTCCGCCTCTTCAATCATAGCATCGATCTTTAATACATCCTCCCAAGGGATCCGACGCCGCTGATACTTATTGAATAGGACTTCACGAAATGTCTTCAATTCATCAATGTCCATTTCTTCATGATTGGTCCACCCTTCGTCCGTGCGCTGCAATCTCGACATGAATTCCCAGTGGCCTCCGTGCTTTTTGGCCCGCCAGAGACGATTCTCACCCGTTTCTGAACGGGTCCTCCAATCATGAATTTTCATATTTAGATCTTAAACTGCAACAAAGGATTTGTCATCGGGCTTCACAGATACTTCATTTTAGTAGCAATTAACCCGCAATGTTAAAAAGTATTCGATCTGACGCACTGAAATTAGTGGCCTGGCTTGTCTGTTCATTAATTATCGGAGCGGCACTGGCTCCTTTCCTATACCATGGCTGCAAAGCACTCGTACAGTTCCGAGTCCTTGAAAGTATGGGATCGCCCGGACAATGGCTGGAAGGTAAATTAGATAATGCTCACTTTGGTAGATATTTTAATCGTTCAATGCTCATAGGAGCATTGGTCTGCATGTATCCTTTGATACGTTCCCTTAAACTAAAAAAAAGCCATCTGGGCCTGCAGCGTAACATCCACTGGAAAACAGATTTTGGAATCGGTTTCGTTCTGGCTTCGGGAATCCTGTTAATTTTTGGTATTATTTACATGCAGCTTGGCATCTTCGATGCCACGAACACTTTCTCAGAAAAGATGCTCTTGAAGTTCCTCATTTCCGCACTCGCGGTAGCAGTCCTTGAAGAATTTCTCTTTCGTGGATTATTGCTTGGAGCAGTGATGCGGACGGCCAGACCCTACTATGCATTAATTTTTGTCTCTTTCTTCTTTGCTCTAATTCATTTTTTAAAGCCTCCGCACAACTGTGCAAGACTCGCAGATCAGGACATTCATTACTTTGGGACAGGGTTCTGGACCGTCGGTCAGATCTTCGCTCAATTCGATAATCCGATCTTCATTGCAAAGGGGTTCGCAACCCTTTTCGCGGTCGGACTCGTTCTGGGATGGGCACGTCTAAGGACATCCTCTTTATGGTTATGCATGGGATTACACGCTGGCTGGGTATTCTGTATAAAAGCTTATGATTACCACTCCTTAGCACCCAAAAAATACGGCCATGACCTTATACTTCCCTACATTGGCTCTGACTTGAAGGAAGGGATGATCCCTTTTTGTGGAGTTTTTCTTACAGGTACTCTCGCAAGTATTTGGCTTGGAATGCGCAAAAATAAGGTTCAATTGGCCCATAATAAGAAATTACCAACTAATTAAAGGTGCACCGAATGGGGGTTGTCCTCTGTGCCTTGGTAAGTTAGATTCTGAGTCCTGAAATAGTATTGTATAAAGATGCCCATTTTCAATAAACCCGCTTTCAGAGGCAGTGGCGAAAAGAAACGCGACGTGCCCGAAGGGCTATGGCAAAAATGCTCAGGATGCGGCGAAGTCATCCATGAATTGGAGCTGAAGAAAAATTTAAGAGTCTGTCCTGAATGTAATTTTCATTTCACTCTCAATTCTCAAGAAAGGATAGAATCGATTACAGATCCTGGAACCTTTGAAGAAACCGAAAAGAAAATAAAGAGTGTGGATGCTCTCGAATTCAAAGGCTATAAGGATAAGCTTACAAAGTACCAAAAAATAACTGGCCTACCCGAAGCGATTGTCACAGGAAGAGCCAAAATCATAGGCCATCCAGTAATTTTAGGAGTGATGGACTTTCGGTTCCTCGGTGCCAGCATGGGTTCTGTGGTCGGCGAAAAAATTACCCGTGCCATCGAATTGGCAACTGAAGAAAAATCGGCAATCATTATTGTATCGGCATCAGGTGGGGCACGAATGCATGAAGGCATTCTCAGCCTAATGCAAATGGCCAAGACGAGCGGCGCATTAGCTCTTCTGGACAGGGCAGGACTACCATTCATCTCCGTTCTGACTCATCCAACTACGGGAGGAGTGACTGCGAGTTTCGCCACACTCGGAGATATAATTTTAGCAGAGCCTGGCTGTATGATTGGATTCGCTGGCCCTAGAGTCATCAAAGAAACGACTCATCAGGACTTGCCTGAGGGTTTTCAAACAGCAGAATTCATGCACGAACATGGTCTCGTAGACATGATTGTGGAACGACGCGAGTTACGTGAAAAGCTCGCAAGTATCCTAGGTTACTTGCTCACATAATTGATCTTTATTTAATTGGTCTAGGAACTTAGTCATGGACTATACGGAATCTATCCGATGGCTCTATAGCCGACAGGAATCAGGAATTAAACTGGGGCTAACCAGTATAATTAGACTCCTCAATGAATTGAAGGTCCCGGACCCGGAAATGCCTATTATTCATGTGGCTGGAACGAACGGAAAAGGATCAACCTGTGCCTTCATGGATTCGATACTCAGAGCTTCTGGTCATAGAACGGGTCTCTTCACTTCGCCTCATCTTATTTCTTTCCGCGAACGAATTTCGTTAGACGGAAGGCCAGCCAACGAAATTGAAATTGCGAAAGGTTTGACTCACCTAAAGGAGCTTGTAAGTGAATGGGAAGAGGTTCCTACCTTCTTTGAAATTACGACAGCCCTAGCATTCAAACTGTTCACAGAAAAAAAAATGGATGTGGCCGTAGTTGAAGTGGGTCTTGGAGGAAGACTCGATTCAACAAACTCAATCTTACCTTCTGTCTGTGTAATTACTCCTATCAGTCTTGATCATCAGCACATACTAGGTGAAAGTATATCTGAGATTGCTCAAGAAAAAGCAGGCATCATTAAGGAGGGGGTCCCAGTAATCTCGGCCCCTCAGCACAATGATGCGCAAGCAGTTCTTGATTCAAGAGCCAAAGAATTGGGAACAAGTGTCCTCTACGTTGAAGGGTCCTGTGAACAGGAGCACATTTCTCTTCGAGGCAAACATCAACTCCAAAATGCGGCTCTTGCAGTTGCTGCCCTTGAGAATTGCCCCTTTCAAATCAACCAAAATTCTTATGTCAAAGGCCTAACTCAAACAAAATGGAGGGGAAGGTTCGACCAATTCCCCCAGAAGAGAGGAAAGGACATCGTAATTGATGGCGCCCACAACATCGAGGGAGCAAGGGCACTAGTAGAAACCTGGAAAGAGGTGTATGGGGAGATTAAACCGGTCGTTATTTTCGCAGCCGCAGCAAATAAGGACCTCCATTCATTAATTAATGTCATATCGCAAATAGCAGAAAATTTTATATGTACTCAGCCAAATACGCCCAGAAAGTTAGCTAGCCGAGAAGACATTGCTCGACTCATTCCTAGTCATATAACAAATGAATATGAAGAATCAGTTCAAAACGCCATCAAGAAAACTGAGGCTTCAGATAGACACGTTCTTATCGTTGGTTCATTGTTCCTAGCCGGAGAAGCCTTATCTATTCTGGACGAAGGGAACTTAACGTTCGAACCAAGTGACCAATGATAATATAATTCTTACCAAATAAAATCTCTTATATAAAAGAACCCTGTGATTTATCTAGATAACAATGCAACGACCCGAGTTCATTCGGAAGTTGCAAAGGCCATGAGTCCTTTCCTGAACGATGAATATGGAAATCCTTCAACGGGATATGACCTTGGCAGAAGAAGCTATAAAGCTGTAACAGATGCACGCAATCAAGTTGCTAAATTTTTGAATTCAGATTCTGAGGAAATCGTTTTCACTTCATGCGGAACAGAGTCTGATAACGCTGCAATCTTTTCAGCTATTACGGCAATGCCTGAAAAACGGCACATCGTTACCACTTCAATAGAGCATTCCGCTGTCATTGCATTTGCAAAGGCAGTCCTGCCAAGCCTAGAGGTCACTGAATTACCGGTGAACGAGGAAGGAATTATCAGTCTAGAGGATCTCAAGACCGCGATCAGACCAGACACTGCACTAGTAACTATAATGTGGGCAAACAATGAAACTGGTGTTTGCCAACCGATTCAGGAGGCTTCATTAATCGCCAAAGAATCAGGAACTCTCTTTCATACAGACGCAGTGAATGCTGCAGGAAAAATCCCTATCGATGTGAGCTCAAGTAACATCGACTTCCTTTCGATATCTGGTCATAAGTTCCATGCGCCGAAAGGAGTAGGCGCCCTTTATGTGCGCAACGGAGCACCCTACAAGCCATTACTAATAGGAGGAAATCAGGAAAATGGGAAAAGAGCCGGGACCGAAGCCGTTGCACAGATCGTAGCATTAGGAAAAGCATCCGAACTTGCCACTGAAAGATTAAATGATCATGGACAAGAAAAACTAAGCCATCTACGTGATGCTTTAGAAAAGAGTCTCATGAACAATATCAAAGGAACTCACCGCAATGGGTGTTCCCGTTTCCGTTTACCCAACACTTCTCATCTGAGCTTTGATAACGTTGATGCCGGTGATCTGTTAATTCTGGCAAACGATAAGGGTCTTTGCATCGCAAGCGGTTCTGCTTGCAGCACAGGAACTAGGGAACCATCAAGGATCATGAAAGCGATGGGGCATACTGATGAGCGCGCACTATCAAGTGTCCGGTTATCCGTCTCTTCAATGAACACGGAACAGGAAATAGAAGATTCCTCTCAAATCATTATTTCCTGTGTTGAGAAAATTCGCTCTCTCAGAAGTGACGGGCCAGTCATTTTCTCTTCCTGATACATATAATCCTAGGACCTGATCCAATCAGGAAGACCTTTCGAATCCACTACCCAAGGCTTGGTCTTGGCATGATTGATCAGAGCTCCTATGTCTCCATATCTTGAAGATCCGGGAAGGAAGTCCGGATCACGAATACTTTTAATCCCTATAAATGTAAATCCGCCAGTCTCTATCACGGCCCGATCAATTGCACCCCGAGCAGCATAGTTAGCTGCTGCTGCCCAATGTCCTGCCCCGCGCATCCCAACCAAATCAATTTCTCTGGCTCCATGCTTATCAGACTTAATCATTTTAATTGTTGTAAGAACATCTCGGACCCGGTGAACAAAGAGTGTACTATTATAACCAAAAGTATAAGCAGCGGCTTCCCGGTTGTTATTGACTCGCCTTGTGACCTTAGACTCTTTCCCGTCCTTAAGGAATTCACCCTGCATAAAAAGGTCTATACCGCAAACTGCATTGCCATCGAGAAGTAATTTTTTAACTTCTTTTTTTAGTTCATTACCTTCATACAGACCATCCTTTCCTGAACGGCTTAACCAGATCACTGCCCTCTTGTTCCAATTTGCGTCAGGATAAAGAAAGATTGCAGGAACCTGCTCCCCACAAGTGACATTCTTTATAATCCCGGCCATTTCCAAATACCCATCTCGTTGGTTTTTAACAACGAGATCCCATTCAACATCGACACACCTTTCGAGGTCCGAATCCAGAATAGCATCCCATCCAATGCGTGCGATCTTTGGATCAGATTTGACTTTCTTTTGGATGTCCTTAGCGAGTAATTGCAATAATCCGACTTCAAATTCATCTCCTCCGGGAGGCATCGGGTGTTCCTTATCCCAAACACTCAGCTTTTCTTTACTAAGTCTAGCATGAGGCCTTTCATTTTGCGGCTCCTTGGATCCAAGGCCTAAATGCTTATTGAACCAGCCATACATAGCCTGTCGTGAAGGCAGATTATAATTGTGCCCAAATTCAATACGGTTATGAAGCATAGCATTCTGAGGAGCACCCAAGGCATGGTAAGTTTTCTTGAGATCAGGAAATCCTTTAATTGCCATTTCCTTGGTCCAGTCATTGGCTGTAGTCAGACCCAGTGGCTTAGGGGCAAATAAGGCAGCAAACGCAATGTTCCCTTCATTGACACGAAGAAGGGCAGCATTCTCGCAAGTGCACCCTCCCTGCATCGCAGTCGAGACCATCACAGCAGGCATTGAAACTTTGACTCTCGGATCAAGAGCCGAAACCATGAAAGTTTGTGTTCCCCCTCCGCTCGCTCCGGTCACAGCTATACGGTCCGGGTCAACATCCTCAAGCCCCTGCATAAAATCTATGGCGCGAATTGAATTCCATGTCTGTAGCATCATGATGCTCTGCAGATGAGACTCTGCTTGGGGACTGTAAAGCCCCCATTTCTTTTCTGAAATCATTGCCGGCCTCTGCTTTGCAAACTTATGAGCAATCTCATAAGAGATCTGATGATTGTCGGAATTGCCAATCATGTCATATTGGAAAACAGTGCATCCTAGCCGGGCAAGTCCAACGCATCGGGCCTGATATGGATTACGAGCACTTTCAATATCTGATTCTGCTCCCTTATCTATCTGCTGCTTCGCTTTTACTTCACCAGCATCATAAAAACGGGCATCTTTCCAGTGCCCATGAGGACAAAGGACACCAGGTCGTTTTTTGTTGGAATCCTTAGGCCGGTACAATGTTCCAGTGAGGTAATAACCGGGCAATGTTTCAAAGAAAACTTTCTCAACAGTGAAGTCGCCATGATCTTTCCTGTCCCTGATAACAGAATTTAACGGACACTTAGTGGGTTCGGGATAAAGGCCAACCGCTACTCTTAGTTGGTGTCTTATTTTCGCTGAACGGTGCGACCATTCTTCGACTGATTTGGGAGGTTCAAAAGGGAAATAACCATGTAGATCCTTCAGTGCCAAGAGCCTCTTGTCTTCGAGCACGCTCCCCTCAGGAAGAGTCCGAGGAGAGGAAATTAATAGGGGAAGCGTTCCCAGAAAAATAAAAAGAAAAGCACAAGTTTTCATTCTTAAACTATGACACTTTTATGAGTCCCACTACAAGCTCACGTCCATGAAGATAAGACCAATTGCGGCAAAACCTCTGGAAGTTGTTTTTTTATTATGAAATCTTGAATTTTTATAAATATAAACGATCGTAAGGTCCCTTTTTCCCCTGAAATTAAGGCAATTTTTAATGCGCAAAAAAAAGCTTAAACGCTTTGGTAGGATCCGACTCATCCTAAAGCTTGGAACACTGTGCGGGCTCATTGCCCTCATAGGAATTGGTGTGGTGCTTGGAGTTTACTCCTTAATGGCAAAGAATTATGACCTGCAAAAACTCGGGAGAATGCCTAGAAGCTCAGTAGTCTTTGACTGTCATGGTAATGAAATTGGTAAATTGCATGGCACGGGAGCAAGGTTCGTTCCGATTCATCAAGTATCCCAACACTTTGTGAAGGCCCTCTTAATACGAGAGGATGCAAGATTTTATGAACACGGAGGCATTGATCCTACCGGCGTTCTGAGAGCAGCTTACCGCAACGTTTTTAGAAACAAACGAGAAGGTGCAAGTACCATCACAATGCAGCTAGCAAGGAACAGCTTCCGAGAATTGATGAGCCAAAAAACACTTCATAGAAAATTAATCGAAGTGATGCTAGCTCGCAGAATTGAAAAGAATTTCACGAAAGAGCAGATACTAGAATTTTATGTGAATAGAATCTTTTTTGGATCAGGCATATATGGCGTTGAAATGGCAAGCCTCTCCTACTTTGGTAAAAGGGCCTCAGAGATGACTCTAAGTGAATCCGCAATGTTGGCCGGCATTATCCGTGGGCCTAATCGTTTTTCACCTTTCCGTCATTACGATGATGCTAACTCAGAACGTAAAACTGTCCTCAAAAGAATGCTTTCTGAAGGAGCCATACAGAACAAAGATTTTAAAAACGCGATGGTTCAACGCGTTCGCGTCTTAAAACAAAGGCCCGTTCAGAAGAAATCCATTAACAGCTATGCACTGGATGCTATTAGGAGGGACTTGGATGATGCTCTGAGCGAGTCAAATGCCGAAGACGGCGGACTCAAAATCTATACCAGCATCGATCTTCGTCTTCAAAGAATAGCCGAAAGAGCAATTGAAGAAGGCCTCTTATCCATTGAAAACTGGCCCGGCTATAAACATCAAACTAAAAAGCAATTCGAACTAAGAGGAGCCAAAGGAACTCCAAATTATCTTCAAGGTGCTGCAGTATTGCTCAATAATGAGACCGGCGCAGTACTCGCCATTGTAGGCGGCAGGAGCATCAAGCATTCACTATTTAACCGAGCAACCACAGCGAAGAGGCCAATCGGATCAGCATTCAAACCTTTCGTTTACACTGCCGCATTTAACATAGGACTCATGCCCGGATCACTCATTGATGATGGTCCACTAAGAAAAGGGGAAATCAAAAGCATTGATGTGGCTTGGAACCCTAAAAATGCTGATCGTAAATCGATGGGATTACAAAGTGCAAGTTATGGCCTAATCAAATCACGCAACACAATGTCCGTCAGGGTCGGTAACATTGCTGGCATGAAATCTGTTACAAAGACCGCTGCTAGCGTCGGTATAAATATTGATGATGACAAAATAACACCCCAATTATTTCTAGGAAATCTCGATTGCGATCTAGAATCTTTGACTAGTGCATACACGGTATTTCCTAATAATGGAGGTCGAGTCCCAGCCTTCACTATTAATTATATTGAAGATAGTAGTGGAAAAGTTTTCTATCGGGCAGCAGCACAAAGTTACCCGGCATTGCCGTCTGCCCCTTGTGCAGTCACCTCAAAAATTCTTGAAAAAGTAGTATCGGCTAACGGTACAGGTGCCCGAGCAAGGTCCCTCGGATTCCGTAAACCGGCAGGAGGAAAGACAGGTACAACGAACGACTTCAAGGACACTTGGTTCGTTGGCTTCACTGACAAAGTCACGTGCGGTGTGTGGGCAGGCCTCGACGAGCCTCAGAGCATCATTTCTGGAGCTTACGGAAGTAACGTTGCCTTACCGATCTGGACAAGAATAATGTTCGCTTGTGAAAAGTACGGTTATCCAGCAAACGAGATGATCAGTTCTGCTACAATGACCGAATTAACTCTTTGCAGGACAAGTGGGCAACTACCAGGGAGGAACTGCAAAAAATCAGGAAATACTTACCGCGAAAAGATACCCCATGATCTGGTCCCT
>JASLJT010000353.1:0-9604 GCA_030747955.1 Verrucomicrobiales bacterium | reverse complement strand
GCGCAAACGGCATGAGCTCCGATGTTATAATAAAAGGAAAAACAATTAAAATTCCCTAAGAGCTCTATTAGGAAATTTTGTTTTTCTTTTTCTCTTCTTTCTTCCTTTTCCTCGCCCTCTCCTTCGCCGCTTTTCTTTCTTCCTTGGCCTTCTTTTTCTTAATTATCCGTCGAAGCTCAGGCCAGCAGTCTTCTGTCACAATAAAACCAACGCATTTGCGACTACCGCAGAGGCAAGGATGCCTCTCGTAATCTTCAATTCCAAAACCATAGTTGAAAGAAAGCTCTTCATCACACTCAATGTCCCGAATAGCAGTTAACCATATTCTCAATTCATCATCTATCTGCGCCTCACAATTAGGCTCACAGCTATGATTGACTAGTCGCGCTGTATTCCATTCAAAATTGCCATCCAAATCCCAGCTCTCATCAAGTGTAAATAGATAGACCTGAGCTCCCCCCGTTTCCTGAGACTCGTCATAAAGCGCATTGCCTCTTCGATCAGATTCCTCTTTATCAATTCGCTCTCCCAGATACTCAATAATGTATTCTCCCTCGGGAATATCTTTCACTGCAAACATGCCTCTTCCATGAACCTCCGAACCTCTAACCTCGGCCCAATCTGATCTAGATGGAGAATGCTCTTCCATTAATCGAATCTAATTCCATACACTCGATCAATGTCAAAGTGCATACCTCACGCCAATTTTTATAAACCCCGTAAAGAATAGAGTGATAACTTTTAGTTATTAGAATGGTCGCCTGCCGCGTCCCCTAAAGTCGTCCCTGCCTCCTCGCTGCAACTCTTCAGCCGGCAACTCAATGAGCTTTGTTTTCTGTTCCGCAGAGAGGGACTCTGAAGTCTCTAAATATTCAAGAGCCGCGGCACGATCAGATGCGAGCCAGCTCCTTGCTGATCTCTCAACTTGTTCACTCCTCATTTCGTCATTACTAATCGTATCTGCCCAAGCAACTGCTGCACTTGGATCCTCTCTAACAGAGCGATCTCTTAAAAGTGCAGCTACTCCCCTGTCTCTAGCGTCACCAACGGGCTGTTCACCAAGCCATTCTGATGCTGCCTCAGGATCAGATCTCATCCACTGGCCGACCACTTCTCCAGTCGCATCAACCTTGCCCTTACCATCATCCTGAGAAGCGACCCACTTAGCAGCTTCCGCAGTAGCCTCTTCACCATTCCTGGCCCACTGCTCAACAACTTCTTTCATAATTGAATCTCTCTCTGAAGATTCCATCTTATCAAGATACGCCACTGTCGATTCTGCATCCTTGCGAACCCAATTCTCAAGGGCCTCTTCCATTACCCCTACTCGCCCTTCACTAGTCAAACCTTCAGCCCATTTCAAGGCCTTCTCAGGCTCATTAGCTGACCACCGATCTGCTATAGTTCGCAATGACCGCTCCTGCTGCTCACCTTCAAAGCCCATGGCAACTTCGGCTGCCCTCAATGGATCGTCCGTTGTAATTTGTTCTATAATATTACCAAGAGCATCGCCCTTAACTTCATCAGGCAGACCCTTAGCCCAAGCCAAAGCCGCATTCGCGTCCTGCTTGGCCCATTCCGATGCAACACTTGAAGCCGTTCTCCTCATCGACCAATCATCACCACCCTCTTTTAGCATATTTTTCGAAATATGATCAGCAGCAGCCTTAGGGTCCTTAGATGCCCAGGTCCTAAGAATTGAAGAAGTTCCCCATCCACGTGTCATGCGGTCACGTGTGCCAACATATTCAAGGGCTTTCTCCGGATCGATTTCTGCATACCTAGACATTAGTAAGCCCATTGACATAAACATGTCGCCTCCTCGAGCCATTCCACTCACCTCACCAATGGCCAACTCAACTTCATCAGAATCAAGTTCCTTCACAAAATCGAGCAAAGCTTCCATTCTACCAATTGACCCAGGAGAATTGAGTATCATTTTCATTGCCTCAGTCACATCACCAGAGCGCATAAGTTTCTTTGCCTCAGCAATTAAATTGCTTCCAGATCCTTCGGCCGTAGTATTGGTCTTCTTACTTCCCTTTGAAGAAGACTTAGAAGCACCCGCCAAAGAACCAACCCCAGTATTAGAATTTTCTCCGGATTGACTTTTCTTTGCACCGACTCCCTGATCGTCACTGCCTTGTTGACCAATAAAGTAACCTCCTGCAACTCCAATAAGTAGAGCAATTAACGTAGATAAAAGTGAAGCTATTTTCATATTATGATAATACAGCCTCATTCGTTCTAGGTAAAGCCTCTAAACCGCTCTACGTAATGTTTAGATCATAATACATAGAAAGTAATTATTGAGGAATCTATGCAATGAGCGGCACTTCGGCTCCGTCCAGCACTTCTCTTACTCTTTTTGCTAAATCCTTTACATTATATGGCTTTTGAATAGCAGAATCGGGCCTTAAACCAGTCTCATCCTCAAACCCTTCAAGGTCCACCATGTAGCCACTACAAACAACGACAGGAACATCCGCGAATCTTTCCCTAATGATTGCAAGAGTTTCCTTTCCAGACATGACAGGCATAGTAAGATCCAGCAGCACTAACATTATTTCATCTTCGTTTTCCTCCAAAACTTCTAGAGCCTCCTTACCATTACAAGCAGACAAAGTCTTATAGCCGTAACATTTTAATGCTCCTTCGGCTACTCGACGAACCACATCCTCATCATCTACGACAAGGATCGTCTCGGTACCATTAACATCAGTATCATCTTCATTTGTTAGCAACTTAAGGCTCTCATTACGCGCATCCTTTCTGGGTAGAAAAATACTAAAGTTACTACCAACTCCAACTTCCGATTCGCACTCTATCCAACCACCATGCTGCTTAACTATACCATATGATGTTGCTAGCCCTAAGCCTGTTCCCTTTCCCTGTTCTTTAGTAGTGAAAAAAGGCTCAAAGAGTTTCGCCATCACCTCTGAAGACATACCCACACCATTATCCCTCACTGTTATTTCAACAAAGTCTCCTTCTTCTCGTCCAGAACACTTACTTAGCATCGACTGATTAATGCTCTTGTTAGCCGTCTCGAGCACTAAGTCTCCTCCAATCTCACTCATGGCATCAATCGCATTAACGCACATATTCATAACCACTTGCTCGACCTGAGTACTGTCCGCTTCGATTGTCCAAAGATCATCTGAACAGTCCATCGATATAGTAATGGCAGGATCAGTTGTACTCTTCAATAAACTATGAACTTCCTCTAAAACTTGATTCACTTCGCAACAATCAAGTTCAAGGTGCGATTGCCTAGAAAAACCAAGGAGCTGCTTGACCAGTTCGGCCGCACGCTGACTCGCTCGCTCAGCCGCAGAGATAAATTCTCTGTTCTTACTTTCACATCGCCCGTCATCACCAGATCCGACGAGGCTAAGATTTCCAATGATACCTGTCAGTAAATTATTAAAATCGTGCGCGACCCCACCAGCTAATCGCCCAACGGCCTCCATCTTCTGCGCTTGCTCAAGCCCCTTCTGTAATTCGCGCTGTTCAGTCACATCATGAAAGCTCCAAAAACGTGCAATTTGCCCTCCTCCAGGAATAAAAACAGGAGAGGAGTACACTGAAAGAACTCGTTCAACAGGATCATTTAAAACCCATTCCAAATCTGCGGTCCTTGATGAACCCTTATTAATCCCTTTCCAGTCCTTTATAAAATTCTTCCCATCAGCAAATTGATTACTGAGCCGCTCCTCAAAGCTTTCCATATCAATCTGATCAACACCTTCTGAGAGCTGAAAATAATCAATTACTCTCTGATTGGCAGCTATCAAAGATCCGTCCTTACCCACCAAAAGGATTCCATCTCTAGCCGCCTCATATGACGCACGGAGTTGAGCGTAAGTCCCTTCAAGTTCTCTTTGGGATAAGCGAAGCTTTTCCGTGCGTGAATTCACGATCGCTTCAAGTCCATCTCGGTGATTCTTCACCTGATCAATCATTGCATTAAAAGATGCTCCTAGTTGCTTAATTTCGGTTGCACCTTCTTCCTGCATCCTGACACTCAAGTCGCCCTCCTCCACCTTATGGGCAATTGTTGATGCATTAACAATTGGATTACTAATCATTTTGGCCAGCCATACACCTAATAGGCCCGTAACAATAAATACCGTAAAGGCAATTTTCGATTGCAAATCAACTGCCTGCTTAACCGAAGCCAAGACCTCAGCCCTTGGTCTCAGACAAGCTATGACCCAAGCCTCTCCAACTCCTGTATCTCTTTTAGGTAAAACTTCGCTTTGGAAATAAAATTCTTCCCCTTGAATCTTCACAAAGCCTTTGTTCTGATCCCAGAACGGAGTAACTCCTCCTTTGAAATAGGGGCGGGATATCCTTTCTTTATCCCTGCCAGCAATCAACCTACCCCGCGGATCCAAAAGAAGAGCCTGGCCTCGTTCACCTATTTTAATGCCTTCTATAAGATTCCACATTGGATCAAACCTCAATCGAGCCCTAAGCACAAAGTTCTCCTCGCTATTGGCAATGCTTAATGGAATGTAAACTTTGAGATGTAACCCATCCTCATTTTCAACATGGTGAGGACGCGACGTAACTACTTTCTGTCCTGCAAGGCAGTCCTTGAACCACAACGTCTTTTCTTCAGGCTCTGGATGAAATTCGCTAGTAGTGGAACGAACTATCAGACCCCTTGAATCATATAAAGTAATGTCGTCAAACATTTTATACGCCGCGACAAGACGCCGCATTTCTTCGACTCTTACATCCATCGGGATCGAGGAATCTGTGACTATGCGATTCCCTTGCAGCGCAACTAGATCATTGGTTGCTGAAGCCATCACGAGCCTGGCCTGCCTGGCAACCTCATAAGTGACCGCAGCAATCTTCTCGCGCTCAGACAACTCAAGAGATTCTCTTGTCTGATAATTTGTCACAAGCATCACTATGAGCATCGGAATTAATCCAACGGCCAAAAGAACAATAAGTAACCTGATTCGAATCGACGTCATATGAATTGATTCAAATAATAATCAGCTAGAACTCCCCAATAACCTCTTTGAGAACCCTCAGAGAAACACTTTCACAAACTCAATCCTCAACACTCGCAGCAACCTTCACATCAGAATCGCCTTTCGACTTGGTTCGCAATGCGTCAACGACCTTACTCCATGCTGCATTTAATAAAAGGTCACGATTCTCATCAGGCACATAGTAAAACTGACACAAAGAGCGAATTTCATCAGGTGGATTGATCGTTTCATCCGCTAAAAGCTCTTCCTCAAGCAGTGAAACTGCTGCTCTATTTGTCGTGCCGTACCAAGTAAAATTAGCATTCATTGCTGCTGATTCCTTTTTTAGCATGTAATCAACAAATAAGTAAGCCCCATTGACATTCGTAGCATCACTCGCAATAGAGAAATTATCCATCCATAATGGGGCGCCCTCAATTGGAATAAAGAATGAAATATTTTCATTTTCCGCAGAGACCATTGCCGCGTCTCCGCTATAACATGATGCGATCCAAACATCGCCAGAGACAAGTCCTTCTCTAATTTCTGCATCACTCCCCAATCGGACGTCATTGGTTTTTATCCCTTCAACAATAATTTCTGATGCTGATTGAATATGACTTGGATCAGAACTGTTAATTGGATAGCCCTGTGAAATCATCCCAATCCCGAGCCCTTCCGTTCTGTCCCCTAAAACCATTACCTTTCCTTTATACTTCTGATCCCACAAAGATTTCCAGCTCTTCACTGGAGGATCGATCTTATCGGACCGGTACGCAATGAGAGTCGTCCCCCAAAGGTATGGAACTGAATAATTATTCTCAGCATCAAATTTTCTGCTTAGATATTCGCTTGAAACATTCCCAAGATTTGGCAGAGCCGATTTATCGAGAGTTTGAATTAAACGTAAATTAGCTAAAATATTTATAGCTAGGTCGTCTGTCACAACCACATCGAATCGTCCAGGTTCCGAGGCCAATCTCGCTTCCACTTCATCAGGATCATCATAAGTTATATACTCAACCTCTATTCCTGTTTCATTTGTAAAATTCTCAATGGCAGCTGGATCAAAATATTCTGACCAACACAACATTTTCACAACATTGTTCACTGAACCCTTAGGCTCGACGACTTGTTGGCTGTTGTTTTGACATCCATACAGAATTGACGCTGCGACTATATAAATTAGACCTTTTAATATTCTCATTTTATTATTTATGGTTATTATAAACTTATCTTAATTTTAAATCCCTTCAACTATAATTTCCATATTTTATAAATATACCATAACATATTAAGAAGACTTATTATTTAACCAATCTTAACAATCGAACTTGCACAGACTCCTATGCATGAGACAAATTTAATGAATTCTAATGTCCTCTCATAAGGAAAAACCCTTAAGTAACGGGAATATCACTAAATCAGTCGATCCCTCACTATCGACAACATTAAGGCTAGCTATGCCTGTGATATTACTAAATCTGACTTTTGCCGCGATGCAGGCCACTGATGCATGGATTGTCGGCAAACTGGGAAGCCGCTCACTTGCTGCGATCACCTTACCTTCAATGGGTATTTTTGTTATTGTTAGCTTCGCCTATTCATTCTTAGGAATTGTCACGGCTCTCGTAGGTCAAAGCCATGGCGCGAGTGACAAAAAAAGTTGCGGCCAATTTGCATGGATTGGAATCTACTCTTCCCTAGCAATAGCGATCTCCTCCATTTTACTTTGGCCTCTAGGCTCAGTGTTTGAGATATTCGCGGGAAGCGAACACGGCTCATTAGGCAATCTTGAATCTAGATATTTCAAGATCAGTCTATTGGCTTTGCCAGGAGTGTTAGCAACTAATGCAATCGCGAATTTCTACATAGGAACAAAAAGGCCCGGGCCTGTTCTCATCTGTAGTGTAATTGGACTAATATTAAATTTCACTATCACCTACGGCCTCGTACTTGGAATCGGCCCCTTTCCTAATTATGGCTTCGACGGCGCTGCTTGGGGAACCGTATTCGCAACCATGTTAGAATGTTCTATTTTGTTCATACATTTCATATTGGCCAAATCAAACAAAGCATTTAATACTAGGAAGGCTCCAAAATCCTTAGAAGGAATAAGAAGGTTATGGGCTACGGGACTTCCGGCCGGCATCCAAGGAGCCGTAGACATTCTATCATGGGGAGTCCTTGTGGGAGTCCTTATTTCATATTACGGAGAAGAAGCTCTTGCTGCAGGAACTATTCTAATGCGCTGCATGCAATTAACGTTTATGCCTGCCGAAGGCGTCGCCACAGTTGTTCTCACTTTAGTTGCAAATTCTGTTGGGAGAGGCTCTCACGATAGGGCCCGCGCACATGTAAGGACATGCTTCAAAATTAATTCTCTCTTCATGCTCAGCTCGGGAATCATCTTATATATCTTCCGTAACCCAATAGTTTCTATGTTCACTGATCAACCTGAGGTAATCAGCATTGCCTGCGGAGGCATGCTATTTGTGAGTCTTGCACAATGGTTCGACTCCATGAACATCACCTACCTTCATGCACTTCAAGGAACCGGTGACACTAAGTGGCCTTCAGTTGTGAATGTTCTGCTTAGCGTTCTGGTCCTTGGTTTGGGCGGAACTATTGCAGTGAGTTTCTTTAGGGAAAAGGGATCACTCGTCATTTGGGCCCTGGCGTTATTTTACATATCATGCCAAGGGATACTTTTTTGGATGAGATGGCGGTCAGAATCCTGGCTTAAAATTAGGCTAAGAAACCCGACTCGATGACCCACATTACAATAAGCGGTGCTGATACGAGACCCTATTCAAATGCATGACCATACATGAAAGAGCTGCGCCCCCCTTTTGATATTCACTCAAGTTAAATAGCGCCAATTCAAATCCATTGTCCGCAGCAATGTCTTCGAGCCTGCGGTTCTTATCTAATTCAAGTCGATACGCCTCAGTGCCTCTCTTCAATTCATGGATATGCGATCCATTGAGTAAAAAGTTTCCTAATCGAACAGAATTACAAAGCCCAGGCAAGGCCTCCTCACGTGACACATCTATAATTTCAGTGTGTCCCTCTAATTCTTTTATCTCGCTTGAATTCAGTAACTGGGTACAAACTACCGTCTTCTCATAAGTGAGTGGAAAAATCGAACAATCCAGATGGTACAAATAAGGGTCCGTCTCTCTGACCTTGATTATCTTCATCCCAAACTGATCCTCCAACTGATCATATGTCTCTTTTTCGGAGCGTAAGCCATATCCACCCACATACACATTGTCATAAAGGTGCTTAAGCTCAGCTTCCCCCTCAAACTTGGTTTTTGGAACGATAGTTTTATAACCCATAGATTGAAAGAACTTCACTCCAACTTCGGTCTCACCGATCCGAGGCATTGATTGATAATTAGCCAAAACGACAGTGTCTTTGGACGGAAGATGTTCAAGCACTAATCCAAGATTCGCAGTAAAAACCAGATCCTGTAATGCACAATCTGGAGGAATAGGAAGTAACTGCACCACCCCTCTAGAAGAAAGAAATTGATAGAGAGCCTGAAATTGCCTGTATGCTTTTTTGGGCTCGACCTTACGCTCAGATTCCGTGAGATCCTCCATCCAAATATTATTGGGTTCACTTGTGCTGTACGAAATCGGAGGGCACATCAGAAATGTCGGGACATCCAAATGGCTTAAGTTCCAAGGCCTTGAAGGGGCAGAAGAATCCAATAATGGTTTTGGAAGAACTTTCCGGGTCGCTGCAGAGCGTTTATTGATCTGTATTTTAGAGCTTAACATTAGACTACAAAGGGACGTTTAATTTTCAATAAGGGATCAACTCCAGCTTCAACATGATGGCCCTCTTCTAGTAAAAGCTCGAATCCTGTGGATCCGTCCAAAGGAATAATTAAATCTACTTGAGAACCGTATCGTATCTGAGAGAACCTCTCGTTTTGTTGATATGCACGATGATCGCTCAGATCAAATGGCGTAATAGAATCAACATCGTAATCAGCAATCTGTAATATATAATAACTCAAACCTAAATCCAAACTATCGACCTTGTTTAAAACTCTCTGATTGCAATGAAGGTATTCGGCCGCATCATGATCAATTGTAAGATCATCAACAATGGAATTCTCCATCGCCAGCATCGGCTTATTAAAACTATCAATCGGCTCGAGTTCACGATAACTTAAAATTCCAGGATATGGGACTCTGTTAATATGAACATCATAAAAGGTCATGAAGATACCGATCACTAAGCTAAACTCTGCAGAATAATTAGGATCTCTGAGCGCTTCTTTGAGGGTATAATTTTGTCCCTTGATCTCAATGACTGAATCTTCCTGACTGACCCGTCTCTGATAAATAATGACACCGTCTGCTGGTGAGAAAAAATAATCAGTATCTGACTGAATAGATCTCATTGGATCTCGGAAGAAGTGTCTCTCCGAAAGCCAACGAACTGAGCGTCCCTTTACTTCGGAAACTTCTTCATTTACCCAATCTGAAAGTATCTTTGCCACGTCAATTATCTGAATAGTATGATTATTTAAGTTAATTAATTATTTAGATAAATCAAATCATATTTTATAATTTTATTATTTTTGAGTGGCG
>JASLJT010000352.1:0-7698 GCA_030747955.1 Verrucomicrobiales bacterium | reverse complement strand
AATAGGGGAGATTCTATTACGGTATATCTCCATAAGAAATCAGAAAATAATTATACTGCACTGCTTCCAAACGGGTTTAAAATTAATAACAAATAAATGGAAAGAAGAATTTTAATATCACTCATATCTGCCTTCCTGTTTTCTATACTTAATTTCTTTTCATCGGCTCAAGAACACAACAAATCTTTGAACGATGTTAAAGACGTCAAAAAAGTTCATCAATTAAACGCCGGCATTAAGGCAAAAGCTAAATCGATTAATTCAGACTTCCTCGTCTTTTCTCAAAATCTTAAAGGTTCAAAAAAAGTCCCCTTAGTGATCTATTTGCATGGTGCAGGAGGAAGAGGAAATAATATTGAAGCAATAACTGGGCAAGTGGCACCTCTATGGAGAGGCATCGCAAAAAATATCGATGATCCATGTATTGTAGTGGCACCGCAATGTCTGCGTGAAGCACGGGGTGGTGGTCGAGGCAGCTGGCAGTATGAAGAGCTTAATGAGTGGCTAAATCAACTAAAAGCCACACTTCCTATCGATTTGAATAGAATTTATCTTACCGGCAATAGCATGGGAGGATATGGGTCATGGTTGTGGGGAGGAAATTCTCCCGAACACTTTGCTGCCATTGCTCCCATAGTTGGTGGCATTGGACCTGGTGGGCCAAAAGCCGTTACTAAGGAATTGGATAAATGGGCCAAGAATTTATCTAAAGTGCCCGTGTACGCATTTGCCGGAGCTAAGGACAAGGTTGTTCCCGCTGAAAGATCTGAGCGTATGGTATCAGCGATTCGAAAAGCAGGTGGAAAATTAGCCAAGATCAAGATTTATCCTAATGAAGGGCATGGCGCGAAGAGGTTAGTTCTATCATCTGAGGAATTTTACAAATGGATGTTTTCCAAAAAACGAAAATGATATTTAGCTAAAATCTCTAAGCTAATATTTCTTTGACCACTTTTGCTTTTTCTACTCCAGTCAATCTGGTATTGAGACCTTGGAATTTGAATGTGAATTTTTCGTGATTTATGCCTAAGGAATGCAAGATAGTGGCGTTCATGTCATGAGTATGAACAGGATCTTTTTCAATATTATAGCAATAGTCATCAGTTTTTCCATGGACATGTCCTTGTTTGATTCCTCCTCCAGCCATCCAAATACTGAAGCAACGACCATGATGGTCTCTTCCATTTCTTAATGAACCTTGGCTGTATGCTGTGCGACCGAATTCACCTCCCCAAATGATTAATGTGTCTTTTAATAGTCCTCTTTGTTTTAGGTCTGTGACCAAGGCGGCAGAGGGTTGGTCAGTGTCTTTACATTGGGCGGTAAGATGAGGGATTAGGCTGCCGTGTTGGTCCCAGCCTCTATGAAAGAGTTGAATGAAGCGAACGTCACGTTCGGCGAGCCTTCTCGCGAGTAGGCAGTTATAAGCATAAGTTCCCGGTTTTTTTGCTTCTTCTCCATAAAGTTTGAACGTGCTTTCGGGTTCTTTGGAAATGTCGACAATTTCAGGTGCTGCAGTTTGCATCCTAAAAGCCATTTCATATTGAGCGATTCTCGTTTCTATTTCCGGATCCGCAAATTCCTGATAGGTCTCTTTATTGAGTGACGCAAGGTCATCTAGCATCCTTCTCCTGGTTGAACGATTAATGCCTGGTGGATCATTCAGATAGAGCAGGGGATTCTTACCACTTCGCATCAGCACGCCTTGGTGCTGACTTGGAAGGAATCCGCTGCCCCACAGACGGGAAAAAATTGGCTGTCCTGGGTTCTTTCCATTGCCCTGCGATATCAAAACAATATATGACGGCATATTAGAATTGCTGCTGCCTAGACCATAACTTGCCCATGAACCAAGGCTAGGTCTTCCTGGTATTTGTGAACCTGTATTGAGTAGAGTTATTCCGGGATCATGATTGATCGCTTCTGTGTGCATTGAATTTATTACTGTGATTTCATCTGCTACTTTTCCAGTGTAAGGAACCAAGTCGCTCATCCATGTTCCAGAATTGCCTCTTTTTTTCATTGGAGATACTGGTCCACAAACTAGGAGTTGCTTTAAGCCTGCTGTCATTCCTGTGAGTCTTTGGCCGCCTCTAACGCTTTTCGGTAATTCTGATCCGTGAAGCTTATCAATCTTTTCTGAATGATCGAATAAATCGATGTGCGATGGGCCTCCGGATTGGAACATGTAAATCACTCGTTTAGCTTTAGCTTTAAAGTGAGGAAGTTCTGAAAGCCCTTCATTGACCGTTGAGGATGTTTCCCCTTTGAGCATTGATGCAGCAGCAAGCGAGCCGAGAGCAATGCCAGACTGGCCAAGCAAAGAGCGTCTATTAATTATATTAGAAGATGAATTAATATGATCTGAAATGTTCATTGCCTAGTTACAAATTCATCCATGTTAAATAGAGTGCTTGCCACTAAGGTCCAAGCGGCAATTTTTTTGACAGCTATTGAATTTTTTTCAATGTACTGGCCAGCCCTCAGTAAAGAAAAGGCCTCTTTTTGACGAGTCTTATAAGTTGATATGTAATGAGTTAAAGATGACATCAAAATTGTTAATTCTTTTTCCTTTGGTTTCCGTCCCAAGACCTTGATAAAGCCTTCTTCTATGCCCTCTTTGGGGGTTGGTTTTAACGACATAATTTTGCCGAGTGATACTGCAGCTTCAAGATATTGTGGGTCATTTTGGAGAACGAGTGCTTGTAGAGGGGTATTAGTTTGCAGTCTTCTTACAGTGCATGTTTCTCTGTTCGGAGCGTCAAATATAATCATTGAAGGTGGAGGTGAAGTCCTTTTCCAAACTGTGTACATGCTCCTTCTATGGTTTGCACTACCCGAACCTGGTAGGTATTTTTGTGAAGTGAATCCAGAAGGATAACCGTAATGACTCACATCAGCCCAGAGGTCATTGGGTTGATAAGGGTAAACACTTGGTCCTCCGATCTCACGATTGAGTAGTCCAGATGCAAAGAGAGCAGAGTCTCTCACGAATTCTGCATCTATTCGAAATCTGGGAGACCGAGATAATAATCGATTGTACGGATCTTTTACATTTGCGACTTTCGTTAGGTTTGATTTTTGCTTGTAGGTGTCCGACATGACTATTTTTTTAATCATTTTTCGGAGGTTCCAGCCGCTACTAACAAAATCTTTTGCGAGTCGGTCTAGTAGCTCCGGATGTGATGGATATTCTCCTTGAGATCCAAAGTCTTCTGAAGTTTTGACTAGTCCCGTACCAAAGATCATTTGCCAATAACGGTTTACAATGACTCTTGAGGTTAATGGGTGATCAGGATTGATGAGCCATTTCGCCAGGTCTAGTCTCGTTGCCTCATTGTTTGATGTGGCCTCTCTTGGTTGTATTGCAGATGGAGTGCCGGAATTGACCTCGTCGCCATGTTGGTTGTAAGCGCCTCGAATAAGGATGTGGGTTTTCCTGGGTTTATAATTCATAACCATTACCGTTGATTTTCCTGTGTTGGCCGTTTTTTGCATGGCTTTTTCTTCAAGGTTTAATTGGTTGATATAGATTTTGAAGGGACCCGAGACTGAAGAAAATGAGTCATTAATCTTGTTCCAATCCTCATTGCTTCTTGCAGATCGATTTTTGTTCAAAGCTAAATAAAGATCCTGATCAAATCCGTCCGGAGTATTTTTCTGATAGATGTTCCCCCAAGGAGCCTCACCGTAATTGGCAATGGTCACAGCTTTAGTCCAACTTTCATTTTCGAGTTTATTTACACGTGACTTCCAGCTTGAGTCTGACACTAGATTAATTTTCTCTCCAGATGAGAGAATGATTTGCATGCTTAAAATGAACCCAGCCGCTGATCCTGCTTGATTTGCAGCCTGAACTTGGATTTTGTTAGGCCCTTTTAATAAATTTTTTACAGTTATTTTTTTAGGCTTTGTCCAGTCATTATTCGTTCCAACAATTTGGCCGTTAATCTTTATTGTACATTGGTTATCACAAGTGAACCAAATTAAGGCTTTTAATGGATCGTTCTTTAATGTGAATGACTTTTGAAATTCTGCTTTTGCAGATCTATTATCTTTGTCAGACCATATCCATTTAACTGAATCATCAATTTTAAGTTGAGTGTCTTTATTCTCGGAATCTGGAAGTTGTTTGTTCAGGGATTCCAATTTTTTATTTTCCCAGGCATCTCTTTGTTTGGCTAAATTTAGTTCTGGATTGATGCGTTTTCCCCGAAGTTCGCTTATCCTCATGCCGGCGTCTCTTTTGATTCGATCGATCGAACAGATTGGCGACTCAGCTTCGATCAGAGGCGCAGTGTTTGCATTTACAGCTCCATTTCCTGGTTCGCTGGATGTGTTAAAGAATGCAAAGAACTTGTAATACTCTTCTTGGGAAATTGGATCATATTTATGATCATGGCATTGGGCACATTTCATAGTCATTCCCATAAAAACTGTTGATACGGTATCAACTTTATCTGCTGTATAGGTGACTCGATACTCCTCAGCGATGGTCCCCCCTTCATGAGTGTTCATACCATTTCTGAGAAATCCAGTTGCTACTTTTTGTTGATTTGAATTGTTGGGTATCAAGTCACCGGCAATCTGTTCAAGGGTAAATTGATCAAAAGGTTTATTCTCAAGGAAAGAAGAAATGACCCAGTCTCTCCATACCCACATGTCCCTATGATCATCAATTGAATACCCGTTAGTGTCCGCATACCTAGCGGCATCGAGCCAGTTCACAGCGAGCCTCTCAGCAAAAGCTTTTGAACTAAGTAGTCGGTCTACTATTTTTTCGTAAGCATTAATACTTTTGTCGCTTATGAATTTGTTAATCTCACTTTGAGTAGGAGGTAATCCGGTGAGATCTAAATTCAGACGCCTGATCAATGTTTGTGGGTCAGCGGGCGCAGAAGGACTTAATCCCGCTTCATTTAATTTAGATTTTATGAAATCATCAACGGCTCCTTTTTTAGGATTGATTGGTTGCAATGACCAGTGCCCTTGATATTCAGCGCCTTCATCAATCCATTGGCCTATTGTTTTAATTTCTTCACTGCTAAGTTTATGATTTGATTCAGGAGGTGGCATTTGTTCATCAGGATCAGTCGAGGTGATTCTGTGCCAAAGGCTACTTTCATCTCGGTTTCCAGGAATGATTGCCCGTTCACCTGACTTTTTTAACTCAGAGATTGCCTTTTTTCTTAGGTGAAGCTGAAGGCCTCCCTTTACAACTTTAGCGTCAGGCCCATGACATGAGAAGCAGTTGTTTGAAAGTATAGGTTTAATATTTTTATTGAACTGAATCTCTTCGGCTTTACTTAGGCCGAAGCTTATAGCGATAAGTAAAATTGTTAATCGGGAAATCATCATATTCACAGACCTTAAAATATATCTTGTTTCTGTTTGTTCTTTTATAAAGTCCTCTTCATTCGCAAGTTTTTAGAATTCATTTTCAGATATGCTCTAGAATAATAGAGTTCTGTCACTTTTTGAAGTTAATACGGAGACTTTTATTTTTTTGTTTTCCTCTTTAGTATTTCTTTATGAAAGTTTTTTTTGTTTTATTCGCTTTCTATTTTTTGAATGGAATTTGTACGGCTGATGTAATTAAATATAAAAATTTAGCAGCTCAGGCCAAAATTACAGCTTCATCAGAACTTAAAGAGCAGGGTTTGAAGGCTTCTTCTGTAGCTGATGGTAGAATTGCTCCTGCTTTATGTCAGCACTTCGAATTTTTCCCTTCTGATAAAGGTGCAAAGTCATGGGCAGTTAATGGTGAGACGGCTGACGACAAAGGAGATCTTGTATTTGAATGGGATGATCCAGTTTTTTTGCAGGAACTTATTTATTTTGGGAGAACTGCTTGGTTGTTGGATGAATGTTTCAAGGATTACGTTATTACCATTGATGATAATGATGTTCCAGTTGCAAAAGGGGCCTTTAAGAAAATGCATGGAGGACAGCGTGTCGTTTTTAATAGGCAAAAAGTAAAGAAGCTTACTTTACGTTTTTTAAATTCCCATGGCGGCCCTAATCCAGGAGCGACCGAAGTTCTTCTAGTTGATCAAAAACTAAGTGATTCTGAACTCATTCAATTGGCTCCAGCAAATCCACCTTCTGTTAGTCAGGGGCCGGATCCAATTTCTGCAGTAAATTTTACATGGACTAAGCCTTCTAGAGGAGAAGAAGATGCCATGCCTATCGGTAACGGATCTTTGCTTGCTAATGTTTGGGCTGAGAAAGGAGGGGACGTTCGTGTCTCACTAGCTCGTTATTCAAGATTGGATAATTCTGCTAAAAGAATAGGATCTTTGCGTTTTCAATTTGATCCCGGTCTTAACGTATCACCGGAATCTTTTCGTCAGATGCTACGCTTCAAATATGGTGAGGTGGTGGTGAAAAATATTAAGCAGAAAGAAAATCCTTCTTATTCATTTTTTGTGGATGCCAAGAGGGACATTTTGCATTTGCAATTTCGCAGCAAGAGTCCGGTTCCTTTAAAGGTTATTTTTGATGATAATGAGGGAAAAGTTTTATCTTTAGAGGATAAAAAACAAATAGCTAAAACTAATGGGAGAGATGCACTCATTGTTCTTTGTGATGGAATGGAAACTAAGGACAATCAACTTCAAACCATTGACTCAAAAGGGGCCTTTGATTTACAGGTCCATTTGGTTCGTGCACAGGAAAACGAAGAATTAGATAAGTTAATTGGATCGGTTTCTAAAGTTGATGTCAATGGCGCCGTAAGTGCTCAGATGGAGACATGGAATAAATTTTGGAATAGAGGAAGTGTTTTTCTTAGTGACCTTGAGAATGGTTCTGAAATTTCTAGAGCGCTTGTGCTGAGGCGTTATTTGAGTGCATGTAGTGGAAGGGGTCCTCATTCTCTTAATCCTGAAGTCATTAAAGAAATTGAGATTCCAGAGCGCGAGATTTTGTATTGGTCAGAAGAAAAGTCCGGAAAGGCCATTAAAAATGCACTTAAGGCAGTTAAACCATCACTGGAATTTGATGATAAGAGCTTAGGGTTTCCCCAATTCTGGGGCTCTGATTTTTCTCTATTGCCATCGGAAAAGGATGAAGTTGATGCTTTAGTTGATTCATTGCGCCCATTGCTTATTGAGACGACAGGGAAGCGTGTTTGTATTCTCCCTGGCTGGCCAGTAGATAAGGACATTTCTTTCAGAATCGATACGGTAACAGGCTTAGGTGTAGAAGTCGTATATCGCGACCAAGAAATTAAGAGGTTAGAAGTATACCCGAAGCAGAGGACCAATGAGGTCTTTGGTCTGGGGCCTTATGAAAAAAAAGTTAGAGAAGCTTTACCCGGTCCATTCAAAATGCCTGCATTGATTTCATTTCTTTCTCCTAGCTGGGTAGGACCTCGCGTAGGTTTAGATAATCTTTTTGTTACGATGAAAAGAGCGAATTTTAATGGGTTAGAGGGCAGTTTAGCCGACTTTGAAAAATCTAAGCAAGCAGGCATATATTTGTTACTGCATGGAGTCACTCCTTGGTCAGCTCATGCCTTGAAGGATGAGAAGACGCTAATTTCCTATTATATGAGTGACCGCAGAAAACCATCAAGTTTCCCTTACTTTGGCACAGTTCGACAAAAATATGAATCCATAGACGCTTACCATCCTACCGAGTTCACTACCTATTCTCAGTATGGAGGGATAGAATTTTTTCTCGATGCAGTTCGTC
>JASLJT010000351.1:0-18829 GCA_030747955.1 Verrucomicrobiales bacterium | reverse complement strand
GCACGTGATTTCCGGTTCCGGCCTGACGGATCATTTGAACCGGTTGCCGGGCCATCCCAGTTCGGGCGAGTACGGGACAATGACGGGAACTGGTTCGGGGTTCAGAACGCACACCCTATCTGGCATTATGTCTTAGAAGACCAATACCTTAAGCGTAACCCGGACATTGCTGCACCGGACCCCCGCCAAATGCTCAGGGGGAAATCTCCAAAGATTTATTCTGCAGGCAAGGCTCAAAAAAGATTTCATGGGTTTGATATGATTGGGCGATACACGTCGGCGTGCGGCATTTCAATTTACCGCGACAATGTATTATTTGATCATTCTTCTGGGCAAATGAGCGCTTTCACATGCGAGCCTTTTTCAAATCTCGTGCAGCGTCATATACTCAATGATCATGGGGCAACCTTCACGGCTGAACGTGCCGAGGACGGAGACCATGATTTTTTTGCTTCTGAGGACCGGTGGTGCCGGCCAGTCATGTCGAGAACGGCTCCTGACGGTTCTTTGTGGGTTGTGGATATGTACCGTTACATGATTGAGCATCCGCAATGGTTGCCTCCCGAAGGCAAGCAGGAATTAAAACCGCATTATTACTCTGGTCAGGGGAAGGGCCGTATTTACCGCATCAGTAAGAAGGGCTCAGAACATGACTGGCGAGCAGCAACTAAAAACTCTCCAAATGGTATTGCCCGTGACATTGCTTTGAGGGAATCTTTTCGTAAAGGAGAATCAAATCTATGGAGCAAGAAAGAGATCATGAACGGGCTCATTTCAAAGGAACGTTCAGTCCGCAGGATCGCTTTAAGAAAATCGGAAAGATTAACGGAAATCATTCCTCAGGTCCTTGCACTTGCCAATGATCCTGATCCGAAGGTACGTCTTCAGGCAGCTTATACATTTGGAGAATTTGAGTCTGAGAGGGCAGGTCATGCACTCGCACAAATTGCTCAAAGAGATGGGGAAGATCCGTACTTTGCAGCGGCCGTTCTTAGTTCTTCGATTCCCCATTTCAGGACACTGGCAGGTTCTGAAAAACTGAGTTCCTCAATTACTCAAGGTCTCTTGAAAATGTCTCACCGTTTTCCAGGCATGGGAGAAAAAATATCGGACAGGATACTTGTGAACTGGTCCGGTCCAGATAAGTGGAGGCTATTGGCGTCTTCGCCATCTGTTTTCAGGGAACGGGCACGTGCGGCGGCAGTCATCGCCGCCAATGATGCGGGACTTTCCTCAGATGAAAGGGCCCTAGCCGTGCGCTTGCTCGGAAAAGAAAACATGGCTGAGATGATTGGGTTACTTGGTTCAGCTAATTCAAAAGAAATTCAGCTGGCCACGTTGAAGCATTTGGGAACTCTCGGTTCTTTTGTGAGTATCCTTGATTCCTGGCCAGCCCTTGGTCCGGCTGGTCGGGAAGCTGCAGAAAATGCACTTCTATCTAAAGAGCAAGGCACGGATGCTCTTTTAGACAGAATCGAATCCGGAAAAATAAATTCTGTTGAGCTGAGTCCGAGTTCACTCGGAAGAATACAGGAACATTCTTCTCCCAAAATTCGTGACAGGGCAAAGAAGGCATTAGCCAAATCTATGGTAGGTGATCGTAATGAAGTGATCGCCAGGTTCCGGCCCTCTGTGTCGATGCAAGGTCATCATGCAAATGGCAAAAAACATTTCATAGCCCGTTGTTCAAATTGTCACAAGATCGGTGAAATTGGTCGAGACTTTGGTCCGACTCTCAAGACCCTTTCGAACCGTTCACCTGAAGCGTTATTAGTATCGATACTGGCACCGAGCGCTTCCATCGAACCGAGGTACTTGGCCTACAGCACGGACCTCAAAGATGAAAATATTTATGGACTAGTTCAGGCAGAGACATCGAACAGTATTATCATGCAGCTAATCGATGGAACTAAGAGGGTCCTCAATCGTAACGATATTTTAAGTTTAAAGGGGACCGGAAAATCCATCATGCCGGAGGGCCTCGAAGCCGGTTTATCTTTGCAGGATTTTGCAGACTTATTGTCTTATTTGAGCAAGGAACTGGCCTCTAATTGAGGGCATTTCAGTGATACTCGCCATTGGATTCTTCGGATTGAATCAATAAATTATAAAAAAAATGGGACTAAAAAATAAGCCAAATAGTATATTAATAGCAATTACCCGTTGAATTATGCCAAAAAATGGGTTATTGGGCGCGCTCATTTTTTAAAAAAATATGGCTGATCTCTCAAAATACCGAAACATTGGAATTTTTGCTCACGTTGATGCGGGTAAGACTACGACTACAGAGCGTATTCTAAAGCTCACAGGTAAGATCCATAAAATTGGAGAAGTTCATGACGGCGCGGCTACGACCGACTTCATGGAACAGGAACAGGAACGTGGAATTACCATTCAGTCTGCTGCAACGACTTGCTTCTGGGACGATCACCGTTTTAATATTATTGATACTCCTGGACACGTCGATTTTACCATTGAGGTGTACCGTTCATTGAAGGTGCTTGATGGCGGGGTCGGAGTCTTCTGTGGCTCTGGTGGCGTTGAGCCTCAGTCGGAAACTAACTGGCGATATGCCAACGAATCAGGTGTTGCCCGTTTGATTTTTGTAAATAAGCTCGATCGTCTCGGCGCTGATTTTTACCGGGTCGTTGGCCAGATTAAGTCGGTCCTTGCTGCGAAGCCATTAGTGATGACTATTCCAATAGGATTTGAGGATAGTTTTGTGGGCGTTGTCGATATCCTTAGCCAGAAGGCTTATGTCTGGGATGATTCAGGGCAACCTGAGAACTTTGAAGTTCAGGATGTGCCGGATGATCTGAAAGAAAAGGCCGAGCAGTACCGCACCGAATTGATTGAGACTGCCGTTGAGCAGGACGATGAGGCGATGGAGAAGTACCTCGATGGCGAGGAGCCTGACATCGATACAATTAAGAAATGTATTCGCAAAGGCACAATCAATCTGGATTTTTTCCCGACTTACTGCGGATCAGCTTTTAAGAACAAAGGCATCCAGCTGATACTAAGTGCTGTCATTGATTATCTTCCTAGCCCGACCGAAGTGAAGCCACAGCCTGAAGTGGATATGGAAGGAAATGAAACTGGCGAATTTGCTATTGTTGACAGGGATAAGCCATTACGTGCATTGGCCTTTAAGATCATGGACGATCAGTACGGGGCCCTGACTTTTACTCGTGTTTATTCAGGAGTATTGGCGAAGGGTGTTAACATCCTTAATACTTTCACAGGGAAGGAAGAGAGGGTCGGTAGAATCGTGGAGATGCATGCTGATTCGCGTGAGGATCTTGACGAGGCGCAGGCAGGGGACATTGTCGCTCTGGTCGGTCTGAAAAATGTTCAAACCGGTCATACTCTTTGTGACCCGAAAAAGCCCGCGACTCTAGAACCGATGGTATTTCCAGACCCGGTCATTTCAATTGCTATTGCTCCGAAGGATAAAGGAGCTGCTGAGAAGCTTGGCGTAGCCATAGGTAAGATGGTAAAGGAAGACCCTTCTTTCCACGTCGAAACTGACCAGGATTCCGGAGAGACTATTCTGAAGGGAATGGGAGAGCTTCACTTGGATATTAAGATTGATATCTTGAAGAGGACTCATGGCGTTGAAGTCGAGGCTGGGGCTCCTCAGGTTGCCTACCGCGAGACAGTCACAACTAAGCTTGAGGATTCTTATACGCACAAGAAGCAGTCAGGTGGTGCAGGTCAGTTCGCTAAGATTGACTATATCATTGAGCCGCTCGAGCCGGGTTCAGGATTTCAATTTGAATCCAAGATCGTTGGAGGAAACGTACCGAAGGAATACATTCCGGCAGTCGAAAAGGGATGGAGGTTATCTACTGAAAAGGGTGTTCTTGCTGGGTATCCATGCTTGGATTTCCAAGTGACCCTAATCGATGGAGGATTCCACGCAGTTGACTCCTCAGCAGTGGCTTTCGAGATTGCTTCTAAGGCGGCCTATCGACAGTCAATGCCGAAGGCAGGCGCTCAGTTATTGGAGCCGATAATGAAACTGGATGTATTTACCCCAGATGACAATGTCGGAGATGTGATTGGTGATTTGAACCGCCGCCGCGGCATGATTTCGTCACAGGACAGTACGCCGACAGGTATACGGGTCAAAGGTGAGGCTCCACTCAGTGAGATGTTCGGGTACATTGGTGATTTGCGTACGATGACATCCGGAAGAGGACAATTTTCAATGGAATTTTCTCACTATGCTGCTTGTCCAAGGAACATCGCCGAAAAGGTCATTGAAGACGTTCAGGCACGCGAAGCGGCAAAGAAATAAGCCAGTAAATTATTTTTAACGGATCCACCTCGGATCCCCTCAAATAAAAAAGAGTGGTCTTTTAGATCACTCTTTTTTTGTACAAAAATTAAGGATGAGCACGATCCGATTTGAGCGTCTCGAGTCTTTTCAAGAGCATGGGAAAGAGCTCATCTTCTTTTAATGAATTCAATTCTTTATTGATGTAGTTCGCGGCCGAATCAAGGAGACCGGCATCGAGCAGATCCTCAACGAAATTCAGGGGCCTCGCTGATGATATTTGTTTCGAAGCCCATGACCCGCTGAACGGAACGGAACGTGACCTGAGTTGATAGCCCTTAATACCGATATTAATGCAATCCTCTAATAATAAATCCTGATCAATGCGTCCTCTATAAATCGCACAGAGTCTATTCTTTTGATCGATTAGAAAAGAGAGCGGAGTTGGAATTTCTCTTGCAGAAACATCAAAAAAATGATCATAAGTTAACTGAATTATTCGTAGCTTTTCAGGATCACTAATGGCTAGATCTGACTCACTAATCAATTGTAAATGAACATCCGCAGGAGGTGACAATTCCCATTCCTTTTTTTGAGCAACACATACTTTGCAATCCTCAACAGTGAGGCAAATGAGGAGCGGTTTATCTTTTGCTTCTTGAGGACGTTCGAAGAATGCAGTCAGAGGTAGTCTCTGTGAGAGGAAAGTCCTGTCATTAAAGGTTTCCTGCAAAGGATTAGGGTCCTTTGTAATTTCCTTTGAACGGTGCTTTAATTTGACCGGCTCTGATCCTTGCTCGATGTGATAGTTTCCTGGAACAATATTTGAGATGTTTTGCGCTTTATTGCCGGGCCAAAGGATTTCAATTTCTTCGATAATATCTTCTTTAGCGAGTCCGAAATGAAGCGTCTTAGAGGACTGAGCAAGGAACCCGGACCCGGCAGTGACTGTTCGGGTCTGAGGCAAGTTGCCCCGAGCCTTAAGAATTACCCGAGCACCTATAGCATCTCTGTTACATGATTTACCGCTCAAGCGGATATTGATTCCTTGCCCATCTGAAGGATTAGAGTTCTGGAAAAATCTGATCTGAGGCCCACTGCGATTACCTATCCAGACATCAAGGTCCCCGTCTAGGTCCCAGTCAGTGAAGCAAACTGACCGACCGTCATCCTTAGAATCGAGCCCAGTGATACTTGAAACATTTTTAAATGATCCTTCCTCGTTACTAAAAACAACATGCGATTCATTGCCGGAAAATGACGCTCCCCTTCGAACATATTCCTGAAGTTGTCGGGCCGGATCAGAACCGTCAAGGCCAGGCCCGATTCCGGAATTTCCGAGCGGCACAACTTGCCGCCAAAAAAAACTTCACAAGTCATCGGGGCGCGGACCAGAAATATAACCATTGGCAACGATCAGGTCTTCCCACCCATCATTGTTCAGATCAGCGAATACGCTACTCCATGCCCACCTTCCCATCGTTGTGGCAGGACCAGAATCAATGAATTCACCATTCTTTTTTTGGCTGAACAAGGTATTGCCTTTCGCAAAACGACGATAATGTTTTGTCAGCCCCTTATTTTTTGGCAAGAATCCGCTCAGGCCCGTGATTCTTTTACCTGCGTTGGAATACATGTTCCCAACATAAAGATCAGGTAAACCGTCCCTATTATAATCGGCCCAACTCACTGACATTCCTGCTCCGCGGTCTTCAATTCCAATCTCATTTGCAATTTCAGTGAAAAATCTGGAACCGTCACGAATATCGTTCCTGTACATCTGATTTTGGCCATAATCATTGGCAATATATATATCTGGATCACCGTCCAGATCATAATCGTGCCATGAGGCTGCTAGGCTATGCCGATCATTTCCCTCTGAGAGCCCACTCAGTGCTGTTACTTCTGAAAAGGACCATTTCCCGTCCCCCTTGAAGAGTTGGTTAGAGCCCCCGTCCCTAGCGTCATCAAAACGAAATGAAGAATCATCATCCAAGGACCGGGAACCCAAAGCAAAAGTGATGAGCAAATCCAGGTTCCCGTCCAGATCAAAATCAGTTGCACTCAAAGAATGACAATCCACTTCATCAGTTTGTAATATGCCCCGTTCGATAAAAGATTGATGCTTATCATTTTCAAGCAAAACAATTCCTGAAGGTGTAGCTAATGTCAGGTCCTGATCCCCATCATTATCCATGTCAATGAAGAGAGCAGAACTCGTATGATCAAGATAATTGGCACCGGTTCTTTTAGGTGCTTCTTGAATAGTGTTATCTGCTTGGTGCAGAAAGAGCCGATTAGGAAGCCCGCCAGGCTGGCAAACATAAATGTCATCCCTGCCATCACCATCAAAGTCACCGAGGGCCATGCCATTATTGATGAAGGCATCTATTCCATGAATTGATTCGATTCTTTTGAGCCAGAAATCAAGACCCTTCGAAAGATGTTCGGTGAACGTAGGCTCTTTCGCTGTTAATCGATCCGTTTCATCACTGAACCATAGGTCCGGACTTTCATTGAGAACCGTTTGTTCAGGTTCACCAATTTTTAGAACCTTTAATTGTCCGTCCTCATTCTTTGACCATGAGGATTTGAATTGTGCAATCAGACCGAAAAAATTTTGGTTTTCCAATCGGGCTTTCATTTCAATCCGTGCTGTGATTTTGATGGCGCTTCCCTCATGCTTCATTTCAAAAACTGATGCCTTAAAGCTTCGGCTCTGTTCGGATGAATTAATGAATCGATTAGAGAATTGGCTCCATTTCTTTTTATCTGACAATGAATCAGGTAAAGATCCTGAAATGATTTGCTGAGCAAATAGAATCAGTTCTGATTCTATTTGAGCTGCTAACTGCTCACTTTCTTTTATTGTTGGCTGCTCACTTTGAAGTGTTGTTTCCTTTGGTTCGGGAGTGTCAAAGTCCGTGCCCTGCTTTTTATTACATGCAGAGAAGAAAAACAGGGCTGCAAGGAGCAGGACTGACGACTGAAAGCACATCACTTATTCTAACGAACTTACTCCATTATTAATAGGCAGTGTTTGCCTTTGTCTCAAATTCATTGTTTGATGCTGTAATAATTAACGTTAGAGCCACAAGTCATGCACCTTTCAATGATATTGACTCCTTTCTCTGAGGAAAATCTCCAACTCGCAGCACAAATCGGTGTAGAAGAGATTGTTCTGGTGTATCCGGGGCCTGAGAAAGCTTCTCTAATAAAAGCTAAACGGATGGTTGACTCATTTGGTATGAGATTAACACACATTGAAAGGAAACTCCCACATGATCAGATCGTTCATAATTTGTCCGGACGCGATGGTCAGATTGAAAAGATAAAGTCTCTTATCCGGGACATGGGAGATCTGGGCCTTGAGGTTTTATGCTATAACTGGATGCCCAGTGAGGACTGGTGCAGAACAACAAAATCAAACCCTGAGCGAGGAGGATCCTACACGACCGGATTTGATCATCAGGCAGGTCAACTGACAGTCACTGATGCTGATGGGGCACCTGAAACGAAGACCTCTGCAAAGGGACTTTGGGCGAACCTTGAATGGTTTCTGGATCAGATTCTTCCCGTAGCAGAGGATGCTAAAGTCAAGCTTGCCATACATCCGGATGATCCTCCCCTCCCTGAGTTCTGGGGAAATGAGCAGATTATGACTAGCGTCGAGGCCCTGAAACGTGTCACGGAAATAGCTCCTAGCCCCAGCAATGGAATTTGTTTTTGTACTGGCTCATTGGGACCGACTGGAGAGGATATGATAGCCAGCATTAGGACTCTCAGAGAACACATTCATTTTGTACATTTAAGGAATACGATCGGGGATGCAGCATCGTTCACAGAGACATGGCATGATAATGGCGACTTGGATTTACCTTCGATCGTTCGCGCTTTGAAGGAAATAGGTTATGGCGGCACCATTCGGCCGGATCATGTTCCGTCGATGCTGGGAGACTCGAACGAGGTTCCCGGTTATGAAATGCAGGGTCGGCTTTACGCTGCTGGTTATATTCGGGGTCTGATGCAGAGCGCTTAGAAGATCCGATGATTTGGTTCTTATTTATCCATTAATTTGTGCCATTTGTAACAATAATAGCTAAAATCAAAAATAATTTGAGAGGCTTTAAGTTATGAGCTCGACTCGTGTTCTTGAATAGCTTATTCAGAGTGTCCAATGCGTTATCAAAAAATTGACCCAAAGCTTTTTGAACAGAACCGCGAGCGTCTTAGGCAGAGGCTCCCTCCGAACTCTTTAGTTATTCTGAACTCTAATGATATCCTTCCAACTAATGCGGACGGGTCCATGCTCTTGCGCCAGAATTCTGATATCTTTTATCTTAGTGGCATTCATCAGGAGGAGACGATCCTTGTTCTTTTTCCTGATGCTCCTGATGAAAAGCAGAGAGAAATGTTGTTTACAAAGGAAACATCCGAATTGATTGCGATATGGGAAGGAGACAAGCACACTAAGGAATCAGCACAAGAAACTTCAGGGATCAAGAACGTTCATTGGTTAGATGCTTTTTCTGGCACTCTGAGAATGCTAATGACGCAGGCAGAACACGTATTCCTTAACACTAATGAACATGCCAGAGCAACGGACCGCGTAGAAACCCGTGATTTACGGTTCATTCGTGAGACAATGAGGCAATACCCTTTGCATGATTATCAGCGTTTGGCTCCGATCATGGGGGAGCTTCGGATTACCAAGAGTGATCTGGAAGTGGATCTGATCAAGAAGGCTTGCGACATTACTGAGTCTGGATTCAGGCGAGTACTTAAGTTCATCAAGCCAGGAGTCAAAGAATACGAGATCGAGGCCGAACTCATTCATGAGTATCTGAGTCATGGATCCGATGGTTTCGCCTATGATCCAATCATTGGTTCAGGAAAAAATGCATGCGTTCTTCATTATCTGGAGAATCACGACACATGCGAAGATGGGCAAATGGTCTTGATGGATGTTGCCTCACGCTACGCAAATTATAATTCTGACCTGACTAGGACAGTGCCCGTCAATGGTCGTTTCACTGATAGGCAACGTTCTGTATATGAGGCCGTTCTAAGAACCATGAGGGCATGCAATGCAATGCTTCGTCCAGGGATGATTCTCAAGGATTATCAGGAAGAAGTAGGAAAGTTAGTGCAATCCGAGCTATTAGAATTGGGTCTCATTACTCAAAAAGATGTAGACGATCAGGACCCTAATAAACCAGCCTATAAGAAATATTTTATGCATGGAACTAGTCACCACATCGGTCTAGATGTTCATGACGTTGGTGATAACTGGAAGCCAGTATGTGAAGGCATGGTCTTTACTATTGAACCTGGCATTTATATCCGTGAAGAAAAATTTGGATGCCGTCTGGAAAATAACTATTTCATTGGAAGAGATGAAAACATTGATTTGATGGCAACGATTCCTGTCGAGGTTGAAGAAATTGAGGAAATTATGAATTCCAATTAAAAAACCGATCACCGTTCTTAAAGAGCGGGAAATGATGGGACCATTTAGAGTCCTAGTCCGATGAGGCATTTGCGAGCTCTTATCAGGCTCATTGAAATTAAAAGACGCAGATTATTGGCGATTTGATTATCATCATTGGTAAAACTGGCGTACTGGGATGGAACAGATGGCATCCTTTGATTCGCTAGGCCTCATTCCGCAACTTTTGAAAGCAGTTCAGAAGAAAGGGTACAAGGCGCCGACACCCATTCAGGCCAAGGCAATTCCTGCAATTTTATCAGGCCGTGATGTGATCGGTGGAGCACAGACAGGGACAGGCAAGACAGCGGCCTTCGTTTTGCCGATACTGCAGCAACTATTTCAGAACCGAACTAAGGACCGGTCTCCAAGAGCATTGATTCTGGCCCCAACGCGTGAGCTTGCAGCTCAGGTCGAAAGGTTCGTTGTCGATTATGGCAAAGGGTTAGGTGTTTATTCCTGTGCAATTTATGGAGGCGTTAAAATGGGGCCGCAAGTGGGTCTATTGAGGAGAGGAGTGGGCATTGTGGTTGCTACGCCTGGCCGCCTTTTGGACCATGCTCAAGGAGGAACCATTAATCTTTCGCGCGTTGAGACGTTTGTACTCGATGAAGCGGACCGGATGCTTGATATGGGCTTCATGCCTGACATTCGTAAGATCATAGCTTTACTTCCTGAGTCTCGGCAGAACCTCCTATTTTCAGCAACTTATTCTGATGAGATCAGAAGACTATCGAAGAAGCTCTTGGATGATCCGGAAAAAATAGAGGTTGCGAGACGGAACACGGCAGCAGAACAGGTCAGACAGATTGTTCATCCTGTCGAACAGAGCCGTAAACGTGAATTACTTGTGGAATTGATCGATTCTGGGGACTGGGATCAGGTCTTGGTTTTTGCGAGGACTAGGCACGGAGCGGAAAAACTTTCAAGGTACCTTTCAAAAGCTGGCGTTGATGCGGTGGCCATTCATGGGGACAAGTCTCAGGGACAAAGGACCCGAGCACTGGACAGATTCAAGAAAGGTTCTGTCAGAGTCCTAGTCGCAACGGACGTTGCTTCTCGAGGCCTAGATATCAGGCAATTGCCTCGAGTCGTTAACTATGAATTACCTGACGTGGCTGAAGATTACGTGCATCGCATTGGACGGACGGGCCGTGCAGAGGAGAAGGGAGACGCGCACTCATTAGTTTGCAAAGCAGAGAGGAACAAACTTGCAGCTGTCGAACAACTACTTGAAAAGAAGATCGAAAGATCCGAGATCGCTGGGTTTGAAGGAGAATCAATAGAACAAGGATTTTCATCTCAAAAGGGGCGTACAAGACAAAGGTCACGTAGCCGCTCCGGAAGAGGAGCTCCCAGAACCAGATCCAGAGCAGAGAGGGGTCGGAGAGATTCAAAGCGGAAACGACCAGAGATTTCTAGAACTGACAAAGAGGAGAGGAAACCGAAGATTAAGAAGGCTCGTATAAAATCTAAAAGAGAATTTGATACAAAAAAGAAAACAGCGAGAGGGCCCAAGAAGGCCAGACCAGGTGAAACGCAGGAAGCGCGGCGAAAGCGAAAGCCCAAGTGGAGTACGGCGAGAAAGAAAGCAGCCAAGGTGAAGAGGGCATCACAGGGATCAAAGGTGAAGAGAAAAGCGCCGAGAAAGAAAAGATAATAGGAGAGTCATTGAGCAACTGAGGCAATAGCTGAGTTATAAGTTCTCATTTATGAGAAAAACTACGTTAATTGAGACTCATTTTCTGTAAAAAATTTGATTGTCTTTCATTAAGGAGGCATATTCCTGCACTCCCTTATGAAGGAACGAATTCAAGCATTGATTAGTTTTCTTAGACCGAGCCTCTTTGTTCCATTGGTTTTCTTCATCGTTACTATCAATTGTGAACTGAGGGCCGCTGACGAGGAGCTTAAAATATCTGAAAGCCTTGCGTCCGATGTGGAGGAATTAAATGTAATCGTTTATCGGTACCAGTTAGCCGGTGGCTGGTTCAGTGAATCCGACAATGCAAAATTTATCCTTACTCGTTTAGCGATGGCTCATGGTGACTTTGGTCTTCCAAGATTAGTGCATCCTAGGGAAGGGCGATTCATAGCAGTTACTGCTCAAACTCCTCCCCAAAATCAAAAATGGGTTTATTGGAATAATTCGACGAGAAGATTTCAATTATGGAGAGGCGTTGCGCCTCATGACGTTCAGATAGTGACTCGTTTTCTGAGAGACAAAGAAAAGACTTTGACGGCCAAAGTTGATAAGATTTCCCTTAAGAAGAAAGCAGCCAAGGCCAATTAGGTTCAGCCGTAGTACTATCCTTAGTAAAAAACCAATTGATGGGTTTTGACCTAATAAAAAGTAAAGTTGTTAGTTATGTATTAATTGCACTGGTATCATGCGCTACTTAATTCCCATACTTTATATCAGTACTTGCCAATTATTTGCTGATAGTGCAGGAGATTCACAGGAACTTGAATCGATCACCGTCACAGCGACACGGTTCAATGAGTTGGTCAATGACGTTCCTCATGACGTCCACTTGATTGACGAGCTTGACATTCTTGAGGACATGCCGCGGAGTCTGCCCGAGACATTTCGTTCTGATCCTGGTGTCCTTGTGCAGAAAACTGCAAATGGGAAAGGTTCACCTTTCATACGTGGATTTACAGGTTTCAGAAATTTACTTTTAATCGATGGAATTAGACTCAATAACGCGGCTTTCCGTGAAGGGCCTAACCAGTACTGGGCAACTGTTGATCCGCTCAGTGCATCCAGAGTTGAACTCATTAAGGGGCAGGGATCTGTCCTTTATGGGAGCGATGCTATTGGTGGAACAGTGAATGTGATTACTAAGAATGCTGACCCATTAACATATCGCGAAGATGAATTATTTAGCGAAGGAAGGATTCTTTATCGGGGCTCCTCTGCTGAGCAGAGTCATACTGGAAGGGCCGAGGGAATTGTGGGCATCGGCCAAAGCACTGGCGTCATTCTGGGATACACCGACCGTAGAATTGGAAACATAAAAGCTTCTGGCCTAGGAGAGCTTCCCCGTACAGGTTTTGATGAGGTAGGTTTTGATTTGAGAATGGATCATTACTTTAGGGAAAATGTGAGGGGCACTTTTGCTTATCAACAATTTGAGCAGAATGATTTATGGAGAGTTCACAAAACCATATATGGACGTTCTTGGGAAGGCACTTCAGTTGGTCGGGAATTGCGCCGGTCTGGCGATCAGTCGCGCAGATTGGCATATGCGCAAATCAAAGCGGATGACCTAGACGGTCCAATCCAGAAAATACATACTAGTCTATCATGGCATAATCATGAAGAGAGTCGTTACCGTGTTAAATCTAGCGGCAAGGCAGACCAACAAGGATTTGATTTGGATAGTCTGGGAGCCTGGGTGCAATTAGAAAGTGATACGGGGATAGGCAAATTAATCTATGGAACTAGTTATTATCGGGACCAAGCGGATACTTTTCGAAATGATCTTGATCAGGAAGGAAATGTTATAAGGGAAAGAATTCAGGGTCCTTTTGGAGATGATTCAACGTACGAACAGTTTGGGGTTTTCATTCAGGATCAAATCAATGTGACTGATCATTTTAACATCCATTTTGGGAGCCGTTTTACTCATGTCATTGCTGATATTGGTAATTTCGAGGATCCAGTTTCAAAGAATGCCAGCTCAATGAAAAATGATTGGGATGACGTATCGAGTAGTTTCAGGGGAATCTACAAGGTAGGGAGTAACGGGAAATTCAAAGTTTTTGGTGGAGCTTCGCAAGGTTTCAGAGCCCCCAATTTTTCTGATCTTTCGAGATTAGATTCGGCAAGATCCAACGAAATTGAAACACCTTCTCCGGATCTTGATCCTGAAAAATTTCTTTCCTACGAGTTAGGATCTCGTTTTGATGATAATAAGTTAAGTGCGGGCATCTCTATTTTCTATACAGACATTAGAGACATGATAGTTCGCACACCGACAGGTAGGGTCATTGAGGACGAATTAGAGGTAATCAAAAAGAATGGTTCAGAGGGTCACGTTTATGGCATTGAGTTGGACGCTTCCTATGACATAAGTGAACGTTTTAGAGCTTTCGGCTCCTTTGCGTTTAATGATGGAATGGCAGATACTTTTCCCGATTCCTCAGTCTCATCACGTAGTGAACCTATTAGCCGGCTCCTTCCCCCTTCAGGGATCCTTGGATTGAGATATAAATTATCCGACTCTCAATGGCTTGAATTGAGTAGTTTTATTGCTGCCAAACAAGATAATTTGAATACACGTGATAAGGGCGATACTCAGAGAATACCGCCTGGTGGTACTCCTGGATATACTGTCTTCAATTTGAGGTATGGGTTCCAGCTAAGTGAACAATTGTTGCTGACATTGTCTCTAGAAAACATCACTGACGAGGAATACCGCATTCATGGCTCGGGTCAGAATGAGCCTGGGATCAACTTTGTTTTTGGGGCCTCGATGACTTTTTAGATTTAATTCAGGCAAAACTACACCCGGAATTGAGCTCCTTTCTATTGATCACGAAGCAGATCCGAGCAAGAATCTACATTATGAAGTTTGCATCCTTTTCTTTGGCTTTGCTTTTTTTGATCCGAGTTGTCCAAGCTGATCCTACCCACTATTTAGTTCTTAGCTCTGAGAGTACCGCTTCTGACCCTGCATGGAAAAAGGTAATCAATGCATTGGAGTCTAAATATGAATCTTCTAAGGCAATGCATTTTCCAGATGGAAAACCTGAAGGGATACTCGAGGAACTCAGAAAAATAAAACCGAGATACACATGCTTTGTAGCTAAGCATCCTGAAGTGACGAGGGCTATGGTTGCAAAGATTCATCAACTCACCAGAAAAATTGATGAGGACCCGTATACTGATACTATCTGGGGTATTCTCACGGGGTATGATTCCGAAAATGCTTTGAGTATTGCAAAGACACTAAAGCCTCTGACCATTGAACGTGTCGCCTCGGGGACCGAGTTGGCACTTGAGCATTGTTTGGAGGGAGTCTGGCACTGCGAATTAAAAAAGGGAAAGATTGTCCGAAAAAATAGGAATCAGGATCCCATTGAATCGAGTGGACCAGCCGATAGTACTGAGGCACTGGCAAAGACGCTCACAGAATACAAGGCCCAACTCTTTGTCACTTCTGGTCACGCAACCGAGAGGGGCTGGCAGATCGGATTTTCTTACCGAAACGGTTACTTTAAGAGCAAGAATGGAAACCTTTTTGGTCAGGACATGAAAGGAAAAAAAATTGCAATAAATTCGCCAAATCCAAAAGTTTATATGCCGATTGGCAATTGTTTGATGGGCCACATTGACGATCAACAGGCGATGGCACTGGCATGGTTAAAGAGTGGAGGAGTGAGGCAGATGCTTGGTTACACTGTACCGACCTGGTACGGTTACGCAGGTTGGGGCTGTTTGGATTATTTTGTTGAACAGCCAGGAAGATACACTTTCGCGGAAGCGTTCTTTGCTAATCAACATGCCCTCATTCATCGTTTGGAAACATTCTTTCCTGGTCTTGCGAGTAAGAAAATGGCAGATCCGAACCAGGCCACTTCTATTGGATCCAAAGTAAAGCTGACCGAGGCGGCCACGCACGCGGGTCTCCGCGCCCAGGATGCTGCGGGTCTTCTCTTTGACAGAGACTCAGTTGTTTTTTATGGAGATCCTGGATGGGATGCAAAACTGGCCAAGGGAGAACGTGCCTACGAGCAGTCTTTAAACAGAGAAGATTCCATATATACTTTTAAGATAACCCCAACCAGAGGTAAGAAATCTTTTGAGCCTATTAATACTAATGGCTCTCAGAGAGGGTGGCGTCCGATTGTGCAATATTTCCCCAAAAGGATTGGAAATTTTGAGATTCTTGAAGGTAGCGAATTAGAGCCAGTGCTGACCGATGACTTTATCCTCATACCCAATCCCAAGTCCTGTGACCCTACAAAGGATTATAAAGTTGTTTTCAAAGCATCTCTCCTGTAGCAATGATTTTCTAATCGAAGGGGGCTGCAGTTTTCTGGTACAAGCCAAACTCATCATCTCCTAGGTAGATCAAACAAAGTGCCCCGTCAGCCGCAATTGCCTGAAAAAATTCGAGTACAAATTCCTGTTCACCAGGCCACGGATAAATGAAGAAAATATCCACTTCATCGAGATCAGCATCCATCCCTTCATAACTTGGTCTCGATCCGTTACTTTCTCGGTAAGTGTAATTTTCAGGCCTGATAAGTTCAGCCCCGCCAGAGCCTTCATAACATTCAAACCCTTCTGGCATGTAATCGCGTTCGATGATAGTGACCGATATATTTGAGTCTTCAGCGAGTTTTCTGGAAGCTTCAATCAGTGACGGTTCGATTTCTATACCATATGATTCGTATCCTAATAGAGAAGCTAGACAAGTGCCTACACCGTAGCCGCTTCCCCATTCGCAGTACACTTTGCCCAAACATAAATCGCTGTCCTTTATGGCAGAGAGCCAATGGTAGAGCAGTTCATCATTGCAGGGAATGAACCGGGGAACTTTACGGTTCTTTTCAGTTTCAAAGAGTTCATCAATTCGGAGATTGGCTTCAATGAGATAGTTTTTAACTGTCTCAGGAAGCTTTTTTTTCTCGATTTTTAGATCAATTTCTTCGATTGGCACAAGTCACAGATTATCACACGGGAATCGTCTGTTTGTCGAAGAAAATGCGATTACGAGTCAGTTGCATCGGCGACCCCTTCATGATTATATTTGGGAATGAGGATTTCCCTAACAATTATACTTTCGGGTATCATTTCTTCGCTTGATGCCGCTGACTGGCCAAATTGGCAGGGCCCAAATTATAATGGCATTTCATCTGAGACTGAATGGGACCCTGACAAGATAGGTAATGTGATTTGGAAGGCACAGGTTGGTGTCGGATTTGCCGGGGTATCTGTTTCCAAGGGAAGACTCTACACGTTAGGCCATGACGGAAAGCGAAGGGATGGCTCTGAAACAGTTTATTGTTTTGATGCGAAGACTGGTAAAGAGATTTGGTCTGACACTTATAAGGCAGAATTATTACCTCGGCTTCATGAGGGAGGTCCGGCAGCTACTCCCACAGTGCACCTTGGAAAGGTTTACTCGTTGGGAAAGGATGGAAAATTTAAATCATACAATGCAAAAGATGGGAAAAAACTCTGGGAGAGAGATCTACTCAAAGATTCAGCTATGCAGAAACCTGCTGAGTGGGGCTTTGCCGGATCTCCACTCATTGTTGGTGAAATGATAGTGGTCGAGGCTGCCCATACCATTGCTTATTCGTTGAGAGAAGGCGAAATTATTTGGAAAAGTGAACGGTTCAAACCAGCATATGCTAGCCCGGTTTTATTCAATTTTGGAGGCAAGGACTTACTCATTACATTGAAGACGGAAGGCCTAGTTATTCTCGAAGCCAGTACCGGTAAGACGGTCACGATTAATGAATGGAAGACAAGATTCAGCACGAATGCGACGACACCCATGGTTATTGATAATAAAGTGTTTATCTCGACCGGTTATGGTCGTGGTTGTGGGCTTTATAATTTTGATGGGAAAAGATTAAAGGAAGTGTACAGCAATAAAGCTATCAGTAATCACATGGCAAATTGTGTTGTCATTGATAAACACCTGTACGGCATCAGTGGCAATACGCATGGTGCGGAGAAGAAAGAACTAGTTTGCATGGAATTTGAAACGGGTAAGGTGAAATGGAAAGAAGGTGGTTTTGGTTGTGGCACAGTGACCGCTGCTGACGGTAAGCTCATAGTATTTAGTGAGCGTGGAGAACTTGCGGTTGGTGTTGCATCACCAAAAAAATTTGAAAGCTTGGCTCGTGAGCAAGTTAATCGAGGCCGGTGTTGGACCGTTCCTGTCCTCTCAAATGGTATTATTTACACGAGGAATGCATCAGGTAATCTGGTAGCTGTTGGTGTGGGCAAAGGTTCCTGAGTTTATTTTCCAACACAGATAATTTTGCGACCCGTTCGCAATACAAATTTATTTTCACTGACTGCATAGCCATAAACTTTATCATTTTCTGCAATTGTAACGACATTTTCAGAAAGCACCTTGGCTCTCTTTTCGGATGCTTCTAGGACCAAAGATTTTCCATTCTTGCAGAACAGATAAATTCTTTCAGAGGCTGCGAGCGGGGAAGCCCAGCACCCATCCGGCAACTTGTACTCCCAGTGTTGTGTGCCATTCTTAAAATTTTGTGCCTGCAATGTGCCCGCACGATTGATAAAATAGACAACGTTCCGATGCACTAGTGGTGAGGCGAAGCTTGAGGTCACAGATTTGGCGCGCCATTCCAAGTGAGTGTCATTGACATTCCCTTTTCCTCCAAGACGAATGGCGAGGCTTTGTTTGGGGTACGAAGAACCCGCAACAATGAGATTTCCATCAGTGCTCGGAGAAGCTACAGTATTTTTTTGAATTTCATCAAACCACCAAATTCTCTCACCATTAACGAGACGATAACTTTCTATGATACCGTTCGAACTGATGATTATTTGTTCTTCCTCTTCGTGTTTAATATAGAGGGGAGTAGTCCATGAAACTCTCGGTTCTCTAGATGTTTTCCAGCGAGTTTTTCCTGTTATCCGATCAACGCAGAGGAGATACGAGGGGCCGTCATGATCAATAAGCAGTACGAGTTGGCCAGGGACTCCTACTAATGATGATCCGACACCGTGCCCGCCCTTGAACGGTCCAAATTCTTTAGTCAGTTTGCGTTCCCAGAGTCTCTTTCCCTCATGATCAAATGCTAGAAGATCTCCGCTTTCAAAGAAGACATAAATCCCTTCAGGGCCTGTGACAGGGGTCGGCGCTCCTTGTGAGATCATGTTTGTAACTTCCTTGACCTTTTCAGTCGCGTTTATAGTTTTTTTCCAGATACTTTTACCGGAATTCAGATCATAGCAATCTAGGTACAAAGATTCTTTGTTTTGACCACCAGTACTTGTCACATAGATACGGTCATTCCAAATCACAGGACTCGATTGCCCAAATCCAGAAATTTGA
>JASLJT010000350.1:0-5557 GCA_030747955.1 Verrucomicrobiales bacterium | reverse complement strand
AAACAGACCTTCAGTTTGAGTTGATTAAATCTCCAAAAAATAAAGCTGAAGAAATGACTAATGTCCTGAGGACACGATTCAATGACATCATAAATATATCAAATGAATATGTAACCGGGCTGGAAAGAATTGGTTGGGAATCCTTAATGGATCCTCAGAGAATTCAAACACCAAACTCATATCAACAAACAGAAAAAATTATCGCGTCAGGGATTAATCTCGCAACGGAAAATAAAAGAAAACAAATTGAGTCATACGAACGCTGCATCAGTGCGATCGAAAAATTGGCTGGCACCGGATTAGATAAAGAGGCCAAAACCAAGACTGAGAAGAATATGAAACTTCTCATTAATGCCAGTGACATCGAAATAGAAATTGCAGGCAAGATAGGAGAACTGGTAAAGCATTTGCATGAATGTTCAGAAAGATGGGAATTCAGGGATGAGGCCTACTTGTTTGACGAAGAGACTGACGAAGAAAAATTCACTTCAATCTATAGCGAGTTCGAAGCGATGTCAGAAAAACAGGACGAGTTAAATGAGCTCTTGGAAGCAGTAATGAAAAGTGATTGATTTTAATCCTTACCAAAAATCTTCATGACCTCCTGGTCCGGTTTTTTAATGAAAACATCGAACTCCTTATAGAAATCCTTGAGTGATATTTTCATGTGCTTCTTGAAAGCCGCAGCTCTTCCCATCGGAATAATATCATACCACCAATCCCTCAGCACTATCTCCTCATCAATGCCCTTCGCATGAATGAGGTAAGCCGTGGCCCAGGCACCAATCATATAGTAGACCTGAGGCGCGCCTCCCTCGTCCCAGTAAGTTTCATTGTCCAGACGATAGTCCGGATTCTTGATGATGAACTCATTAATGCCAGGCCGGCTGATATTGGCCCCGAACTTTCTCAGTTCCAGCATGTAATCCTTTAAATCAATGAACTTGAGATTCTCCATGAACTTGGCCGAACTGTAGGTCGCCATGCCTTCCCTCATCCAGGAGTTGGAATTCTTGTCCGAGGTCCTCTCTTCCTCGGCCCCTGAGTGCGCAATCTGAAAAACATGATGGTACTCATGCAATGCTCCCCAGGTATTCTCGATGGGCCTCTTTGCCCTCTCAGTAGCATTCGTCGAGACGTCCTCATAGATTCGGACCGGTCCCTGCGTCCAGGTCAGCCCCCCGGCCGATTCCCCGTCCAGAATCGATTTGATTTCCTTCACGACATTCGAGCGACTTAAAAATTCCGCAATCTGCTCCTTTGCCGTTTCTTTGGCGGCAGCATTGACCCGGCTCTCTGCCCTGTCCCTGAAGATAGCACGTACACTCTTCTCGTCCTCGGGCCCGAAAAGATAAATGTGGTAAGGGCCGTAATTCCCAAAGTAGTCAATTGCGTAGTCCAGTCCTCTCTTATAATATTTAATGAGGGACCCGTTCACGTCCACTCCCTTCGCTACATGAAATGTCGGCTCTTCCTTGGACTGCTTCGGTAATGACTTTTCAGAATCTCCGGCCATGACAATGGCTTGCTGAACAGTGAAGACCAAAAAAGCGACTCTAATAAAAATAACTCTCATCCTCTCAAGAGTATCACACTAGACTAAAAGATGAATAAAAGCTGGCGATAAAATAACTAAAACGATAAGTTCATTAACTTCACCGGACACTAATCATGAAAGAACTCATCATCAGCCTGATCACCTTGTCATTATTTATACCCTGCGCCTTTGCTGAAAATGAAAAAGGGGGAAAGGGGAACAACAACATCGGATCACTGATCAAACAACTCGATGACGATCAGTTCTCAAAGCGTGAGGCAGCAGTAAAAAAACTAACAGAGCTTGGAGCCGCCGCTATCCCGGCACTGACCAAAGCCACGAGGCGCAAGTCCCCCGAGTCTTCAATGAGGGCATTCAATATCATTGTCCGCCAGTACAAGGACGGTGATGAGGCCACAAAAAATAAAGCCACTAACGCCCTGAAGAAAATTGCAAAATCTGACAAACCCCACGCTGCAGAGGCAAAGAAGGTACTCGAGCCTCCAAAAAATGTTCCAGGAACCGCAAATGGAGTCACTGCCAAAGCGGACATAAAGATCGGAGGACACGCGGGCATTAATCGCCGCGTGTCCGTCATGGTCCAGAACGGCGTCACCACAGTCGACGCGGAAGAGAACAGGCAGAAGGTCAAGATCCTTGAGGATCCCAAGAAAGGAATCACAGTCGAAATTACTGAGGGCAAAGAAGGAAAAAAAGAAACCAATAAGTATCAGGCCGCTAATGCCGAGGAGCTCAAGAAAAAGAACCCCAAAGCTCATGAACTGTATCAAAAATATACCGGTAACGTTAAAGCCGATGGCGGCAACGTGAACATCAAGATCGAGTCCAAGACTCCTTAGGAATGATCCTTATCCCTGATCAATTCCTTTGATTTATTTGCCGCTACTGACTCCTCTTCAGTTTTAGCCACACAAGGATCAGTCTACTGATCACAACGCCGATCACGGCTCCGCCCGCGTCGGCCCAAAAATCACCCATTTCCCCGTACCGGTTAACGTACGGTTGAATAATCTCAATGAGAGCGCCATAGAGAACAGCAATGGCAAAGATCAGCCAGGTCCGGGCCGGCATCAATAGGCACACTGGTAAAACAAATACCCCGAAAGCAACGAAGTGTTGAAGCTTGTCCGTCCCGGGAACGGGCGGTAATTCTTCGAGAGGCATTAAAGTTCCCCAGGCAATCGCGATCCCGAAAATGAGAGTCAACGAAATGGCTATGTTAGAAAGTTTCAATAATACAGATAAGAATTAGTTATTTTTTATAATACGCCAATCACTTTTTGATACGGAGCACGACCGGGTGATGGTCCGAACCGGACCAGTCATCCGCGTTCCCGTTAGACTCGACCCGTAACGTATCCGCCTCAATTGAAGGTGAAGTAAATATATGGTCGATCCTGAGACCGGGAACGAGCCCGGCCTTCCACTTACTTGATGAGCGGTACTGATTCTTCCCGTGATCCTTGAGCAGGCCCTGGCCAAGTAGCGACTTCACGGCCGGGTTCTTGACCGTCGCATTCAGGTCACCCATTAGAATGTATGGATCTTCTTTGTGAGCCCTGGCCTTAATTCTCTTCAGCATGAGCAGCGCCGAATTGACCCGGGCAAGCTGACTCTGATGGTCCCAGTGCGTATTGTATATATAGATGGCCGTCTTCTTTTCCGGATCATCGGCCGCAATCAATCGGGCCCAAGTGCAGATCCGGGTATGATGATTTCCCCAGGAACGGCTATTCGCAACGCCTGGAGTATCAGATAGCCAGAAAGTGCCATGCTCTTCCGGGTCCAGATTCCAGGCGTTCCGATCATAAAAGATTGGTGAGTACTCTCCGCGGGTCTTTCCGTCTTCCCTGCCCACTCCGAGGAACGCATGACCCGGCAGGGCCTTGTCCAGATCAAGGAGTTGTTTATGCCTGACCTCCTGAAGGCCGATGACCTCCGCTTTCTTTTTGAGAAGGTAACCTGACACCATGCCCTTCCTCTGAGCCCAGTCCTTCTGATCCTTGTCACTCTCAGTGTCCTGACGGATATTATAAGAAATCAGAGTAACAGGACCTGGAACAGTTTCATCCGCCAAACTCCACGAAACAAGCAGAGGGAAAAAAAGGCTAAACAAAATATTTCGCATAGCCATTAATTAATGGAAGATCGTTCAACGTTCCAGCGACAAAAGACAAACTGGAATAAAAAATAAAAAAACGGGATCCTTTCCGGAACATTTAAGATACTATTAACGACTAAGATAATTGACATGAATCCAAAACATAGCCCCTTCGTACTGATCGCCAGAGTCAGGGTCAGTCCCGGTAAAGTTGACGATTATCTGGCCATTGCGGCAGAAGCCGATTCCGCCGTGAAAGAGACAGAGCCCGGAATGCTGATGCATAATTTTGATGCGGACCCGGATGATCCTCTGCAATTCACTTGGACCGAGATTTACCGGGACGATGAGTCACTCATTGCCCACATCAATAATCCACCGGTCCAGGAATACGGAAATAAGCATCTGGAATTGGCAGAAAGTATTGAAGTAGAAATTTACGGAACCTTAGCAAAGGAAACCGTGGATTACCTGAACAGGGTCTGGGGAGAGGCCGGCATACCATTCAAGCATTTCAAGACCACGGACGTTGGATACCATAGAGATTCGGCCTTCGAGTGAGTATGGCCGAAAAATTGCACTTCAATCACTTCAGACTAAAGGAGTAGAGTGTTGCCCGGTCCAGTTTGAACCTGAGCCGAACTCCTTTCCTCTTTTCTGGATTAAATTCACGGTCCCATCTCAAAATCTGGCCCGTGCAGTTCTCACTGACGGGATCAGAAACAGCAATGACCCCTCCCTCACTGTCAATGAGACTCACAGTCATTGAGCCTTCAATGTCAGCCGTAACGAAAACCTTCCCCTTTAAGCCCAGAGGAACAGTCGTAAGGATAGCGGGCCTTTTCTTATCTTGTTGCGCATAACCGGCCCACCGGTCCTTGCCCAACGTTGCCATCGCAAGCCCCCCTTTCCTCCAGTCAAAAAAGTACCAGTCCGATGCGCCGTAATAGATCCTAATCTCATCATCCACAAAGACCGGTGCTGCGGGAAATATGGCACCCCAATCATAAGGCATCTTGCCGAACTCCTTCACTTTAGCCGGTGAGTTTCCTATCAGCGGCGTTCCCGGACTCACACGGTGCCATGTGTACGAGTCAGGACTCCAAGCAAGTTCAATGTGCTGACGGACACCGTCACGTGATTTGGTAGACGGATAATTCATGCAGCCGATCAGGCCAAGATAAAGACCACCGTCACGAAAAATGACCATGTCATGAAGTTGATTGAGAGGCGTCCCCTCAAGGATGGTCTTTGATTTTTCCCATCTCACCGCATCAATACTCTCGGTCCTTGCAATCTTACGGTTTCCCGTGACCGGCACATTGTCATAGTGCCGCAAAATTCCCACGTACCGGCCCAGTTCAGGTGACCAGATCATGTTCGCATGCGTATCACTTTGCCCGACACCAGGCAATGCCACTTCCGGTCCCCAACGGAGTCCGTCCGCGGAGTACCTCATCCTGTAACCTGAATCGGTGCAGTAAAAAGCCTTGTAGCGACGGGCCGGGTCCGGGTCCCGGTGATCCTTAATAATACCAGACCCTCCGGCACCGCGGCAAACAATGTTATTCTTCGTGCTTCCCTGAAATTCGAAAATGCCAAGTTCGGGCTTTTCCCACGTGATCCCGTCCTTTGATGTCGCATAAAGAATGGCCTCTTCCCTGCCAGATGGGCGTGCGTTCATATAATCAACCGATTCAGGATTACGCTTCGCTACCGGAGTCTCCGTCGTTCTCTGATCAACAATGAAAGGACAGTACCAGCACTTATAGAGCTCATCTTCCTCATCGTAGATAACATTTGGGTACATGTTGTCATACCTAGGCTCCCATGACTCATCCTCAACGAAGAGCGGGTTCTGAGGACACTTCTTTACTGTTCCTGGAATGAGCTTGGCA
>JASLJT010000349.1:0-5372 GCA_030747955.1 Verrucomicrobiales bacterium | reverse complement strand
ATGGGGGTGTTTTACCTAGAAGCAAAGGATATGCTTACGAGAGCGGGCTTCATGTTCCATTAGTGGTACGTGTACCGAAAAATTTTAGTCACCTAGTCAAATCCGAGTCAGGGCATCGTGAGAAAGGTTTCGTCGAATTTGTAGACTTTGGGCCGACAATCCTAAATCTTGCCGGGGCTGAGATTCCGGATGGTATAGATGGAAGACCATTTCTTGGGCAAGGTGCTCGGACACGAAATTATACTTTCAATTATGCTGATAGATTTGATGAAAAGTATGATTTTGTTCGATGGATGAGAAAGGGAAAATATAGCTACCAGAGGAACTTTCAGCCATTTAATTTTGATGCTTTGCAGAATGATTATCGATACAGGCAGCTTGCCTTTGAGGAATGGCGTCAGCTTTATCAGAAAGGAAAACTTAATGCTGTTCAGAGACAATTCTTTGAAACGAGGCCAGCAGAAGCTCTCTATGACGTTGAGGTTGATCCCCATGAAACCCGTAACCTTGCCAGTGACCCTAGTTACACCAAAGTCCTTGATGAAATGCGTGAACTCATGAGTTCAGAGCTGCGTGAAATTAATGATCTTAGTTTCTTTCCTGAACCGATAATGTTGAAGGAGGCTATGAAGAATCCGGTAAAATACGGGAAAGGTAAATCAGATCACATTAACAAGCTTGTAGGCATTGCAGATTTACAACTAAGGCCGTACAAGGAAGTTCAGGATCAAATAAAAGAGGCTTTGATTTCCGATGATTCTTGGTCCCGTTATTGGGGATGCATCGTCGCTAGCTCACATCGAGAGATCACTAGTGAACAGGTTCGCTTGATAGCAAAGATAGCAGATAATGATTTGGAACCATTAGTGCGTTGCCGAGCAGCGGAATTCTTGGGTCTTACGGGTGAAAAGGATCCTAGGCCTGCCATTAAAAAAGCTTTAAAGATGTCCACGATGGCTGTTGAAACCAATCTCATTCTTAATACGGCTGTGTTACTTCATGATGGACCTTCAGGTTTCAAATTCAATGAATTATCTATGAAAGATGTTAATCATGATGGACGTTACGTCGAAGCGCGTGTTGCCTATTTATCCAATAAAAAAACATCAGTTCCTTTAAAGAAAAAGAAACGAAAGAAAGGCTAGTTTTGATTTGCAAGGACATATTTTTTATCGGCCCCTGAACCGATCTTATAAAAATAAAAAACCGCCACCTAATTAAAGGCGGCGGTTTTCATGTGATACTATGTTAGGTCTTTAACCTACTTCTGCAATTGTTTGCAGAACTCTTGAGGCAATCGCATAAGGATCACCTTGTGAGTTTGGTCTACGATCTTCTAGATAGCCTTTGTGCCCATCCTTAATAAATGCGTGAGGTACGCGAATTGATGCACCACGGTCAGCGACTCCCCAACTGAATTTGTCTATTGACTGTGTTTCGTGGAGTCCAGTTAACCTCATGTGATTGTCAGGCCCATAGGCTGCAATGTGAGCTTCTCTGTTCTTTTCGAACGCATCCATGAGAGATTTAAAGTAATCTTCTCCACCTTCGTCACGTAACTTATCAGTTGAGAAGTTACAATGCATTCCAGAACCATTCCAATCGCCTTCGAATGGCTTGCAATGGAAATTAACATCAACGCCATATTTTTCCGCACAGCGTAGAAGAAGATAACGAGCTACCCACATTTGGTCGGCGCAATTTTTGGAACCTTTACCAAAGATCTGAAATTCCCATTGTCCTTTAGCCACTTCTGCGTTGATGCCTTCGTGGTTAATTCCTGCAGCGAGGCACAGGTCAAGGTGCTCATCAACTATGGTTCGTGCGATGTCACCAACGTTATTGTATCCAACGCCAGTATAGTATTCGCCTTGAGGGTCAGGATATCCTGTCTCAGGCCAACCAAGAGGACGACCATCTTGTTCAAGGAAATATTCCTGTTCAAAGCCGAACCATGCGCCAGGGTCATCAATGATGTTAGCACGTGCATTCGATGGGTGAGGTTTTCCGTCTGGAAGCATTACTTCGCACATTACGAGCGCTGCATTTCCTGAGCGCCCAGCATCAGCATAAATTGCAACGGGCTTCAGGATACAGTCAGAGTCACCGCCTTCTGCTTGCTGTGTTGAGGATCCGTCAAACCCCCATTCAGGTAAATCTTTTAGGGTTGGAAATTCATCGTGATCACCGATTCTTGTTTTACCTCTTACGTTAGGAACGGGGGTGTAGCCGTCTAACCATAGATATTCGAGTTTGTATTTTGCCATTTTTTTTATGTAGGTTGTTTTATCAGGGTATTTTTTAGTGCTAAATGCAACTTGCTTGACTGTCCATACGAATTTCGTATGGATAGAGAATTAATTAGAAAAGCAGACTGCGTGCCAAATGTCCATTTTCTTTAATTAAAGATATCAAAGGAATCAACATTTCTTAATTATAATATTTTCCTTGGATTTTTCTTATAAATACTAAATTGCTAATACATAGCTATTAGGCAATCTAAGTCCTTAATATTAATATTTATGAGGGAAGAAAAGAACACTCAGCGATCACTAGTTAATATTGGTTTTGATGGGAGAGTGCACAAAATTTTCAGAGGCCCGAAAGCCGAAGAGCGGTTTACAACCGAAGTTAAAGTTTTGGAATTTCTTGAAAGAAGAGGTTGTGAGTTTGTGCCTCGATTACTCGAATCAGATCGTGATTTATTGAAAATTATTACAAGTAATGTCGGTAAGAAAGTAGAGATAATGGGGGAAGAAAAAACCCAAGAAATTTTTCAGCGCCTTGAGACATATGGGGTGCGGCATGAAGACCCTTATTTACGGAATATAACTTACAGGCCATCCGATGGTGAATTTTGCATCATTGATTTTGAGTTCGCGACTATTTTAGGCGAAGAGAAATCTAAAATTGATGGAAGTAAAGAGGTGGAAGCTGATGTGGTCGTTGAATGGAATTGCAAGACAGATGTCGGTAGGTTCAGAAAGAAGAATGAAGATGAGTTTCTTGCCTTGTCACTTGATTGTGAAGGGGTTCATTTTTTGGGATCCAAAGGATCGGTTTCACTTGAAGAGTCTGACCTTATTTTTGCTGTTAGTGACGGAATGGGAGGAGCCCGTTCAGGGGAGTTTGCTAGTCGCATTGCTGTAGAGAAGATCACAGGTTCATTGCCAGCACATTTTCGTTCAGGAGTTGCTGGTTATAATATGGATTTGAATGTTCTTAATGAACTTTATCAATCCATTAATTCGGAAATGATTAAATTTGCTGATGCATATCCGGAATGTAAAGGGATGGGTGCGACTTTGAGTATGTGCTGGCTGCTTCCAGATCGATTATTGGTTAGCCATATAGGGGACTCTCGGATTTATAGGTATCGTGAGGAAAGTTCGGGTCAATCATGCCTAATTCAATTAACGGAGGATGATACGAGAGTCGCTGCTATGTTGAGGGCGGGGAAGATTTCCGAATATGAAGCTCGGAACCATCCTATGAAGAACATGCTCAATAAGGCATTGGGAGCAGGCAATCAATTTGTAGATCCACAAGTTAAGGAAATGAAATTTGATTCAGGAGATCGATTTTTGATTTGTTCGGATGGTGTTACTGATGGAATTTTAGATAGTGAATTGGAGGAGCTAATGAGAAATGGATCCGATGTGGATTCGATTATTGAATGTGCGGTCCAGGTCTCAGGAAGGGATAATGCAACAGCGATTCTTATAGATATTCTCTAAGTTAATTGCCGAGGCGCTTTAAAAAATTAATAAACCAAAACGATCATTGTTTTTATTAATCTGCTCACTATGGCATTGGAGATATTTAAAGAAATGTATGGAAATTAAGTAACGATTTCTTTAATGACTTTGCCGTGCACGTCAGTGAGACGGTAATCCCTTCCTTGGAATCTGTAAGTAAGTTTTTCGTGATCAAATCCTAGTAAATGCAAGAGTGTTGCTTGAAAATCATGAACATGAACTTTGTCTTTTGCTACAGAGAAGCCGAGTTCATCTGTTTCTCCATGTGAATATCCTCCCCTTGCTCCTCCTCCAGCAATGACCATGCTGTAAGCATCCGGGAAATGATCACGACCTAGTACTTTTCCTCCAGCTGTCCGCCCTTCCCTGAAAGGGGTTCTGCCGAATTCACCTCCAATGATAATTAATGTTTCATCAAATAGTCCCCGTTCTTTTAGATCCTTAATCAATGCGGCTATTGGTTTGTCTGTCTTGGCGCATTTGTTAGTTAGGCCTCCGCGAATGTCTTCTCCAGGATTGGTGCCATGGAAATCCCATCCCCAGTCAAATAACTGCACAAATCGAACATTTTGCTCAGTGAGCCGTCTCGCAAGGAGGCAATTATTTGCAAAGCTGGATCCTCCTGGCTGAGCTCCATATGCTTCGAGGGTTTTTTTCGATTCTTTGGAAATATCCATCACTTCGGGCACAGCCATCTGCATTCTGAAAGCTAATTCGTATTGTGCAATGCGAGTCAATGTTTCGGGATGCCCGAAGTCTTTTGCGGCTTGTTCGTTGAGTTGTTTAAGGGCATCTAGGGAACTTCGACGAATGTCACGATTCATTCCCTTAGGATCTGAAAGATAAAGGACCGGATCTCCCTTCGAGCGACATTGAACGCCCTGATAAACTGACGGTATGAATCCTGTTCCGAAAGAGTTTTTACCGCCGTTTGGTTGAACGCCGTTAGAGATAAGAACAACGTATCCTGGTAGATTTTGATTCTCAGTGCCCAGACCATAAGTGACCCAGGATCCGAAAGAGGGTCGGCCTGGCCTAGGGGACCCTGTATGTACGAAAAGTTCTGCCGGTGCATGATTGAATTGATCTGTGTTCATTGATTTGATGACACAAAGGTCATCTGCTAAACTATGGAAATTAGGTATTGCATCGGACATCCATGTTCCACTCTTGCCGAACTGCTTGAATGTTCTTGGAGTGCCCATTAGTTTTGGCCTGCCGCTCGTAAATGCGAATCTCTTACCTTTGTAAAATTCATCGGGGCAATCTTCGCCATTTCGTTTTACCAGTTCGGGCTTATAGTCCCAGAGATCGAGATGGGGTGGAGACCCTGTCAGATGAATGTATATGACGCGCTTTGCTTTACTCTCAAAATGAGAGCGCTTTGGCAGCAATGGATTAGTAGTTGCTGCATTGGCATTTGATCCAAGCATTTGATTCAGGGCAATGCTCCCAATGCTTATGCCGCTACCTTTTAAAAAGTGTCTACGGGTTTGGTGCTGAATTTGCTGGTTGTAGATATTCATCGCTTCATTAAAAATTCATCCAGGTTCAAAAGGACATTGCCTACAACTGTTAGGGCTGCAAGTTTTGAGTTGTCCAGTCCGGTTTGAT
>JASLJT010000348.1:0-2481 GCA_030747955.1 Verrucomicrobiales bacterium | reverse complement strand
ATCTGAAGGAAAAGATTTAATTATTTGAAACTACCAACAGTAATGAGAAAAATTCTAACAACATTTGTAATAAGCATTGCATTGAGCGGAGCTGCCTTTGCTCAGGCTCAGGGAAATGAATCATTAAAGAGGGAAGTTCAGCACGCCGTATCCAAGGGGATTACTTTTTTGGTTAAAAATCAGCAAGAGGATGGAAGATGGGGAGAAGAACAATACCCTGCAGTCACTGGGCTAGTCGTCCAATCAATTCTGGGTGATCCTGGGCGTGAAGGAATTGCTCTTCCTAAGAGCGTTTCGAAGGGTTTAGAATTTATTCGCAGCAAAGTGAGGCTTGACGGAGGGATTTATGGCAAGGGGCTCGGTTCTTATAATACATCTATCTGCATGATGGCATTACTCGAAGCGGGTCAAGATAAGGACCAAGAGTTGATTCTTAACGCGCGTAAATTTTTAGTTAATCAGCAATCAGACTTTGATCGAAAGGGTAAAGCTGATAACGTTTTTGATGGTGGCGTTGGGTACGGGTCCAGTTATTCGCACCCGGACCTTTCAAATACCTATCATGCGTTAGAAGCTTTGCATTATACAAAGGATCTAATAAAAGACGTTCAGGGTGAGGTCTTGGATCTTGACTGGGACGCTGCCATTACTTTTGTAACTAATTGTCAGCAAAGACCCGAAACAAATAAGGCCGAATGGGTCAGTAAGGACAAGAAGGATCAAGGCGGATTTGTTTATTTTCCCGGAAAAAGTATGGCGACCGAAGAGGGCGGCGATGGGAAGGTGGCTCTTCGCTCCTATGGAAGCATGAGTTACGCGGGCCTGTTGAGTTTTGTCTATGCTGATATGGATAAGAAAGATCCTAGGATGGTTGCTGTGCTCGAATGGTTGAAGAAAAACTACTCAATTACCCAGAACCCTGGAATGGGTCAGCAGGGTCTCTTTTATTATTATAACACAATGTCAAAGGCTCTTAGTATTCTTGACGTTGATCAGTTCGAGTTAGAAGGAGGTAAAAAAGTTCATTGGCGAGAGGAATTAACTAAGAGGCTATTTAATCTTCAGAAAGCAGACGGATCTTGGATCAATGAGAATGGTCGTTGGTGGGAAAAGGATCCGGTCTTGAGTACATGCTATTCACTTCTTTGTCTTGAGCGCATGTATTCTGGGCTATAGCCCTATTTTTCTATAAGTTTGTTTTTTCTGTATTATTAAGCGAAGAGTTGGGAATTTTATTGATATTGCGGTGGCATTATCATGATAATGTTGATCATGATGAAACATCGCTCTCTCATTTTGTTTTTTACATTAGTATCGGTTTTTCTGATCAGATCCGAGGCTGTTGAAATTGCTAATTCAATCAATGATTTTAGTGTCGACGGGACCCAAGGTGAGAATGGTTGGATTTCAGGATATCGTAACTACACACAAGACGGTGGAGGTGATGACTATAATGCAACTGAAGACTTTATTGCCTTTGACAAGGACGAGGCTTGGAGAGGTGACTTCTGGAGGCTCGCACCATCCGGCGCACCTTGGACTACAGTTAAATCTGAGTCAGGTCATCCTAATGGGACAAATAGCGCTCCCAATGAAGAGCACTGGGCCATAAGGAGATGGGAGTCTGACCGTGAGGGGCCCCTTGCATTTACCTGGAACCTCAGAGAGCAGAATCTTAACGGATCAGGGGTCGGAGGCTCACTGCACCATAATGGAGTACTGGTTGATTCCGGAGCAACAGACACTGGGGAAGGATTTTCAAGGACCTACTTCATTAATATAGAGGTGGGTGACGTTGTCGATTTGGCGTTGACTCCAGTCGGTCCCAGCGGTGATCGTTCCGATGGATCGGACGGGTCATTCTTTTCGATGATTGTCGATGATGAAGTTAATGATACTGAGACACAGCCTGACGGATCTCCTTTCATTTCCGCGACCGCTGATGACGATGATGACGATGGTTTATCCGATGCGTGGGAGGAGATCTACGCTCCCGGTGATCTGTCTGCTCTCAATGGGGATGGAGTAGCGGATTATGATGAGGACGGGCTCAGTGACCTTGAAGAATTTAATAACAAGACAAATCCTGATGAATCTGACACGGATGAGGATGGGCTAGATGATTTTGCTGAAATTGACGAGCATTCCAGTGACCCAACGAATCCTGACACGGATGGGGATGGAATAGCGGACGGGGACGAAGTTGAGGGAGACCCGCCGACTAGCCCTACTGATTCTGATACTGATGGAGACGGTTTTTCTGATGGTGATGAAATATCATTTAACAGTGATCCGACCCGTTCGGATGATACGCCTCTGAGTTTGGTTTTGGGTGATTCATCTTCTGAATGGTCCGGTGGAATCCAGGGACAGGACAACTGGACCAATGGCTGGCGCAATGTTACTGCCGACGGTGCTGGAGAAAATTATAATGCGAGGACAGATTTCATTCCTTACACTGGCGGTGCAAATGATGGAGGA
>JASLJT010000347.1:0-8689 GCA_030747955.1 Verrucomicrobiales bacterium | reverse complement strand
TTGATGGAATTATTGATATAAGCGATTCGAATAATCTCGGAAAACGTCAGGTTGTTCTTAAGTCATTACTTCCTGCAGGGGAATCTATGGGGTTACGTTTGTCAGATGTTGCTATGCAACTTAGGCAAGGCTTTTATGGTGAAGAGGTTCAAAGATTGCAGCGTGGAAGAGATGAGGTGAAAGTTATGCTGCGTTATCCGAAAGGAGACCGTACTTCCTTGGAGGATGTAGAACAGATTAAGATAAGGACGAGAACAGGAGATGAGGTTCCTTTGTCAGCTTTGGTTAATTTTGATGAGGGGCGTAGCAAATCGGTTATTAGACGTACGGAGCGAGTCCGTGCAGTTCGCATTGCTGCTGATATTGATAGGGGGAACCCAAAGGCTAATGCTAATCAAGCCAGAAGAACTCTTGAGAATGAGACTTTAACAAAATTAGCAGAAAGGTTCCCCGGGATTAATTATGCATTCTATGGGGAACAGAAAGATCAGGCGAGAAGCATGGAAGAGTTAAGATCTAGTTCCATATTTGCTTTGTTGGCAGTTTTTGTCCTGATGGCTATTCCATTAAGATCTTATGTTCAGCCTCTAATAGTAATGAGCGTTATCCCATTCGGTATTGTGGGCTCGATATTAGGGCACATATTGATGGGTGCAAACATGAGTATAATGTCGATGTGTGGTATTGTTGCTCTTTCAGGCGTAGTGGTAAATGATAGTTTGGTCCTTGTCGATTATGTTAATCGTCATAGGATAAAGGGTGAGTCGCTGATTGCTGCCGCATGGGAGGCTGGCGCGGCTAGATTTCGCCCTATCATATTAACGTCACTGACAACTTTCGCGGGATTGAGCCCCATGCTTTTTGAGACAGATTTGCAGGCAAAATTTCTAATACCGATGGCTATTTCTCTTGGTTTTGGAATTTTGTTTGCTACAGCAATTACGCTTATTCTTGTGCCATCTATATATTTAGTCCTTGAGGATTTTAAGATTTTAATTATAAAGCCTGAGAAAATTAAAAGGTGGGAGGAAAAGCGTCGATTAGATGCTGCTGATTTGAAGAGATATAATGATGATTAGTTGAATTGTGAATTTAATGATAAAAACTTTGGTTATAGAGGCTAATTAATAGAAATAATTTTTTGTCTTAATTATAGACAAAATCTTTATAATGAACGCTATTTGGTTAGTAGGAATAATATAAAAAAATCACTAATGGTAATAAAAAACAAATTCTATCGAGTAAAGTTAGGTTCGTATTTTTTAGTCATAATGAATCTGTTCCTTATGTTGATGGGGCAGCTTTTTAGTGCAGTAGAGGGGCAGCCAGACATCCCCGATTTTCTTTCAGAGGAGCAACTTGAGCCATTAAAGAAATATGAAATTGCTCTCACGGCTAATGAGGAAAAGCACATTGGTTATATGTCTAAATTGAATGACAAATATTCAGATGCTCTTGGTGTTGCTAAGGAAAGAATGGTTAAGATTGGAGCTGTCAGAGCCATTAATGCTTTGGAAGCTGAAATTGGTAGGATTAAAGCAAATGATACCAGAAAATCTAAGGACATAGAGGCGGCTCCTGATTATGTGAGGAAAATGAGATCTCAGTATGATCAATTCGTATTTAGAGTAAATAATTTAAAGAGGAGTAGAGATGGCGAAGCTCTTTATGCAACAGATCGAAGCCTTGCTGAATTGCAACTCGAGTTAACAAAATCAGATCAGCTTGAAAAAGCTCTCAAATTACGCCGATACAGAGAAGAGTTTAAGAGGCCGCCCAAACCAAAGGAATCATCTCCTATTAATAAAGAAGATGATAATAAGGAAGAGATAAATCCACCGGAGGACCCAGAACCAGTTGATGTTCCATTTGAACCTGAACCTGAACCTGAACCTGAACCTGAACCTGAACCTGAACCTTTTTCTCGAGGCGAATATGGATTCAATGGAGACATTGTCAGGCCTATGACTTCGGAGGAGATGGATAAATATGAATCTCAGCTCGGTTCTCCTCCTGAGAGGACTGCGCGGGGCTATCCTGCAATGATTGCAAGTATTCAAAGAAAAGAGGTCACAGAGATAACGTTGGGGAAGATTAAGCGTTGGGGGCTAGTAAGGCCACAGATGTGGAAAGGAAAACCATATTGGACTGCGACCGTTACTTATCCTACCACGAGTTTATTTGGTACATTTGACACTGAAGGGATGGCCATCATTTCAGGTAATCGTGTGCTCGAGTGGCGCTACACTGGTTCTGGAGAAGAGATTCCTTAAAATTATATCTAGAGCTATAATTCTAGATTAATTTATTGATTCTCCATCAAAGAAATAGCTTTATTTAAATGGATAGTAACCCATTTTTCAGCACCTATATGAATGAGGTGAGAAAGATCATTTTTAGCTGCTTCGATGTTTCCAAGTAATGCATTTGCCATTCCTCGATCTGCTATCAATGTCATGTCAGGTTTTTTTGGATGAATCCTTTGGTCTAATTCTTTTAGACACATTCTAAGATCATTCATTGCATCATTAATTTTTCCGATTCCTATATATGCTTTTGCTCTTCTGAGTTTCCAGGAGCTCTTGAGCCTACTTGATATTAATTCTTTTTCTATGATTGGCAGAGCTGTTTCATATTTTTTGCATTCAAGAAGTGAGTCTATCCAAGCATTACGCAATACGATGCTACCTGTTAACAGATAGCCTTTATGAAGAATTTCTGGTCTTTCATTGTCCCGTTTTAGTTCTCCCAATAAACGAGCATGCAATAGATACCATTCTAATTTGCCATTGGGATTTAATTTAAATGCTGTAGAGCTGTATTTAATTGCCTCTAATGGTTCTCCAGCATTTAATAGCATGCGTGCAAGAAGGATCATTGCAGAGGACTTCTCTCTTTGTGTTGTTGCTGTAGTAATCACTTTTTCAGCAGAGAGAATTGCAAGTTTATGTTGGCCTTGTTTGCTTAGTATTCGAGTTATTTCTCGTCTAGCTAGGGTGAAGTTTGCGTTACGCTGTAGAGCTATTCTCAGATCATTTTCAGCTTCTTTCAGTTGGCCTAATACACGGTACTCAATTGCGCGTCTATAATAATTTTCTGCCGTTGATTCACCTGAATTTATTCTTTTACTTAATTGTTCTATTAGGGCCTTTGTGTCGTGATGGGATAGTGCATGTGATCCTAGAGTCACAAAAAAAAGAACAGAAAACAAATGGATCCTGAAGAGTTTCTTGTTCATTACTTTTTAAGGATCAGAGTAGGGTGGATTGTGAAGTCTGAACTTTTCCTTTCATGGTTGTGTCCTTCTATTGCAAGCATGTTAACGCCCCCTTCGAGGGCTTTAATTGCGTTCGTATCAAAGGGAAAATACTCAAATTTATTTTCTGCTTCGTGTGGACTGATGTTGCGGGCTTTTCTTCCGTTCCCTGATTCAATGCCAACTCGCAAAATCTCCTTCCCATTAAGGTACGCAATGAAAGCGTCATCATAAGAGACAACGAGTCCGATTTTTTTGTAATCTATTCCTTCTGGCAAAGCAAAACTCCTGCGCAGATAAAGTGTTGAGTATTTATTTTTCATGTTTTCTAGAACGGTCCTGTCATCGTTATCCCCAAATCCGAAACCTGATTCACCTTTTTTCCAGGAAGAGTGGTTGAATGCTAACGTATTCCAATTTTCTGGAGGATCTTCATTACCAAAAAAGTAGGCCCATTGGGAATTTTTTCTTATAATCATCTTCGCAACTGGTGGCACTTTTATGCCTCTGCTAATTGATTTCTTTTTGATTGGTTTTTTGCCGGTGACAGGGTTCCAAGGGTTTTCTATTGGTGAATGGATTACGGTTCCTTCTTTTTTGATTGCAAATGTATCGCGGATGAGTCCATCAAGGTTAAGCATCGTGCCCGTCAAAACATTGTCTGAAATGGAGACAAGCACTGATCCATTCTCAACAAATATGGATCGCATAATTGGCATTGTGCCTTTTCTGCTTACTTTAGTGCCTCCATGTCCAGCAACAACTTGGACAGTGCCGTTATGTGGCACAAGTCCTGCGCTCTTTATATAGGGTCCATCGCCATTAGGATTGCCGTCTCCATCATCAAGAATAACTCCATCAGAAACAGTTGGTGTTACATAGGCGCCATTGATAAGCATTGATCTTTCATAGATGTGTGAATGGCCAGTGAACACGATATCGACACCTCCGCTTTCCAGTATTGGCATAATGTGTTCTCTCATTTCTATGAGTTGTTGTTCCTTGTCACTATCATGTGATCCCTTGGTGTATGGGGGATGATGGAAATATGCGATGAGCCATTCAGCTTTTGTTTTTTCTAGATCTGCCTTTAGCCATTGAGCCATGGCCCCCGTTGGTCTTCTATCAAGATCATGAGAGTCAAGAACAATGAAATGAACTTTGCCATAATCGAAAGAATAATAGGCTTCTTTCCCCGAAGGTAATCCACCTGCTTCAGCTGCCTTAGGGCAAATATATGCATCATAATAAGGGCCGATTCCATCTTCCCCTTTTGATGTCTTGCCTTCATGGTTTCCCATAGCAGCCCAGCAGACTGTGTTGCGTAGGGTCGGTTCATACATTTTGAAAAATCGTTCTGAGAACTCACCATCAGTTCCGCTCGTATAGGCCATGTCTCCAACATGAATATACATATCTAGTTCTAGATTTTTAACCTGATTATACTTACGCATTGCAGTGTGAACTTTTGCTTGGTTTTCTCCTCCGGTTCCGGAATCTCCAACTACCCAAAAATAGAGAGGTGATTTTGATCCTGGTTTTGGATGTGTTTTAAAATAGTAACTTGAATCTTTTGGGGTCAGGCGCTTTTCCCCATTGAACACGGAGTAGTAGTAGGTTGAATTTGGATCTAAATTAGAAATCTTAGCTTCAAATTGGCGAGTTCCTTCAGGAGCATCAAATAGTGATGATGCATCATTAATTGATTTATCGGATTCATCTAGAGTCCGGCGCTCCAAGATAAATTCTGATCCTATTTTTTCTTCTAGATCATCCATATCTTTTCCAAATCTAATTATTGGGTTCATTTTAATTTTGGTCCGCCAAACAATGTGAATCGATGAATCAGTGGCAAGTTGTAGGTAAGGGGATCGAGAGAAAATATTATCATCTGCTCGTCCTGAGCTAATTGATAGAAAACAAAAAATAACGATGAGGTGTATTTTTTTCATGATATGGGCTGTTGTTTTTTGACGGTGACTAAGCGCAAAATATTCAGTCTTATTTGATTTCTTGATATTTATATTTATTGTAACTTCATTAGATTGCTATGTCAGATAATAAACCTGTAATTACTGCTTACCTTAAAACTTACTGCGGATGGAGTGAAGGGGTCAGGGCCATTATGCGTAAACATGGTCTTGATTATGAAGAAAAAGATATTATTGCTAACCCCGCTTTTCGATGGGAAATGGAACAGCAAAGTGGTCAGCCTCTTTCGCCGTGCGTGGTAGTCAATGATGTAATGTTGGCTGATGTTAGTGGAGATGAAGTTGAAGCATATATGCTTGAGAAAGGCATTGTCATAAAAACGGATAATGAAGCTGATGCACCAACTGATTCAGCTTGCACCGACGAGCAGCATGCTGCGATGGACAAAGCTTCAGGGAAGATCAATTTCATTGAATAACATATCCTAGGTAGTTTATATTTTTATACCGAATTCATCTCCAGATTTCAGTGACTTAACAAATTTAACGAGTACTGATATCACTTTTTCAACGTCTTTTATTTCCACGACTTCAACTACTGAGTGCATATACCTAAGAGGTAATGAAATTAATGCACTTGGTATTCCTTCTCCGGTATATGAAATATTATCAGTGTCTGTGCCGCTGTATCTGGAACTAGATTCATGCTGAATGGGAATCTTATTTTTTTCCGCAACTTCTAAGATTCTTTTTATGACATTTGGATGGTTGCATGTTCCATGCGTTACTGATGGACCGCCGCCCATTTTGATTTGGCCATGAATAGAATGATCAATTCCTGGGGTGTCTGTAGCATGAGTAACATCTAGGCAAACAGCCACGTCAGGCATTAACCTTCTGGTGATCATGGTTGCGCCGTGACCGCCAATCTCTTCTTGGACTGAATTTACACATTGCACTGTGGCAGCACACTTATTTTTTTCTTTTGATAATTCCGCCATTACTCTTGCTATAATGTATCCGCCTATCCGATTATCGAGAGCTCGGCTGACAATTTTACCTTTTGAAAATTCTTCAGGTTCATCAGAATAAACGGCAGGATGGCCAACTCGCAGTCCTAATTTTGCGACTTCTTTGTCAGAAGATGCCCCGACATCAACGTAAAGTTCATGGATTTTTGGTGCACTTTCATTTCCAAGGGAATCTTTTCTCAGGTGGATTGCAGTATTTCCTATAATTCCTTTTACTGCTCCCTTGTCTCCCAAGATCTTTAGGCGCCTGCCTCGCCCAGTAGCCGCGTCGGAACCGCCGACTCGGTCAATTCTAAGGAATCCATTCTTGCAAATGTGTTTGATGATGTAACCAATTTCATCAGCGTGTGCTTCGAGCATTACTGTGGGAGCTTTTGGTGATTTCCCTTTCAGTGTTGCCCAAGCTGTTCCATAAGCATCATTTTCAACTGTATCTGCAAATTTATTAATATACTTGGCCCAGACCTTTTGACCTGCGGTTTCAAATCCGGTTGGGCTTGGCGCAGATAAGAGTTCAAATAGAAATTTTTTTTCGCTGTTTGTCATTATTGAAATTTTAATGTTTTTTTATTAGTTGATAGAATCATTCGCTATTATTTAACTGCAGAATTGTTTATATAATTTCCAATCAAAGAAGGCAATCTGGCATTTATATTTATGGAAAAAAACTTTAAACATGGAAATTCTTAATTCTTCAGATTGGAGGAGCAAGGCGAAGTCTCACTCTGATAAGGTTCTTCCCTGGGTCGAGGAATTTCGTTTCCGTAGAGCAAGGGGTCAGGTCCACCCTGTGGCGGATTTTCTATTCACTTATTATAGTTTTCGGCCTGGACAATTGACTCGATGGAGTCCTGGTATTGGTTTTTCTTTGGAAGGAGTGGATCCAACAACTCAATTAGGGAATTTTTGGAAAAGAGATCAGAACCTAGCTACGCTTGACCTTTCTTTGATGGGGGGAAGGCAGAAAAGAACTGCATTTTGGATTTATGAACTTATGAAATCCATTACTTCGAGGTCTGGCATGTATAAATGTTACGGTTTGCATGAGTGGGCAATGGTATACCGTGTACCAACATCTGAACTCCGACATTCTCAATTTCCTCTTCGTTTGAGTCCTGAGAAGATTAACCACTTTTTAGATCAACAGAGAGTCTGTTGTAGCCATTATGATGCGGTTCGTTTCTTTTCACCATCGGCTAGACCAAAGAATATAAGTAATCCTACCTTTGCAAGCAGAATAGCTCATGAGCAGCCTGGCTGTTTGCACACGAATATGGACCTATATAAGTGGGCGTATAAAATGAGCCCGTGGATTTCATCTGAAATTATTTCCGATGCTTTTTTGCTTGCCGCTAAGATTAGAGATCTTGACATGCGTGCTAGCCCTTATGATTTGACTTCATTGGGGTGCGATCCTGTTCGCATAGAAACCGTTGAGGGGAGGAATGAATATGAGAGGGTTCAAAGAATTTTCGCAGATGAGGCTGAACTGATTAGAGAAAGATTAGTGGAAGCGGTTGAAAGAGTTATATCTCATATCAATGAGCGAAAAATATAATTTCTCTTCAAATTTTCAGGTTTGGGTCAACGTCTTCAGAAAGGGTGGAAAATTTCTTTCGTATGAACCTTTCGGCTGCTGCTCTTGCTATCATTGCAGCATTATCAGTGCTGTGTTTAGGATTAACGGCGATGAGTTCTAATCCATATTTTTGACACCCATCAAGTAGTTCTTGGCGAAGAAAATTATTACATGCTACCCCTCCGCTCAAAGCTATAGTTGTAAGATCTTCCTTAAGCGCTGCCTGAATTGCTTTATGTACTAATATTTCTACAACTGCAATTTGAAAGGACGCACAAAGATCGGCTAGTATTTGTTTGTTAGGATTCTGTATTTTATTTAGCGCATAAAGAACTGAAGTCTTGAGGCCGCTGAAGCTGAAGCTTGAATTGTCTCTATTGATCATGCTTCGAGGAAAATTGAAACGTTCAGGATCCCCCCGTTTTGCTAATTTTTCGACTTCCGGCCCACCGGGATATGGGAGCCCAAGCATTTTCCCCACTTTATCAAAGGCTTCTCCTGCTGCGTCATCTAGGGAGCTCCCTAGTGTTTTATAGTTATTAAATTCGTTCACTTTGACCAGTAAAGTGTGTCCTCCGCTAACAATGAGTGCAATGTGTGGTTTAATTTCCATTTGCATGAATGGCGAACAAAGGTGCCCTTCAATATGGTTTACTGATATGAAAGGCTTGTTACTTGCTAAGGCCAGCGCCTTGGCTACGGTATTTCCCATCAATAAGGAACTTGAAAGTCCAGGACCTGAAGTCGCAGAGAATGCTTGAACGTCATCGATCCTAATGTCGGCACTCTTTAGAGTTTGAGATATGATTGGATTTAATAAAATCAGATGATTTCGTGAAGCGAGTTCTGGAACTACTCCACCATAAGGTCTGTGTTTCTCTATTTGGGATGC
>JASLJT010000346.1:0-9296 GCA_030747955.1 Verrucomicrobiales bacterium | reverse complement strand
TTTTAATTCAGCTACTTTGTCGGGAAATTTTGAGGCCAAATTCTTTGTCTCGCTCAGATCATTTTCAAGATCATAAAGCTCTTCTGTTTTTATTCTGTTATCTTCAATTGCGTAACCATAGAAATGAGCATTTCCTTTGAGGTATTTCCATTTTCCTTGACGGACTCCCGCGTCGTTGAAATAAAAATAATCTCTTCCTTTTCTCCTCTTTCCAAAGAGAAGGTCAGTCTGATCCATTCCATCGATGTGGCGGTCATCTGGTATTTTATATTCGCAGAGTTTGGCGAATGTGGGCATAAAGTCAATGGTGGCAAATATAGCATCGGACACATGGCCAGCGGGAACTTTTCCTGGCCAGCGCACAATGCATGGTAGGCGGTAACCACCTTCATAGCAGGACCCTTTTCCATTCCTCAGCGGGCCCGATTCTCCCCAGAAAACAGATCCCTTAGGGTGACCCTTTTTTTTCATGGTGTATTTATCTTGGTTCCAGGGGCCATTGTCGCTTGTATAAATAACTAAAGTATTTTGTTTTAATCCTAACTCATCAACGGCATCCAATAATCGGCCCGTTTCGTGGTCGAACTCTTCAACGACGTCACCGTATAAACCGCCCTCTGATTTTCCTCGAAAATTTGGTGATGCGTCGATTATTGTATGCATCATGGTATGAGCAAGATATAAAAGAAATGGTTTCTTAGGGTCGCGGACTTTCTTTAGATAATTTATTGACTTGTCAGTGTAAAGGTTAATGAGCTCTCCCATTTTATTTGTCCGTAAAGCCGGTTCATTATTTTCATGAATTGCTACGGTCCCTCCATCATTGGCACCTAATGGTCCAAAGTAATAATCAAAGCCCTTTGCATTGGGCATGCGTTCACGTATTGGCTTGCGGTTTGATACATCCCACTTACCGATACAAGCTGTCTGATATCCAGATTTACGCATTAGCTCAGCAAATGTGGTTTCTGTTGCTGGCATGTTCCAACCCTTACTTCTTATTGGCTGTCTACCCGTTAGCAGCGCTGAGCGGGAAGGCCCGCATACGGTCTGTGAATAAAAAGAAGTGAACCTTGTGCCTTCCTTGGCTAGGCCATCTAATCTGGGAGTTTTATTTTTTTTATTGCCGTAGCAGCCAATATCAGCATATCCCTGATCATCTGTGAATATGATCAGTATGTTGGGCCGAGCATTAAGTTGAAAGGTAGTGAGAATAAAGGACCCTAAATATAAGAGAAAAAGATGATAAAGCCTGCGCATGATATTAGTTATTTGCAATTATATTAGCTTTTTACTCTTTATTGACTAATAAAAAGCCACTAATGGAAAAAGCGGAGAGGGAAGGAATCGAACCAACCAGGGCAGCATAACTACCCTCAACGGTTTTGAAGACCGCGGAGGCCACCAGGCACCCATCACTCCCCATTAGTACTGGCAATATATGGAGCATTAATAGAAATTCAATTCTCTGCTGACAAACTTATAATAAAGGGGCAAAATGCATACTCGATAAGTAAAATATGGCTGATAAACATTTTATACACGACGATTTTTTGCTTTCCAGTGATGCTGCGCGTCAGCTTTATCATGATTATGCGGCAGAAATGCCGATAATTGACTATCACTGTCATTTGCCTCCAGAAGAAATTGCTGAAGATAAGCATTGGGAAACGATAACCGAGCTTTGGCTCGGTGGAGACCATTACAAGTGGCGGGCCATGCGTTCGAATGGGATTAATGAGAAAATTGTTACTGGCGACGCAGAGGATTGGGAAAAGTTCTCCGCCTGGGCTAACACAATGCCTAAACTTTTAGGCAATCCTCTTTATCATTGGAATCAACTTGAGTTGGCGCGTTATTTTGATGTTTTTGAATTGTTAAGCTCTGAGACTAGCAAAGATATTTACGACCGATGCAATTCAAGGCTCGGCCCTGAAGGTATTTCATCAAGGAGTCTAATAAGAGAGTCTAAAGTTGTAGCTATCTGTACAACTGATGACCCATGTGATTCTCTCGGTCATCATGAGTTTTTATCTAATGATAATTCTATTGAATGTAAGGTCCTGCCTGCCTGGCGACCAGACAAAGCAATGATGCCAGAGAACAGTGAAGTCTTTACTGGGTGGGTTAATCAATTGTCCTCAGTTTCCAATATTGATATATCAACGTTTGATGATTTTATTGATGCGCTATCGTTCAGACATCAGTTCTTTCATGACAGAGGCTGTCGCTTGTCTGACCATGGGATCGAAACTTTCTATGCAGAAGAATATACGGAAAGAGAGATTTCCTCAATTTTTGATAAGGCGCGGGGAAGAGTTCAGCTCAATTCAGTTGAAATTAATAAGTTCAAATCGCACATGCTGTATCTTTTTGGAGTGATGGATGCGGAGCGGGATTGGGTTCAACAATATCATTTCGGCGCTCTCCGGAATAACTCTTCCCGACTCTTTGACAAGTTAGGGCCTGACATTGGTTGCGATTCTATAGGTGATTGGTCCGTGGCAGAGCCAATGTCTAAACTTTTTTCTAGGTTAGATAAGGAAGGAAAGCTCGCAAAAACAATTCTGTATCCTATTAATCCGAGAGACAATGAATTGGTCGGTGCAATGGTTGGCAATTTTCAGGATGGTAGCGTGGCCGGGAAAATGCAGTTTGGCAGTGGCTGGTGGTTTAATGATCAAATGGATGGGATGATTCGTCAGATCGAATCATTGTCCCAGTTAGGGCTACTCTCCTGCTTTGTAGGTATGCTTACCGACTCGAGGTCATTCTTAAGTTTTACTAGGCACGAATATTTCCGCCGCATTCTTTGTAATAAGCTAGGGAAAGAGATTGAGGGGGGAATTCTTCCAAATGATGTGAACTTGGTTGGGTCTATAGTTAAAGACATCTGCTATAATAATGCTGCGGAGTACTTTGATTTTGATATTTGACTTCGTTAAGTAGGTCGTAAATTTTAAATCCTTGGTTCTATTTAGATTCGAAATGAACTGCAATCCTCTCATGTTCAATGAGTTATGATTAGGTTGAAATTTGGAACGGCTTGTCATTATTAGAGCTTACGAAAGCCTCCCAATTCTCTCAATTTCAGTTGTCGAGTAACTAATTTAAAATCAACAAGTTAAGAGCTTGTGAAAAATTTCACAAATAGCGCTTGCGGGATGTTCCGGGTGCTTAATAATTAAGGTCGGTAAGCAGTAATCCTAAGACTTTACCTGAGTTCCTAGTAAGCCCAAATGGCAGACACTTTGCAAGAATTTGAGACGCCCGATGCAGCCACTAAGGCGGCACAGGCTCTCGAGACCTATCAACAAAAAACGGATGATCTAGTTGGCGAGAAGCTGACACTTAATATGGGTCCTTCTCACCCTGCGACTCATGGGGTATTAAGACTCATTCTTGAACTGGACGGAGAAGTCATTAGTAAAGCAGACCCTGACGTTGGATACTTGCACAGAGGTGATGAAAAGCTTGCTGAAAATATGCAATACAATCAGTTCGTTCCATACACTGATCGCCTTGATTACCTTGCCCCATTAGCAAATAACGTTGCTTACGCTTGTGCAGTTGAAAAATTAATGGGCTGGGAATTGCCTCCTCGAGGACAAGCAGTCAGAGTCATTTGTTGTGAGCTTGCCAGAATTTCCGCACACTTATTAGGTGTTGGCTGTTACGCAATGGACGTAGGAGCCATGACTGTGTTTCTTTACACGTTCACACAGAGGGAAACAGTTTATGATCTTTGCGAGCAGATATCAGGGGCCCGTTTCACGACTAGCTATACTAGGGTAGGAGGTCAGACAAGGGACATGACAGAAGATACGATACAGGGTGTATTGAAGTTCTGTGACGAGGTCAGTGAGGTCATTGAAGAAGTGGATAAATTACTTTCAAGGAATCCTATCTTCATTGGACGGACTCAAGATGTTGGATTCATCTCTAAGGATGATGCGATCGGGTATGGTTTGACGGGCCCGAACTTAAGAGGCTCAGGGGTCGACTTTGATATGAGAAAGAATCATCCTTACCTTGGATATGAAAAATATGATTTTGATATTCCTGTGGGCAAGGTAGGTGACTGCTATGACCGTTATTTAGTTCGTATGGAGGAGATGAGGCAGAGCGTGAGCATTCTGCGTCAGGTGTGTCAAAAAATGCCTAAAGGACCAGTCAATATTACTGATCCAAAATCGACCTTACCAGACAAGGAGCGAGTACTAATGAGCATGGAAGAGTTGATTCACCACTTCATTGTGGCGACGCAGGGCATTGATGCTCCTGAGGGTGAGGTTTATTTTGGCGCAGAGAATCCCAAAGGAGAGCTTGGGTTTTATATTAATTCAAAGGGAGGAGGAGTCCCGCATCGCCTCAAGATTAGGAGTCCCTCATTTGTGAATTTAAGTATTCTTCCCAAACTTCTACCGGGTCACATGATTAGTGATGTGGTGTCTATTCTTGGCAGTTTGGATTTTGTGATGGGGGAATGTGACCGCTAGTAAACAATATGGAAGTTTCTAGAGAATTAAATAACCAGGCGAACGAGTACATTAGCCACTATCCGAATGATCAGAAGAGGAGTGCGTCTTTGCCCCTTTTGCATTTGTTGCAACAAGAATACGGCCACATCAATGAAGAGAGCATTAATTGGGTTGCTGAAAAACTAGACATTGAACCGATTCATGTTCTGGAACTCGTAACTTTCTACCCAGGATTCAGGCAGACGGCGCCTGGAAAATATCATATCCGAGTGTGCCGTACCCTTTCATGTGCGATGGCTGGTTGTTATGAAACGATGGAAAAGTTTTGTGAGGTCGCTGGTATCGATAGGTCTGAGGTTTCGCATCATAATCCGATAGCAGTTTCTGAGGATGGTAAATTTAGTATTGAGTTTGCGGAGTGTTTAGCCAGCTGTGGTACGGGGCCTGTGTGTTTGATAGGTGATGAGTTTCATGAATCTGTGAAGGCTGACAATGTGGCTGAAATTATTGAAAAATACGATTAATGGCAGTCCCGAAATACATAAAAGGAAAGGAACCTCACAAGAGTGAGTATAGGATGATTTTCCGCAATGTTGATCGCCGCGGGTGGGATGCGTCTATTAAATCTTACATTGCAGATGGTGGATATAAAGATCTGAAGAAGGCCTTAAAGATGAAACCTCAAGAAGTCACTGACGAGGTTAAAGCTTCGGGTCTACGTGGTAGAGGAGGTGCAGGATTTCCGACTGGAGTCAAGTGGGGGTTTATCCCTCCTAATAATAAAAAACCAGTCTATCTAATTTGTAATTGCGATGAATCTGAGCCGGGCACTTTTAAGGACCGGTACATTGTGCATCAGGATCCACATCAGCTCATAGAAGGGATGCTGATTTCCTGTTATGCGGTAGGAGCCAAGGTCGCATACATCTATATCCGAGAAGAATTTCCAGAAGGGGCTAAAATTCTAGAGGACGCTATAGAAGAGGCCAGGAAGAAAAATTTCTTGGGGAAGAAAATTTTAGGAGGAAAATTTAATTGTGAGATATATGTGCACCGTGGTGCAGGTGCCTACATTTGCGGTGAGGAGACAGGTCTAATTGAATCACTGGAAGGGAAGAGGCCTTACCCAAGAATTAAGCCTCCGTACTTTCCTGCAGCGCTTGGATTGTATATGTGTCCAACTATAGTTAATAATGTAGAATCATTGTGCCACGTAAAACATGTCATTGCTATGGGTGGACAAAAGTACGCACAGATAGGCACTCCACGGAACACGGGAACTAGAATTTTGTGTGTTAGTGGTGACGTGATGAAGCCTGGATACTTTGAGGTGGAGGTTGGTAAAATTACGATGGGCGAACTGATTAATGATGTTTGTGGAGGATTGAGAAAGGGCCGTAAGCTTAAAGGTGTCATACCGGGTGGGTCATCAGCGAAAGTCTTGCGGGCAGGTGAGAAATATACAATTGGTGCCGGCGAATCAGAGAGGACAATTGGCATTAATGACATTCCAATGGATTTCGATACGATGGCAGCGTGTGGCTCTATGGCAGGTTCTGGAGGAGTCATTGTTATGGATGATAGTCGGGACATGGCATGGATACTGAATAATATAAATACTTTTTATGCCCATGAGTCTTGCGGGCAATGCACTCCGTGCCGAGAAGGCTCGCTTTGGATGAAAAAAATTACTGATCGAATGGTTTCAGGCTCAGGAGTCCCTTCTGATTTGAAGACCTTAACTTCGGTAGGAGACAATATAGCAGGAAGGACCATCTGCGCTTTCGGAGAAGCGTGCGCTTGGCCTACTCAGAGCTTCGTTGCGAAGTTTCCAGAAGATTTCAAGAAACATACGAGCCGGAGAAATGCCGGCAAAGAGCTTAATCCTGAATCGAAGGCGGCAGCGGCTGGCCTTAAGCATTGAATTTGTTAATGTCCGCTGCAAACAAACAAACTGAAGACTTAGTGAACGTTCAAGTAGACGGGCACTGGATTCAGGTAAAAAAGGGCACTCGCATGATTGAGGCTTGTAAGCAAGCGTCAGCAGAAGTTCCTCATTATTGTTATCACCCCAAACTTAGTTCCCCGGGAAATTGTAGAATGTGCCTAGTTGAAATGGGAATGCCGCCTCGACCAGCTCCTGGTCAAGAGGCAGAACGGGACAATGATGGGCATGCTAAAATCAGCTGGATGCCTCGTCCAGTTATAGCTTGTGCTAATACTGTGGCAGAAGGCATGGGGATACGAACACAGTCAACATTGGCTAAGGAGTGCCGTGAGGGTGTGATGGAATTTCTTCTAATAAACCATCCTCTTGATTGTCCTATTTGTGATCAGGCAGGAGAATGTACCCTCCAAGAATACAGTGTTGAGCATGGGAAGGGTGAATCGAGATTCCTTGAAAATAAGGTTAAGAAACCTAAGAACGTCGATATCGGACCGCGGATTCGCTTGGATGATGAGAGGTGCGTTCTTTGTTCGCGGTGCGTGCGATTTACACGGGAAATCGTTGATGATGATGTGCTGGGTTTTGTTGATAGGGGTAGCCACAATGTTTTGACGGTTCATCCTGATAAACCTTTGGCCAATAACTATTCATTAAACACAGTGGATATTTGTCCTGTCGGAGCACTTACCTCTAATGACTTTAGGTTCAAGATGAGGGTTTGGTTCATGCGTGAAACAAAGTCCGTTTGTAATGGATGTGCCCGAGGTTGTAACATTCTGATAAGTTCTAGAGAAAATAAGATTTATAGGCAAACTCCGAGAGAAAACAATGAAGTCAATTCTTCTTGGATGTGTGATTCCGGAAGGCTCAATTATCATCTCCTTGAAAGTAGTGCGCGTCTTACTGACCCGATGATTAAGAAGGGCAAATCTCACGAAACTGTGAATTGGCCTCAAGCGATTCGGAGGGCTGCCGAGGGACTGCTCAAGTACAAAGGTGATGAAGTAGCAATCATTGCATCGTCGCGAATGACGAATGAGGAGTTATATTTGATTCGAACTTTAGCTGACACATTAGAAACTAAGAACGTCGACACACTGAAGTGTCATGGTGAAGGAGACGAATATCTTAGTCATGTGGATAAGAGACCGAACACAAATGGAGCCAAAGCTATACTGAAGCTCCGTAGCCCTGGATCAAAAATTAATTCAATTAAAAAAGGTATCGAGTCCGGATCAATTAAAGCTCTGTTGGTTTACGGTGAAAATATTACGCGTAATGGTTTTGATGATGAGGTTTTGAGTAAGTTGAAATTTTTAGTCTCTTCACACATTTTAGCAAATCCAACAGCAAAATTATCAGGTGTTGTTTTTCCTGGGGCAGGTTATGCAGAGAAAAGAGGATCAATGATTAATGCAACGGGTCGGTTGCAGTTGTTAAATAAGGCGATCGAACCGCCCGGAAATAGCAAGGATGATTGGGAGATTTTGCAAGATCTTAACCGTGCTATGGATGGGAAGGATTTCATATCTGAATTGGCGGACCTTTTTTCTGAAATGGCAAGTGTCGTGCCGGTCCTGAAGGGGCTCACCTTGTCAGGAATAGGAGAGAAGGGTGTTCCGGTCATTGAAACTAAAGAAACTATACCGCTTCTTGAACGAGAAGCGCAGAGAGTTAAACAAGGGCTCATAGTAGGATAAATGGAAATTGGAAATATATTAGCCAATATTGAATTGATACCGATTCTGATTTCTTTCGTCAAAATCGTCTTGGTAATATTTGCAGTCATATTACCAATGGTGGCATATTCCGTTTGGGCTGAGCGACGAGTGAGTGCCGTGATTCAGGAGAGGGTAGGGCCTAATCGGGTGGGTATTCCTTTTACTAAGATTGGACTAGCTGGTCTTGGGCAACCCATTGCAGACGGAATAAAATTTCTTCTTAAGGAAGATTTCACTCCAGGCCATGTGAATAAATTTTACTATTGGCTTGCTCCGGCACTCACGATGGTTCCAGCGCTACTAACTTGTGCGGTCCTTCCGTTCGGCAGTGAATTATTTGGTGAGAAAATGGTAATAGCGGACCTTAACGTCGGGCCTCTTTTTATTTTTGCTATCGCGTCGCTTAGTGTTTACGGAATTGTTCTAGCGGGGTGGGCATCAAACTCAAAATATTCCTTCCTTGGAGGAGTTAGGTCCAGTAGCCAAATGATATCTTATGAAATCTCACTTGGTCTGTCTCTGGTTCCTGTCCTTTTAATATTTGGAGAGTTAAACCTTAGTGAAATTGTCTGGGAGCAGAGTAGAAATGGATGGCTTTTGCTGCCCTTCTGGGGTGAAGGGGCAATTTGGAATGGAGGAGTGGATCGATTCTTTCTCCTCTTCCCCGCATTCATTGCTTTTATAATTTTTACTACTTCGATATTTGCCGAGACGAACCGATTGCCTTTTGACCTGCCTGAATGTGAGACGGAGCTCGTTGCAGGTTATCATACTGAGTATTCTTCAATGAAGTTTGCCCTCTTCTTTTTGGGTGAATATGCAGCAATGATCATTGGATCAGGTCTCATCGTGACCTTGTTCCTTGGTGGCTGGTCACTTCCCTTTGGATTGGACGCATACCTAATGAATGTGGCCGGGGGCTCGGAGCAAGTTCCCTGGTGGCTAGGCTTAATCCATATAGGAACGTTTCTTGCCAAGGTAATCGCTTTTATTTTATTTTTCATATGGGTCCGTTGGACGCTTCCTAGATTTCGTTATGATCAGCTAATGAAGCTCGGTTGGATCATCTTCTTTGAACTCGCGTTAGTAAATATTTTCATCACTGCTGGAATTTTAATTTTAACTCGGGACTCTTCTTCTTAAATA
>JASLJT010000345.1:0-20572 GCA_030747955.1 Verrucomicrobiales bacterium | reverse complement strand
GGATTTAATTGGGAAACTTGGCTAGGCCCTGCCCCTCAAAGAGATTATAACGAAGGCTATTGGAAAGGAGGCAATCTTAACTGGAACCGGCGCTGGGACTTTGGAAATGGAGTCCTAGGTGATATGGGAAGTCACCTTATTGATCTTCCTTATTGGGCACTGGAACTTTCAAGACCTAACAAAGTAAAAGCAGAAGGCCCCAAAGGTGACAAGGTTGCCGCACCCCCTTCTCAAATTGCTACGTGGCATCATCCGGATGCCAGTGTCGGAGGTGGAAAGCGCGGAGAAGTTGATGTCATCTGGTATCATGGGCCTGAGGGGATGAAGACGATGGCAGAAAGGCTCCAACCAAAGTTAGGTAAAGACACTAACATATCGAAGTGGCACATCGGCGTAGCATTTGTAGGCGATGAAGGAATTATTGTTTCAGATTATGGAAAAATCGTCCACAGCCCAGGAGAAAAATTTAAAGATTACAAGAGACCTAATCCATCAATTGCAAAGTCATTAGGCCACTATAAAGAATGGATAAATGCCTGTAAGGGAGAAGGAAAGAGCCTATGTAATTTTGAATATTCAGGTGCACTTATCGAGCACAACTTACTAGGAAATCTCGCTCACAGAATCGAAGTAGGAAAAGAATTCGAGTGGGACGCCGAAAAATTCGAAATCACTAATGATAAAAAAGCTAACGAGTTACTTAGTAAGACTTATAGAAAGGGTTGGGAAATATCCTAGCTTAACCCCTAAGACTAAATAAATAGGCTAGCAAATCAGCCAATTCATTTTCACTAAGGCTCTGAGCAGTAGGAGGCATTAAACTGCCAATCTTCTCAACCTTCTCAATATCATCCCGTGATATACGGTGCATACCTGCACCTGCAAAGTCTCTTAGAAGAATCTTATCCTCATCTCGACTAGCCTGTTCATAACCTTGTAAAGTATGTGATTTTTTTGTCACTACCCTCGTCAAGGAGTACCCCTCCTTGACTTGAAGAGTGGGCCATAAGACCTCTGTAACAATCCTATCAAATGGTACACCACTTCCTAGGGCCGAAAGATCAGGACCAATTATTCCGCCAACATTACCTACCTTGTGACAAGCAAAGCATCCAAGCCCCGCAGATTTAAATAGATCAGCGCCTTTCTTTATATCACCGGCATTACCGGCTCTGACAAATTTACGAATATTTGAATCTGTGTATTCAATTCTTGGCGCTGGTATGCCTGCTAGCTGGTCAAGACTCGAAGATAATTCAGGACTCACTAGACCCTTAGCTATCCATGCTTGCCTAATTAATGATCCCCTCTCTTTATTAATTGAAGTTTCTGGTAATTCATCTGCCAATAGTTCCATAGCACCATTTCTTGATGCAATAGCATCAAATAGCTGTGATAACTGCTCAGAATCCAATCCCTCATTCAAGAGGTTAACTGCCAATTTGATTCCATTAGAAATGTCCATGCTAATCACAGAACTAACAGCATCTAACTGACAAGGATCATTGTCACTGGTCGCAATTTTCATGCTGATTTGCAGTGCTTCTTTGCCACCAATAGAACCCATTGATTTAAGTGCTTTTGCCCTGATCTCTGTATTTATCTCTGTATTAGATGCAATGCCTGAAATCTCCTTCATGAGCTCCTCAACTTCCCAAGCCCCTATCAAATCAATTATCGCTTTTCTTATTTCTCGATCCTCATTTTTAAGATAATTCGCCAATCTTTGATGAATTTCAAATTCTGGTCTTTGTTGATTTCTTAACGTCATCAGCACTGATGAATTAAGTTCCTCTAAATTTAAAACAAACTTCAAATCATCCTCATCTCCCAGAATAATAAGTGAACTAAGAAGGTTTGCCGTTGTTTCATTATTGATATTTCCTTTCTTAACAAGATCACGGATCTCCGAGATAATAGCTTTCGAGTCAGACTGGCTTAATACATCTGAAAAGCCTGACTGATATTTGGCGATGTCAAGATTACCTTCTCTGAAAGCCGGTATCCAAATCGGTTTAAGATGGTGAACTGCCTGAGAAAAAGCATAATTAATCCATTTATCTTTTGGAACTTCAGCAACAGCAGCCGCAGCTAAAATGGAATTTGGTTCCGGTATTTGAGCACAAGACAGAAGAACCTCCATCCTGACCCTCGGATGTTTATCCCGGGCCAGACCTAATAATAGGTCCTGGTACCCCTCAAGCCTCGTACCCCATCGACCTATGACCCTAGCCGCATAAGCTCTGATTCTCGGATCATCTGAATTTATATTTTTAATTAAGATTTGAGAATCTGGGACACTCAAAAACTCAAGAAGAGATAGAGCCTCAAGTAGATCAAGTCCCGCACGAGACGAAACCCAATTGCGCAATATCTTAATAACTCTTGATTGATCTCTCCTCGAGAGCAATTGCTTAACTTTGAGCCTTGTCCATCTTTCCGGAGAAGCCAGCATTTCAACCAAATCTTGATCTGCTAAGTTCACCAGTTCGGGCACTTTGAGGGCACCTTTCTTAGGTGTTATTCTCCAAATCCTACCATGTGTTTTATCCCTCGCTGGATGCCTATAAAAGTCATCCTGATGACAGGTCAAAGGATTGTACCAGTCAACGACATAAATCGCACCGTCAGGACCAACTTTAACATCGATTGGGCGAAAATTACGATGGCTAGAACGAAGAATCGGTTCGCGCCAATTCACTTTAAAACCTCCACCATCAGATGAAACAGCGAATCGGCTAACTTGGTTTTTTTTATAATCACCTATAAGAAAATCACCAGCCATTTCAGTAGGCAAATTACTAGCACCTAAACAATCTATACCGCAGTAACCTCCAGGACGACCAATGCGAGGCAGGCGCAGACGCCTTTTGGCGGGAATTGATGCCGGAGTCAGGTAGGATACTCCACCGGCTCCATCAATCACAAATGATTGACCGTAATCATCGAAGGCAACACCCCATGGATTACCAGGCCCCATGAAGTCATCCAATAAAGGATCCAACTTCAGTTCATCTGGTCTCAATCTATATACACCAGCCTGAAACAGTGAGGATACACCATGAGGCGTTTCAACACGAGACTCTACTCCATCACCCTGACAAAACCAAAGTTCTCCGCCCGGAGACCAAGCAAATGAATTCATAGTCTGATGCGAATCCCCATTGCCAAAACCACTAAGGACCAGCTTCTTCTTTCCTTCCCAGTCAAAGTGTAATAATTCAGTATTGTGCCCAACGTATACTCCATCAGCTCCCACTTCCATTCCGGTAGGAATATTAAGACCTTTCGCAAATATGCTCGACTTGTCGCCTACTCCATCACCATTAAGATCTTCAATCATAATAACTTTATCATTAGGCATGACCCCAGGCTCAATTTGGGGATATACATCCGAACATGCCACAAACATTCTTCCCCTAGCATCCCACCGCACAGATAAAGGATTTGCTATGCCTTGGGTCTCGTCAGCAAAAAGGTTAACTTCAAACCCATCCATAACATCAAAAGCTTCGAGTTCTTTTTTGATGTCCGCTTCACGAGAACCTGTCCTCTTAGGTGCAGAAGCAGGTACATTCTTTACTCCTTTTCGAATATTAGTTTCTGCATTTTCTATGAGTTTTGGAAATAATTGCCATTCCTCCTTGAATGAAGGGAGCCCCTCAGCTGCATTCGAAAAAACCCGTTTACTATCATCTCCAAAGAGGCACTTCCAGTTTGCCGGCCTCCAATAATCATACCAGAGGCGATGCTTTTCCCTCACTGACAAAATTAGATTCATTGGGGGCTCTTCACCAAGTTCCTCAGCGAAGTTCCCTTTAATGAATGGTATCTTTTTCTTAATTGCGAGAGATTCAATACCATCAGTGTATTTATCAAGAAATTGATCATTAGCGGAACCCCATTCAAAGGGCGAAGGAGCAAGAATGACGACTCTACGATTGCCGGCCTGTAATTCGTTAATGAGCTTCTCATAAGACTCTAAGAATTCTTTGAGGGCAACTTCTCCATTGAGAGACTCCATTTTACCAAACTGGGAAATGACCACATTTGCTCCTACTCTTTTGAGTTGCTCTTCAAGACTTCCAAACGCCTCCCGCCTCCACCTTTCACGGACCGTGCTTTGAAAGAAAACTGTATCCCCTTCCCATGCCAAATCCCTAAACTTAATATTTAAATCCTTAAAACGGTGAGTTATCGCCGCTTCTAACGTCCCCTCTTTCTGAGCCCTAACCAAATCAGTGCCACCAAGAAAGGTAACAACGTCCCCGTCTTCCAATTGAAGTGGTTTAGCGAAAACTGAGGAAATAGAAAAAAATAAAAACGCTAATAGCCTGATCATCATATCATTGGTTCGGTTTGACTCCTTTATTGAAACCAAACTGCGGTGATTTCGCCTCATTTTATAAAGTTCAATCCACGGGTCAATTCTTTTCCCATGATCCAACATGAACTCCTTACCCTTATTCGTTGTTCTAGTGCAACGGCCCTAATTTACGGCACCCACATCAACCCACTCTCCTGTTTTTGAGGATTTCAGAGACGCGTCAGTAAAGAGCTGAGCCTTGAGACCATCAACTAAGTTAGGCGCATCCACTTCTAACTGGGACTTACCACCCATCACTTCACGAAGTGCAGGAATGACCCATTTCTCAAAACGGTTACCTATATCAAATCCTCCGGGATCAACTTCCTTAACAACTTCAACTGAGTTATCTGGCCTACCAATCGTTACCTTACCATGGAACCGATCCACCGTTAAAGAAGCCTCGGTACCATGTAACTCAAGCTCAGGAACGAGACCTCTACGAAGAAAAGGCGCATGTGATAGGACAATAGATCCAACAACTCCACCTTCAAATTCCCAAGCAATACTGGCGTAATCAACAGTATTACCTTTCCTTGAAGATACACCATCAGTCCCTTGCCCTCCACACTCAAGGGCTTCGGTAAGATTTACATTACCAAAATCAAGTTTTGCTGGAGTAATAGTATCAGCATGCGCAAGGACTCTGATCGCATCTTTTCCAATTATCCATCTCACTGTGTCATATGCATGTGAGCCAACATCAGCAATCGTTCCAGATGATGAAAGAGTAGGATCATCTCTCCAAGTCAACGCCATGTCAGCTGGGCGCGGATTATGCCAGCGATATATGACGGCTTTAACTTCCCCAATGGCTCCCTCTTCAATTAATTCCTTAGCCGCAACAAAACCAGGTGACCAGCGGGTCCATAGAGGCACAAAATGCGCTAAGGTTTCATTGTCCAAGTATGCTTGGAGCATCTCCCTAGCCTCTCCAACATTCATGGCTAAGGGTTTTTCGCAAAATAAGTGCTTACCAGCAGCAGCAGCAGCCATCACAGCCTCATAATGAAGTGCGTCAGGAGTCCCAACTACCACATAGTTAACATCAGGATGTTCTATGACCTGCCTCCAGTCATCAGTTGCAAGATCAGCTCCATCCTCAAGGGCCGCTCTTTGTAGAGGCTCTTTGCGGCGGGCACAAACCGCAATGATCCTCACCCCATCGCATTGACGCATTTCCGCACGGTAAGGCTCGCCTATATAACCAGTGGCACCAAGAACACCTACACCAACGGAATGAGGTTCAATGCTCATAAATTTATCGTTTTACTGAAATGTCCTTGAACGCAACTACCATCTTGTCACCGCCATGAAGCTGAAAACCAATGTAGCCCTTATCAAGCCTCTTTGCTTCTTCATTATCAATGACCTCGGATGCAATCTTACCATTAATAGTGAACCATAATCTGTTCCCTTTAGCATAAACGACCACCTTATTCCAATCTCCCTCCTTAGCGTCGCTAGGCTCAAAGGCACCATCTATCTCTTCAATTTCTTTCTTACCATTCTCATTTATGGTGACTCTGTGACCCCTCTTAGCAAGATAATCACCACGATTATTTTCATGAAAGTCCCAAGCTCCCAGGACCTTGTCACCTATCCCAATGTGCCCAATGTCAGCATGGTATCCATGCAACCTACTTGCCCTACCTTTGACCGGATGACTTCTTACTTCTACCCCGGTATTACCTTCGTCACTAATTAACTTGTAAGAAAATCTAAGCTCAAAGTCCCCAAGTTGATCATTGAACATAAGATATGATTCTTGACCCTTGCCACGACCAATGATTTGACCCTTTTCTACTGACCAGTTTTTTGACTGTGAAGATGGCCGACAATTCCATCCGTCCAGAGTCTTTCCATCAAAAATTGACTCGAGCCCATCTTCCGCATACGTAGGAACCAAGCCACAAATTACAACTGCTAAGGAAAATATAAATATAATCTTCATTTTTATATAATAATTCGTCAATTAACAACAAAGCAAGACTCGCATCCTCAGTTATTTTAGGTCAAGTTTCATTTCAATGGACAAGGAATCACTTTCACTCAATTCTCGCATCACCATCCTAGTGGTTGCTTTTCTTGGATGGTTCTTCGGCGGCATGCAGATTGGAATGACCAATCTAATTAACGATGCCACCAAATATCTGATCATTGAATCAGGCTGGTCAGACAAATTAAATCCGGAACAGCTAAATAATCTCATTTCTGACTGGTGGGCCTATCAGCAATGTGCATTTCTTTTCGGGGCTGCAGCTGGTGGCTATATTTTTGGAAAACTTGGTGATAGGATCGGAAGAACTCGCACCCTTGGCATTTCTATCCTCTGGTTCTCAGTACTCACAGGAATTGCTTATTTTGTTCAAGATCCTCTTCAATTACTTTGCATTCGTTTTCTTGCCTGTCTGGGTATTGGGGGTTGTTGGCCGAACGGTGTTGCTTTGGTGTCCGAGGCTTGGTCTAAAATTGCACGGCCAGTCATGGCCAGTCTGATCGGAATGGCCGGAAACATCGGTATCTTTACCTTTGCTACAATGATGGCCAGAAATCCAGCCGATGCAGATTCATTCAGAGGTGTTTTTTTGATAGGTGCCTACTCAGCCCCACTAGGATTAATCATTCTCTTTTTTGTTAAAGAATCTCCGACATGGATCGCTTCCCAAAACCAAGGCAGTGAAGAAGAAACTAAAAAATTAATTTCCCCATCAGTATTTAAAAAACCCTACCTCGGGGTCACCCTGATCGGCATTATTCTTGCTACTGTTCCTTTACTTGGAGGTTGGGGATGTTTTGCCTGGATTATACCTTGGGCATCTGAAGTCGGCTCACCCGAATTGAAGGCTCAAATTTTGCAAACTCGTTCCATCGCTAGCATTATTGGTAGTGGTCTGGCTGCAATTATTGCTCTGAAAATCGGGAGGAGATCATGCTATTTTGTATCTTGTCTATTTGCCTTAATTATATCCCAATACATATTTTGGTTTGCTTCACCAACGGATCCCAACTTTTTGGTTTTCGTTATCCTTTGGGGATTTTTTAATGGAATTTTCTTCGGTTGGTTGCCGTTCTTCCTTCCTGAACTTTTTGAAACCAAAGTTCGAGCCACTGGTGCCGGAGTCAGTTTCAATTATGGACGAATTCTCACAGCAGCAACTATTTTTCTTACACCTTGGTTAAAGGCAATGTTTGATGGTAACCACGCACAAGTAGGACAAATCACTAGCCTGATTTTTATTTTAGGAATGATTGCCGTAACATTGGCACCTGATACTAGTAAACGTGATATGAATAAATAATGACACGATTGGCGTTTCAATTATCTAATCATCAGGAGGATTTCCTTATTGCTGCATCATGGGTTGATGAAATTGAAGTAGTGAGTACTGATGAAAATCCAGATGCGATCGTCACTGACGATGCAAATATCCAATCCAATGAAAAGCCTATCCTATTATATGGATCATCACCCATTGAGAGAAAACCTCTCATAGTCCCAGCATTACCAAAACGGTTCTTTCCAGAAGTAATTGCCTTAAGAGAAAGTCTGGACGCTGGCAACTTAGGAAAATTAGGTCTTATAAGGATGCACTTATGGAATCAACAAAACTCAGATGAAGTTCAAGAAATAGTCCATACCATTGACCTAGCTCTGTGGTTCTTTGGTACTGAGCCTGAACATATTCATGGAACGACATCAGCTGAAAATGAAATTAAATGTTCACTCATTCATCTTGGATTTGAATGTGGAGGAATGGCACTTCTTGATTTCAACAACTCACTACCTGCTGGTGACAATTACGAATCATTATGCCTAATCGGCTCAAGGGGGGCAGCTTATGCAGATGATCACAGAAACCGTAATCTCTTTTTTAGTGGTGGAGGACCAGACGCAAAATGCCCTGATACCAGCATGAATTTCATTGGGCCCATGCTGGAAGACTTTATTCAAAAAGTAAAGACTGGTGCGAATCTGGAAAGTAATTCAAAGAGTTACAATGAAGCATTTAAAATATTTTCAAAGGCCGGGTAAAGATATTATTCTAAATGAAGAGAACTGACAGAGAAAAAGAACCTTATAGAGTAGGAGTCTTGAGTGTGGTCAAACATGACTATCTACCACGCGCCATTGCTGCACATCCAAGATTTAATTTAAGTTTTGTCAGTGATGAAATCTCCAGACCAGAATGGACACACGAAAGGAATCAAAAATTCGCCGATGAATTTCAAATTCCTTATATAAAAGACATTACCGCAGCAATAAAAGATAATCCAATTGACGCCGTTGCGGTGAGTCCTGAAGCCGAGCGACACTGTGAACTGGCTATCATCGCAGCTGAGGCCGGTGTACATATAGTAGTTGATAAGCCCCTTTCCACGAACACACATAAATGTGACAAGCTGATTGATGCTGTTAATGAAAATGGAGTACGTTGCCTGGTCTGGAATCGCAACTACTTACCCGCACTCATTCAAGCAAATCAGAAAGTAAGTTCAGGAGAGATCGGAAAATTATTATCAGTTCACTGTGATTTCTATTTCTCAAAAGATGCTGGTCCACCGATCGGCTCAAGAAAATCCAACGATCCTCCGATCGAATGGCTGGACAGACAACTAGAAGCACATGCTGACGGCTCTGATGGTGGAGTAGGAACTGAGGCGATGGGTGAGCTCGAAGTGGAGGGAATTTACCCGCTAGCATACATACAAATGTTGACTGGAGGGGCCAAAGTGAAGCAAGTGTTTGCTCGGACAAAGTCCCATTTTCATCAGGCTCACTTCGATAACGATGTTGATGACCTTGCAACGGTCACTCTCGAAATCGAGGGAGGCATAACCGGTTCACTGAGTATAGGAAGGATCGGCGCCGCGTCCCATCCCGACATTGGTGAAATTAAACTGCATATAATAGGAACAAAAGGTTCAGCGGTCATTTCCGAGGCCAGGCCTGAAGTCTCAATCTATTACCGCGATCAACCATCAACGGAGTTCAAGAACCAAAGAATCGCGGATAAAAATAATTACCTACTTGCAGAAAATTTCGCACGATCTATTGACGGAACGGAAAAACCCATACTTGATTGTGTTGAAGCTAGAGACATTTGTGCAACTGTCAGTGCTGCGATTGATTCATCCAAAGCAGGGAAACCTGTTAAAGTTGATAATAGAAAAAAATGAAACCCGAAAATTTCCGAACTGCACTGCGATCAGAAGAACGCATCTACGGCACTCTTGTAGTTTCCACTTCTCCATTCTGGCCAAAGATAATTGGAGACTGCGGACTCGACTTTGTGTTCATTGACACAGAACATATCGCCATTAGTCGGGAAACTCTCAGCTGGATGTGCCGAACCTACTCGGCCATGGGAATTCCCCCACTAGTCAGAATCACAGACCCTGACCCGGACCGTGCAACAGTCGCATTGGATGATGGAGCCGTTGCCATCGTTGCCCCTTACATTGAAACTCCAGAACAAGTTCAGGCTCTTAGAGGCGCGACAAAGTTCAGACCTCTTAAAGGGAAAAAGCTCGATCAGTGCCTGAGCGGAGAAAAACTTGATGAGGAATTAGATAATTATATAGCAAAGAACACTGCCAAAAATGCCTTAGTTATAAACATTGAAAGTATAGAGGCCATGAGCAGAATGGACGAGCTCATGGGAATTGATGGTGTCGATGCGGTCCTAATTGGCCCTCATGATTTGTCATGCAGCATCGGTTTACCTGAACAGTATGATCATCCTGAATTTCTAAGAGCCACAGAAAAAATAATCACCAAAGCACGGTCGCTTGGAATTGGTGCAGGCCTGCACTTCTGGGGAACTAACGATGAACATGTCCGTTTTCTTGACATGGGAGCAAACTTTCTAATCCACAAGGCCGATGCAATTTATTTCCGTACCGGCCTAAAGAAAGAACTCTCAGAGATCCGAAAAAGAATGGGGGACTCAACGCAAGAGTCAAACGAGGGAGAGACAGCAATCTAAAATTAGAAAACCAACTTCATGGGTATCTTTTGGAAATTAGTAAAATTGGGAATTATCTTTTTTGTAACATTAATGAATGTATCAGGTAAGGAGCCTAAATTCATAAAAGACATTGATTTAACATCCAGATTACTTGCCGGAATTTCAGTCCCAGAAGAAAAAGATATCACCTCAGGCGAAAACTGGAAAAAGCATGAACAATTAATGAAAAAGGCTTGGAGCCGTTATAAAAAATCCAACCTAAGGCCGATGAGATCCTGGTCTGAAAGAAATTTAAGTAATTCAAATCGATCCGAATCCATAAGGTATCCTTTCAGCGGCCCCGACATTCTTCATGCTTTGTATATGTTTCCAGACGCAACGCAATTTATACTCTGTGGTCTTGAGCCTGTAGGAAAATTCCCTAAGTCAGATATTCTTAGGGGGGAAAATTCCAACCAAGCGCTTGAAGAAATTCGCAAGATTCTGGAAGAGAGCTTACGTTTCAGTTTCTTTAAAACAATAGATATGAGGGCAGAGCTCTCAAGGTCCTTCTACAATGGAACTCTCCCAATCATGTGTCTATTCTTGTCAGGTTCCGGTTTTAGTATCAGGGACATTGATTTCATCGAGCTCAACAAAGATGGAACCATTAGCCAATTACAAGGCACTCAATCGAATAGTAATGCAGTTCGGATCAGAGCCGTTCATGAAAATGGTAGAGATGTTCTAGTAGATTATTTTCAAACTAATATTTCTGATGGCTTGATTTTAAAATCTGGATTTTTGAAATACTTAGAATCAATTCCAAAAGGAAAAAGCTACGTAAAAGCCGCATCGTATCTAATGCATAAGAGTTATTTCTCACAAATACGAAACCATCTATTGTCCAACTCAACGAGCATCATTCAGGACGACTCCGGCATCCCGATGAGACATTTCAACCAATCCTCTTGGCAAATGAAATTTTTCGGAACTTATACAAAACCCATTGAGCTTTTTCAGGATCACTACCAAGCAAATCTAAGAGATATCTACAAACAGGAATCACAAAAGTTACCTTTCGGGACAGGGTATCGTTGGAGAAAAGGACAATCAAATCTAATGGTCGCAGAACAATTAAAAAAAGGAAAGGCGCCTAGAGCGACTCTCGTTGTTAAAAAAGTTATCCCTAAAAAGGAAAAGGGGAAACCCGCCCAAATATCGAAAAAGAAATCACTCGATCTTAATCTGCGACTCATTGCAAAATCTGTCATTACGAAAGAATACATGAATGATAAAAAGAATGCTTTCGTCTTAAATGAATACGTTATAGTGAGAGATAACGAAGGAAATCAAGATCTATCAGGCCAAAAGATCCGCGTTGCTAGGACCGGTTTATTTAAAGGAAAAAAAATGCCAGAACACTCGATCGGATCAATTTTTTCTGTTAAATTAGACCCATTATCCAATTATCCTTCACTCATAGAATGGCCAATCAAAAATGATTTACCTGAATCAGAGAAAAAAATTATCTATATTCCGTCCCAATCTTAATACGATGAAATTAATTACTCAATACTCACTGATTTTCTTTTTGCCATTTATTCAGTTAGGAGCAAAAGAAAATCCGACTCCAATATGGTCCCACACAGAAACAATTCAGTCACCCGAAAGCTGTTACCTTGATAAAGGGTCTGGATTTCTGTTCGTTTCACAAATAGGTGCTGGAGGAGGAGCCGGAAAGGACGGTGACGGCTGGATATCTAAATTAAATATAAATGGGAAAATAATTAAAAATAAGTGGGCCACTGGATTAAATGCTCCGAAAGGACTTAGAAGCACTGGAGAAACCCTATGGGTCACTGACATTGACAGGATCGTAGCATTCAATATCAAGAGCGGAAAACAGACCCATTCTGTAAAAATAGCCAATGCTAAATTCCTGAATGATCTGGCCTGTGGCGAGGATGGTACCGTTTACTTCAGTGACATGATCGCCAGCATCATTTATCAATACAAAAATGATAAGGTCTCAATCCTCGCAGAAGGAACGGAAATTGAACATCCGAACGGCCTCCTAGTTGAGGGCAACAAACTGATCATTGGTGCTTGGGGGCTGGAAATTCAGGATGATTTCACCACAAAAAAACTTGGCCGGTTACTGTCTTTGGATTTACAAAATAAAAAAATTACTCCATTGACCAAAGAACCTCTAGGTAATCTAGATGGAGTGGAATCTGACGGAAATGGCGGTTACATAGTCACTGACTGGATCGCAGGAAAGGTCTTCCACGTAAACAAATCAGGGAAATCTAAAACATGGGCAACCTTTCCAAAGGGTGCAGCCGATCATGCCTACTTATCAGAAAAGAAAATACTTATTCTCCCTGAAATGCTTGAAAATAAAATAAGTGCATTCCATTTCAAATAGGACTCAAAATAACAGTCCTAGGAACAGAAATAATCTGCAAAACAATTTATTGCTCGGTCAATTGCGGCCTCATTCACATCCTTGTGAGTCACTAATCTGAGTCTTGATCCAATGAACCCTGTCACAAGGACATTATTCTTTCTTAGATGCTCAATGAGTCCTTGCCTCTTATCTTCATGAACTGATACGAATACCATATTTGTGTAAGCAGGCTCAGCCTCAATTCCATCAAAGGTTCCCAGAGAATTTGCTAACTTCTGAGCATTCTTGTGATCCTCAATTAATCTATTCACATTATTTTTTAAGGCATACAAACCAGCAGCGGCAAGAATGCCTGACTGCCTCATTCCTCCACCCAGCATCTTCCTCCATCTTCTGGCCTGAGCAATAAATTTAATATCACCCAATAAAACAGAACCTACAGGAGCACCTAGGCCCTTCGAAAGACAAGTTGAAACAGAATCAAAGTATGATGCTATTTTTGATACTGGCACATCTTCTTCAACCGCTGCATTAAAGATTCTCGCACCATCCAAATGAAGCCTAAGGATCCTCTCTTCAGCAAGATCCTTCGCTTCTTTAAGATAAGACTCTGGCAAAACCTTTCCCCAGGTCGTATTTTCGAGACAAAGTAACCGGGTCCGGGCATAATGATAATCATCAGGTTTAATTAGAGAATCAACTTTATTCAGATCCAGAGTCCCGTCCGGTTCCTGATTCAATGGCTGCGGCTGAATGCCTCCGAGGCAAGCTCCCCCTCCTCCTTCAAAGAGGTAAGTGTGTGCTTCCTGACCAACGATATATTCGTCGCCCCTATCACAATGGGTCAGTAATGCCGCAAGATTACTTTGAGTGCCACTAGGCAAAAATAATGCCGCCTCTTTTCCAAACATTTTGGCTGATTCCAACTCTAAATCTATGACTGTAGGATCATCACCAAAAACATCATCACCGACCTCCGCATCATGCATAGCCTGAAGCATCCCATGGTCTGGACGTGTGACAGTATCACTACGAAGATCAATTAACATTTCTGGCAACTTAATGACCCAGTAACATTTCTTAAAGTAATAAAGTCACAAAAATCTCAAAGAATCGATGAATTCAAGGTAATTTAAGAGCGTGAATTGACTGAACATCATTTTAGGGCGAAGCTCACCGCACAGCATGCCCATTCTTCACAGAATTAAAGCCACCTGTCCGGCTATCATTGTGCCTGCCAACTGCTAATGAATTTTTCCATCATTTTCAGGTCAATCAGTTACCTTCTTCTGATCCTCGCAACTGCGATGGGGATTGCCGTCATTGCTGGTTACTCAATTCCAATCCCGGAACAATCAAAACATAGTAATGAAATGGCTCTTCAGTCATGGATTATCTGTATTTCAATTACCCTTTTCTCAGCGCTCCTTCTTTATGGCGGTTCCCGTTATTTAAAGAAAAGTAATGATCAAAAAATGCTTCGGAAAGAAGCAATCGCCATTGCTGGGATCGCATGGTTCGTATGTGGACTACATGCAGCGCTTCCTCATCTGTTATGCAATACCGATCTTTCGTTCGCTCAGTCCATCTTTGAAGCCATTTCGGGACTGACCACGACAGGATCAACCGTGACCGTTGATCTCCAAGAAATACCAAGGTCTCTATTGTTCTGGCGCTCACTGACTCAATGGCTCGGAGGACTTGGGATCGTTATGATTTTCCTCTTATTACAATCAAAGGACGGAGCATCCGGAAAAATGATGTTCGGCGCAGAATCATCACTGCCAATTTCAGACCTGAATTTTTCCAATTTCAGTAAAGCTCAAAGATCTTTATGGACCCTATATGTTGGCCTAACACTGATCTGCGGACTTGGTTACTATGTGTTTGGAATGAGCTTATTCCAATCGATAAACCACGCACTCACCACAACCGCAACGGGAGGATTTGGAACTGAAAATGACAGTTTCTCTAGCTTCAGTACCGGGGCTAAGATATGGGCCATTCTATTCATGCTAATTTGTAGTATAAGTTTATTCCTATACTTATTATTAATTAAGAGGCGCCGGTTAGGAGATCTCCGAGACAATGAAGAGACTAGATGGTTTCTTATCCTTCTGATTTCAGCCATTGCAATCACACTAATTAACAATTCCCTTAATTCCGGAAGTGATTCTGCTCTTAATATAATATTTAACATTGTCTCTATTTCCACAAGTACCGGATACGCTTCAGGAAATTACGACCAATGGCCCATCCTCAGTAAAGAAATCCTCCTCATTCTTATGGTGATCGGAGGCTGTTCTGGGTCGACTGCGGGAGGACTAAAAGTGAGTAGAGTTCTTCTCTGGGCCCGCTTTTCAAGGAGCGAACTTACCCGAACGTTCCGTCCCCAAATGGAAACAATCCCTAAAATGGTAAACAGTTCCAAGAGCGTGGATAAAAACACATTAGGTCAACTCTTCGTTATCTTAACCTTTGCTTTTTTCTTCCTCATCCTCGGGTCCCTCGCAATGCGCATATTAGAGCCAGAACTGTCATTAACAGGATGCATGGCATCAGTTATTACAACTCTATCCAATAATGGCCCGGCCTTTGCAGAGTTCGGCCCAACAAACAATTTCGCCCACCTTTCAACTCCCAGCACTTTAATGCTTTGTCTTTTCATGATCCTAGGAAGGCTAGGATTTGTATATGCTCTGGTACTCTTTAGTAAAAAGCTCTGGAAACACTATTAGTAATTTTTATCTCTACTGAGATAAAATTCCAATGATACCAATTTCCGCTGCTGAGGCCCAGGTCCCCCCGTTCACCTCTGACAAAATTCTAATCTTAAGATAACGACCCTCTTTCGATTCATCGAAGTCTATGGACTGGGACTTCTTATCCTTTTTAAATTTGCCCGTCATGGTTGGTTCAGAGCTGAACTTCTCAGGATCATCCGAAACATAAAGTTGAACGTCAGCAAATGCACCATTCCAACCGCCGTCCTGCCTCACGAGATACCGTACACCAGATACCTGATATTTAGCTCCTAGATCAATGAGAAGATGATGAGGATGCTTTACTGCACGATCGGACCAACGAGTATGCCATATTGTCCTTGGATCTCCGTCAATTGCATACTTCGCTAATCTTCTATTGGATATATTCTCACTGCTGAAACTCACAAGTTTCATTTTCTTCGCGGGTATAAGGTTCTTATGTTTAATCCTATTCACCTTGCCTCGGAATTTCTGAGGTTGGCCGTTAGAGTTTCCCCACTTTGCCCAGCGGTCACGCTCATGCAGGGTCCTGTCAGAATAATTACCGGTCCTTGGAGGCGTATGTTCCCGAACCGCTATCGTCTTTAACTTTTTAAGTATTCCCTCATTGTCCTCCGAAACATCGTTCTTTTCACTCACATCCTTACTCAAATCATAAAGTGCCCAAACATTCTCTTTTCGATTTGAGATCGCTTTCCAATCATCAACACGAACTGCAACCTGATTGCCAAATTCCCAATATAAAAATTCATGATTTTCCTGTTCCTTTCCCAGCAAGGTTGGTAAAAAAGACATACCATCCAGATCGTCAGGACATTCAGTTCCAGCAATTTCTGCGAGAGTAGGAAAAATATCCGGCTGATAAAATACAAAGTCACTCGTGATCCCTGACTCAATCTTCTCTGGCCACCTCACAATGAACGGTATTTTGAGTCCACCCTCGAAGAGATTCCCTTTCCCACCACGATATTCCACACCAGACTTAGGATTTACATTTGGACCAAAAAATCCTCTAGGATGTTCCTTTGACCGGAACCGGTCCTGGCCACCGTTATCACCAGTGAAAAAAACCACAGTGTCCTTTTCCAGCCCCAACTCCTTGAGTAAATCTAATATCTGACCAACATTGTAATCAACCATGCTGACCATTGCGGCATAATTCTTAATGTCCTGAGAAATGTTGGGATCTTTAATCCAATCCTCATTCTTATAGAGTCGCCAAGCAGGATCATTCTCAGGAATGTCGTACATCCCATGAGGTGGAGTTATCGGAAAATAAGCGAAGAATTTTTTATCCTTATTGTCCCGAATAAAATTGAGCCCCTCCTCAACGATGGGGTAATGCGAATAACTCTTCCCTGAACGGCCTCCCACGTTACCTTCCAAGGGAACCTCTTTGCTGTTTTTAATTAGATATGGAGGATAAAATGAGTGTGCATGTACCTGATCATAATAACCAAAAAAAACATCAAACCCATGTTTCTCGGGCACTCCTGTCGAGCCTCGACCGCCGCATCCCCACTTTCCAAATCCGCCAGTAGAATATCCTCCGGCCTTCAATGAACTTGCTATAGTAATTTCATCCTCCCTGAGAGGAGTCCCACCATCATTGGCCCGGACAGAAGCATGTCCCGCGTGTTTGCCTGTCATCAAATTACAACGTAAAGGCGCACAGACGGGTGAACCCGCATAAGCGTTGGTGAAACGAATCCCCTCCTTCACCATCTGATCAATTCTCGGAGTCTTAATGTAAGAGTTACCCATATGAGACAGCTCATAATAAGCCAACTCATCTGACATGATGTAAACGATATTAGGCTCTTTGGACTCGGCCCTGATCCCAAAAAATAAGCAAAATATTATTAACGAAAGAATGCGTTTAATCAGTTTCATATGGCTCATCAACTTCAGAAAGAAGTTGGTCAAAAAATATTTAAGTAAGCAATTAGATTACTTGATTGGAGCGGCCTTCATATTCCTATACTCAATGGACATTACTCTGCTTCCATGAAGCTGAATACCAATCTTTCCTTTTTTAGGAGCAGATTCTGACTCGTAATTCATCACTTCTTTACCAGCGAGCCAAACAGTATATTTCTTTCCCTTTGCCCGGATCTTCATTGTGTTCCAGTCATCTAGCTTGAGAAGATCCTTAATTCCTTTGGCTTCGACCGGATAGCCTTTACCTGAAATGTACGGGGATCCAGTCATGTCCCTCTTGAGGGATCCCGAGATACCAATCTGTATCTGCTCCCTAGAATTCCTCACATATATTCCCGAATCAACGGTCCCCTTACCCATTTTAAAATCAAACTCGATTTCAAAGTCCTCATACTCTTGAGAGGTCCAAAGGGTTTGCCCTCTTTTCTTTGGTCCATTTTCAAGTTTCAGAATTCCGTCCTTAGCAGTGAACCAAATATTATCTTTAGGAACCTCCCAACCCGTTAAGTCCTTACCGTTAAAAATTGACTTTAGGCTTATTTCATCAGCACTTAAAGGGCCGATCGAAACACCAACAAACAAACATAAAATGAAGGAAAAAAATTGTTTCATTCGTAAATAATACCTGATTGCGATTGAGGGGTCACGCTAATATTTTCAGTCTATTGTTTAGCCGCATGAGCTCCTTTGGGTGCCTGAGGCCATGGAGTCGTTCCAGGAGCCCATTCCTTAGGTTGCTTGGATCTGACCCTATCAACATGGTCCTTCAACCACTTTGGAGGGGACTGATTTTCTTCCTGCCCATAAATGTATGGTAAAGGAGGGTCCATGAGTAATGGTTTGTCCCCTAGGGGAGGCCTTTCCTTGGCAACAGAGGCTAACCTTTCCGAAAGTCTTTTCACTATCTTGGGCCTCTCTTTAGCAATGTCATTTTTTTCACCGGGATCCTTTTTCACATTAAAAAGCATGTCCCCCATCAGCTTAAAGTCCCCTTTTCGAATGGTCGGCAACCGAACACTTCCACTCACCTCAAAGATAATCTCATCCCTTGGACTATCATTACCATTGAAGAGCATATCTATCATATTCATGCCATCAATTTTATCTTGGGCCGGCTCTTTGACCCCCGCTAGAGCATTAAAGGTCGGGAACCAGTCAGCAATAAACATCATACCATTATTTTTTGAACCTGACTCTATATGACCTGGCCATCTGATTAAGCAAGGGACCCTAACTCCCCCCTCAAAAGTGGTATTTTTGGTGCCGCGATAAGGTTCACTCATCGACTCAAGAACGGGTCCATTATCATTAGTAAAAACAACGATAGTATTATCTTTGAATCCATTCTTATCAACTGCCGCAACGATTCTACCAACAGCATCATCGAGTGATTTAAGCATCGAGTCTCTAATCGCTAATGGATCATCCTTGTCTCCATCAAAGTTCGGAGGAGGATTCAAAGGTCCATGAACTGCATTGAAAGGGACGTATAGAAAGAATGGCTTATCTTTACTCTGAGCAGCGATTACCTTCTCAGCTTCTGCAGCAAAAAGATCCGTAGCATAGCCCTCCTCCTTCAAAGGCTTCTGGTTCCTGTGCCAGTCATAGACCGCAAATCTTGCAGGTGCATTATGTACAATCGTCTTGGTATAATAATCAATTCCCCACGCATAATGTCCGTACTGATGCATAAAACCCTGCCCCATTGGTAGATGCTCCGGTAACCACTCACCGCAATGCCACTTACCCACAATGGCAGTAAAGTATCCTGCATCTTTCAGGACCTCAGCGACTGTCCTCTCTTCCGAAGAAAGAGCATGAATGCGGCGCGTAGGTTCACCCCTCTCGTTATGAGCTAAAGTGAGCCCTAATGCCTTGAGATAGCTCGGTTTTCCAAAGTCCTCCGAACGCCAATCCATCCAGTTTCTAAAAGAGTAACGCCCAGTCAAAAAAGCTCCCCGGGTCGGGGCGCAAACTGAATGAGTATAATAATGGGTCAGACTCATACTGGACTCGGCAAACTTATCAATGTTTGGAGTAAGTTCTTTTTTGCCACCATTAAATCCCGGCTGGTTCCAACCCATATCATCAGCAAGCATGAAGACGATGTTCGGCCTGACTTGATGGTTTGGTTTTGCAGAAACCTCGAAAATACATAGGACTCCGAAAATTAGGGCAACTAGAGAATTAAATAGAGCGTTTTTAAATATCATGAATAATCTTAATTAACTGGGTTATGGTTTTTGTATACGAGTAACCTATATTTTGCAACTTCACTCCTGAACAGAGCTGATCCAGCATAATAGAAAGCACCGTAAAATTCGACTTCTCATCAGTTCATTTTTTCACCATGATAAAGAAAATGCAGTCACTTCCTTCATTTAATCAATCAACTTAAAAAATTATGAAAACCTACTCATCCCTCATTGCAGTCGTTTCAATTCTGTTCATCAGCTTTGAATATTCGAAAGCAGAAGAACCAAAAGAAAAGAAAGGTCCGACCACTGATTTGCCATTGGTTTTTACTGAGGACTTTGAGAAGGGCCGCGAGAGATGGGAAACGACTGACGAGAAGAGTTGGACTCATCGTGAAATTGAAGAGAATAAGGTGTTTGGAATTAGTCGTAGACAAAGCTCATACAAGACAAAGGTCCGAAGCCCCTACCACATTGCATTGATTAAGGGATTAGAGCTTTCCGACTTCGTCATGACGTTTCGAGTCCGTAGCACTAAAGACACTGGAGGTCACCGTGACTGCTGTGTATTTTTTAATCATCAGGATGAGACTAACTTTTATTATACACATTTAGGAGCAAACCCTGATCCTCACAGTGGCCAGATAATGATCGTAAAAGATGCCCCCAGGAAAGCCATTACCCAAAACAAGAACAAGACTCCATGGGATGATCAATGGCACAATGTAAAATTGGTAAGAGATAGCAAGAAAGGCACAATTGAAATTTATTTTGATGATATGAAAAAGGCTCACATGAGTGCCGTCGATAAAACTTTCGGCAAGGGGAGAATAGGCTTGGGATCATTTGATGATATGAATGATTTCGATGACATTAAGATCTGGGGAAAATAATTCTCAATTCGATCGTCTAAACTTTCATGAAAATCGTGAAATTGAAGA
>JASLJT010000344.1:0-6971 GCA_030747955.1 Verrucomicrobiales bacterium | reverse complement strand
ATTCCTTTCCTGAAAACGTAGCGATAAGGGCCCGCTCCAGCACCAACAACGAAGACCTTGAAGGATTCAACGGTGCAGGTCTATATGAATCTTACACTCATCACAAAACAGAGGGGCACTTTGCGAAGACAGCAAAACAAGTATGGGCTGGTCTATGGACATACCGAGCCTTTGAAGAAAGAGATTTTTGGAGAATAGATCATATGACGGCAGCCATGGGGATACTTGTTCATCAAAGCTTCCAAAATGAAATCGCTAATGGTGTCGGAGTAACTAAGAACATATACCTGCCCGGCCCTGGGTGGGAAGGTCATTACGTGAACGTCCAGACAGGAGAGAATCTGGTTACCAATCCAGAGCCCGGATCAATTCCCGAAGAATATATTATTGCTGATTTAGGATTTGAATCGAACTACGAAATTCAATATATCAGGAATTCAAATCAGATTGAACCGGGACAAAGAATTTTAACACGTACACAAGCTCTACGCCTCAAGAACTACATGGATATCGTCCACAGCCATTTCAAAGCCCTTTATAAAGGAAATTCCAACTTTGCTATGGAAATAGAGTTCAAACTAATTGAAAGCGGCAAATTCATCATCAAACAGGCTAGGCCTTGGATCGAATAGAAGAAAATTTTACCGTCACTCTTCAACGATCCTATAAAACCGGCTCTTATCCTTATTATCTATAATCAAATCATAGGTAGTTTCCTCTCCCTGAGACTTTATTCCATCATCAATCTCCTGCCAGTCCATCATATCTACAGAGCTCTCAAATGTATAAAATGAATCAGGTGCAGATGCCCAAGTAATAGAGAAATTTTCAGACTCAGTTTCATAGCTAAAATCAACAATCTGCAAAGGTGCCACTGCCGCAGGAACAACAAAAAATTGATCGCCCTCATAATCTTTAAGATCAACATCCTTCAATGAAGAATCCTGAACGAAATCCCCTTGCCCATTAGTTCCTAGATTCCGAGTCCATTCAGGCATGGAACCTAAAAACTGATTTGAGAGATAGTCATGACCGTGCCCATTTATCATAGCACATATTTTAATTTTTCCTTTTGGCGATCCTATCAAATCCAATGGAATCGCGAATTCCGATCCTGTCCGAACCAGTGTCGCACCTTCTTGATCCGCCAACTGACCTTGATTAGAACCTATTCCTGCAGAATTAGTATTATTAAAACCAATGATAAGACCATTTGATGCCTCAAACGGACCAGCCTTGCCCAAATTAACTGGATCAAACCGTCCAACCAGTTCTCCTTTTCCTCCTTTCCCTAATTCCGCAAAGTCCACATCAAGCTGAGTACCGTTAAGACCATACCTAACTATCAATAAATAGTCAGCAAAGAAACCTGAATCAAAAGTAAAGCCATCAAATTTTGTAGCCCAGTTATCATTGTTTGGATTTTGGGTTGCGATTATCTTATTTTGCCCACCTAGCTTCGAATCAATAAAAATTTCAAGCTTATTAAAGTTTGGCTCTAGGTTACCCGTAAGCATCAAGTACAGCTTCCCTTCAGATACAATAGCATAAGCCGCATCAAGTTCACTGCCTGGATCACCAAATCCGGTCTGTATCTTCTGAACAACTAATGGATCGCCGTACCCCTCGTCTCGCTCACCATCCACTTCAATTCCAAAAACGAGCACCTCGCTAATCAGTGCACACCCTAAAACAAAAAGAGCTAATTTCATTATTCTCATCAGATCTCTGAACTATAAAAAAATACTAGCTCTTCCTAAAGCAAAAACTAGATTGTATAATACACATTCTCCGATTTCAATAGACTAAACTTCAAACGCATGACAATCAAAGAAGCACTTGCCAGTAATAATCCAATTGATAACATAACCATCTCCGGTTGGGTTCGAACTCGCCGTGACTCCAAAGGCTTCTCTTTCCTATCAATCAACGACGGATCCTGCCTGGCCAACATTCAGGCAATTATCGACGATGGAATCCCTGGATCAGAATCCATCAGCATGGCTACTACAGGATCATCTGTTAAATTAAAGGGTCAACTTGTTGAATCACCTGGTAAAGGACAGTCCTTTGAAATTAAAGCATCCGAAATAGAAGTTACAGGCACTGCTGACGATACATACCCCTTACAAAAAAAGGGTCACTCTCCAGAATTCCTCCGTGAAATAGCTCATCTGAGGCCCCGTTCCAATCTCTTCGGTTGTGTTTTTAGAACACGATCCAGACTCGCCTATGCAATCCACCAATTCTTTCAGGAAAAAGGATTTGTTTATGTTCACACCCCAATAATCACTGCGAGTGATTGCGAAGGCGCAGGAGAAATGTTTCGTGTTACCACACTTGATGGGAATCAGACTGATAAAGAAAATGATTTTTTTGGTAAGCCTACATATTTAACAGTGAGCGGACAACTCGAAGTCGAAACCTTTGCTTGTGCCTTATCAAATGTTTACACTTTCGGTCCGACCTTCAGAGCCGAAAACTCCAACACCACTCGTCATGCTTCAGAGTTCTGGATGATCGAACCAGAAATGGCATATTGCGATCTCGAAGGAGATATGGATCTTGCTGAAGAAATGATCCAATACCTCATAAAAGACACGTTAGAACATTGCTCAGAAGACCTCGAACTTTTCGGGAAATTTGTTGATAAAGGATTACTCGAAAGACTTCACTCCGTTTCTAATCAAGCATTCCAAAGAATAAGTTACACTGAGGCAGTTAAAATCCTTGAAAATACAGAAACGAAATTTGAATATCCCGTCGAATGGGGAATGAACCTTCAAACTGAACACGAACGATTCCTCACCGAAGAACATTTTAAATCCCCAGTAACGGTACACGATTACCCTAGATCAATTAAACCCTTTTATATGCGCATAAATGATGACGAAAAAACATCTGCCGCCATGGACCTATTAGTACCAGGGATAGGTGAGATTATTGGCGGAAGCCAACGCGAAGAACGCCTTGATGTTCTTATGGAAAATATGGAAGAACATAACATTTCGAAAGATGATTATTCTTGGTATTCTGACTTACGCAGATACGGAACTGTCCCTCACTCTGGCTTTGGTCTGGGATTTGAAAGAATGCTAATGTTTGTGACTGGAGTTGCTAATATCAGAGACGTGATTCCGTTCCCCAGAACACCAGGAAGTGCTAATTTCTAATTAACAATACTATGAGATTAATTTTGGGACTACTGCTACTATTTGCTACTCATTCGATTGCTAAACCTGTTCGAGAGGGCGCACTAATAACTGAGTTAGTGTCATCCAAACAATCAATCGCTCCAGGAGAAACGATTGACATAGCTCTCAGGATAAAGCATGACAAAGGCTGGCACACTTACTGGAAAAGCCCTGGGATTGTTGGCGTTCCCACCGGACTTGACTGGAAACTACCAGAAGGATTCGAGGCTGGAAAAATCCTATGGCCTCAACCCGAAGCCGTGAAAATGGGCCCCTATGATGCTTATGGCTATCATGACGAAGTGTTTCTAATCATTCCCCTCACTGCACCTCAGAGTGCTGAGCCTGGTAGCAAATCCTTAATTCAAGCACGGGCCAGCTGGATGTGCTGCTCAACTGTATGTCAACCAGCATTTGCTGATCTGAATTTATCGATACAAATTTCAAAAAAGGATCAACCTCAGAAAATCACAAAATGGTCGAATTCTATTAAAGATTCACGATCGACTTTTGCTAAAAGCAACAAGTCATGGAAAACGACCGCTGTACGTAAAGGGAAAAAAATAATACTAACTCTAAGCCCGATAGAAAAAGAAAAACCCTCCCTGCCAAAAACTCCATATTTCTTCTGTGAAGACGGCCTCATTCATTCAGACAAAAAACAATCGATAAAAATATTACCTGGCCCATCCATCGAATTCCGATTACACATTTCTGAATTTGGCCCTGAGAATCCTACTCACTTAAAAGGGATCTTTTATAATAAGAACGGCCGGCCTGACACTTCAGGAGTCGCCCCAATATACATTAACGCAGCAATTAAAAACTCTTAATTGGTCAATCTGGTATATAATCTCCTAGGATTGACAGCTACTTTCATCACGCTAGAGTCAATTCTGTTCGCAATAGAACATCAAGCCGGAGTAGCTCAGGGGTAGAGCAATTCATTCGTAATGAATAGGTCGTCGGTTCAATTCCGACCTTCGGCTCTCCAAATACAAATAAACCAAATCATTTGCCGTGCTCAAAAACATCATTCTTTCTTTATTGGTAATATCCAATGCACTATTCGCAGCAGAAAAACCAAATGTCGTTATCATCTATGGCGATGATGTTGGTTATGGAGACATCGGAGTTAACGGTTCCACAAAAATACCAACTCCTCACATCGATAAAATCGCCAAGCAAGGGCTACTTTTTACTGATGGACATTGCACCGCTGCGACTTGCACCCCGTCGAGGTATTCAATGCTAACTGGACTTTACGGGTTCCGCAAAGGAGTCCGAATCTTACCACCCAATGCGCCTCTCTGCATATCAACTGCCAATGCCGACATCACTCTGCCAAAACTATTCAAAAGAGCCGGATATAACACGGCTGTAATTGGCAAATGGCATCTTGGCCTAGGCAAGGCAGGAACACCCGTAAATTGGAATAAAGAAATCAAGCCTGGCCCCATAGAGGTAGGTTTTGATTATTCCTTTCTTTTGCCTTCCACTAATGACAGGGTCCCTTGCGTTTATGTAGAGAATTATCGTGTGGTTAATCTGGATCCTAATGACCCACTCTTTGTAGGCACAGTTCCTGAAGGCCACAAAAGCACCATTTATCCTTACGGAAGAACGAACCCCGAAGCTGAAACGTACTATCCGGCTGATCATCAGCACAGCGAAACTGTCATTAACGGAATCGGCAGGATCGGTAAAATGTGGGGCGGTAAGTCCGCGCTATGGGATGATGAGAAAATGGCAGACGAATTTGTTAACCAGGCAAAAAAATATCTAGCGAAACAATCAAAAGAAAAGCCCTTCTTCCTTTATTTTTCTTCTCAGGACATACACGTACCTCGGGCTCCTCATCCCAGATTCCAAGGGAAAACGAAATTGGGAAAGCGAGGCGATGCGATGGTTCAGTTCGATTGGTCTGTAGGGGCAATCTCCAAAGCACTTGAAGAGGAGGAGTTGACAGAGAATACAATTCTAATTGTATCAAGTGACAACGGCCCAGTTTATGATGACGGCTACGAGGATGGATCTACGGTAAGAAAATCAACCAAAGAAGCTGACCAAGGGCACGATGGTTCGGGACCTTACCGTGGTGGAAAATACCAAATCTACGAAGGAGGGACCCGAGTACCATTCATTATCCGTTGGCCCGGAAAAATAAACGCCGGTGTCTCAAATGCATTAGTAAGTCAAATTGACTTCATCGCATCATTTGCTGATCTTTTACAGATCAAACTTAAGCCGACCGAGGCTCCAGATAGCCGGAACACCTTGCAAGCATTTATGGGTAAGGACAAGAAAGGCCTTGAGTTCACACTTGAAGAAGCAGGGAAAATGATTGCCATAAGATACAATGATTGGAAATACATCCCTACCAAAAAGAGGGCTCAACTTTTTGATCTAAGTAAGGACAAAGAGGAAAAACATAATCTTATTTCAGATAATCCTGAGATAGCAAAAAAACTTGCAACAAAACTTAACTCGTTAAGAAAAAGCGGTCGACTACGAAACTAAACTGCAAAGAAATTAATCCCCTAGTTAACATCATTGACCATTCAGCCATTCTCTTAAGTATTCCTTATCCTCGTCACTCAAAGAATTAATTGGAATCGTAAATTTCTTGTTATCACCTCTAACGATAGTCACTTTCTCGCCAGAAACTGAATCAACACTTGCCTTTATCGTCACTCCTGAACGATTCGTGAAAACTCTCAATGGAGACACCCTCTTATTAGTTCTCAATCCTTTTCGGCGTTTATCAAAAAAATCGTATATCCTGGCAATCATTTTAGGATTGTTCGCAAAGGATCCGCTATGATCGCCTCCTTTGATTTCCTCATAGATATAATCCATTTTCAATCGCTTCATCTCCTGAGCCCATTCTCTAACAATAAAAACAGGGATGAGACGGTCCCGTTCACCAGCCACTAAATAAATAGGGATTTTTGTCATCTTTTTTAAGATAGAACTATCAAAACTGACGGCAGGAGGCATCGCCGCTGGGGCCAAGGGCGCAAGCCCTGCCCATATAGAGGAATATTTCTCACCAAGATATATCGTACCTCCGCCACCCATCGAGTGCCCCATCAAATAAACTCTCCCATCATCCACACTGAATTCTTTTCTTACAATCTCAAGCACATTCATAACATCGCGCTCACTCAACTCACCAATATTTTCCGGGTCCTTATCATTCTCCCCAAGCAACAACGCCTCAATAGTCCCCTGCTTTCCCTTGCCTCTGGCCCCATACCATCCCCGCTCATTATACCCATAAGGAGCAACCACAATATAATTACGTTTTTCCGCCTCTTGTATTATCCCCTCATAACGAATCACCTGCTGAGGATTACTTCCTAACCCATGAAGCAACACAATTAGAGGAAATCTCTTGCCCTTACTGTACCCACTAGGAACGTACAACCGATAATCAATTTCTTTGCCTGCCTCTTTAAATAAATAAGTTCGTTTTTGGACTTCTCCCTTCCCCGCTGAATCAGCAAGGTAAAGCACATTAAGAAAGATCACCCCAATAAGCCAAAATGACACTGAAACTAAAGCCCTAAGGCTATGGAATGATATTTTCATATAGTAATACTCTATAGTGACATTTAATTAATAAAATATTAATGCAAAAGAAATATCACCTCTAATGATTCATGCGATGAAAATTCATGCGTATATATTACTCGCTCTTCTCCAAATAATCCATCAAACATACGGAGAAGAACCTGCGGGCTATTACGATTCAGCACATGGTAAAAGCGGTCA
>JASLJT010000343.1:0-3281 GCA_030747955.1 Verrucomicrobiales bacterium | reverse complement strand
ATTTTGCCGAAGGATATAATGTCGGTTGATGACTACATTGATTTTTTTGTGGGTGAGGTTTCGGAGGCGGTAGTGAAGGCGCATAATGGGCTGAGTCCCGGTACATTTGCTTGGGGGTTGGGGCATGCCCAGGTGGCATATAACCGCAGAGACACTTACTCTGACGGTTCTGCTCAGGTCTATGGAGGAGTGAATGGAAAAAATTATCTGGGACCTGAAGGTGGAGAGTATCAGGGCATCCCGGTACTTTTCTTCTTTGATGAAGAGGGGGTTCCTTTGGCCACTGCCGTGAACGTCTGGTCGCCTTCACAGGAATATTTTGGAGGCAATAAAATCAGTTCCGATTTTTGGGACCCTGTAAGAAAGAGGCTCAAGAGCGCTTTGGGAGAGGGTCATGTTGTCGTTTCTTGGTGCGGAGCAGCGGGGGATCAGGGGCCATGGAGAAGAATTCATAATGAGGCAGAGGACCGGATGATGAAATTGAGAGGAATTAAATCTTGGCTCGATGAATTTGGTCGGAGAATAACGGAATCAGTTTTGGACACCTACTCTCTTGTCAAAGATGAAAGAAAATCCAAAATCAATTTTTCTCACTATACAGAAACTATTCCTTTGCCGGGCTGGAAACTCTCTGAAGTTCAAATAAAAGAAATCAAAGACTGGAAAGACGCTTATAAAAAAGAGCTTAAAAACGACCCGTCGCAGGTGCACCGGCTCGCTAGGCAGATTTCTTGGAGAGAGCAGACCCTTCAGAGACAAGAGCTATTCAAAAATGATCCGCGAGGGACATACCCTTCAGAGATTCATGTTCTAAGGATCGGGGACGTTGCAGTTTGCACTAACCAATTTGAACTTTATACGGAATATGGACTAAGGATACTCGGGCGTAGTGATGCTAAAATGACATGCGTTGTGCAGTTGACAGGGCCTGCTCATTATTTATCAACCGCCAGAGGTATTAAGAGTGGAGGCTATGGTTCCAGGCCCGAGAGTTGCGCTGTTGGATCCGAGGGGGGTGATATGCTTGTTGATGTTACTGTTGAGAAGATAAATGATTTTTTTGATCCTCTGGTAAGAAATCTTCCGCAAGAAGGGAGTCTTGATAATGGCAATCCAGTGGGTGATGGATGGGCAGACCTCCTTGATGGGTCGTTGAATTGGGAGTACGAGAAAGATCATTGGACCATTAAAAAGAACAGCATCATTGGAGAGTCTGATGGAGGGCTCCATCATTTTTGCTGGACCAAAGAGTCTTACAGAGACTTTGCGGCTCACGTGACATTCAAAATGACTGGGAACGGGGCGAATTCCGGTTTCGGAATAAGGCTAGAGCCGGTCTCATTTAATGATGTGCCGGGCTATCAGGTTGACATGGGAAAGTCTTATTGGGGATGCTTATGGGAGCAGGGAGGAGACGGAATGGTTCAACAGTTCAACCCAAAGTACGTTTCGAGGTTCCTCAAAGAGGGTCAGTGGAATCATTATTATGTTGAGGCTAGAGGCAATCATATTAGGGCTTGGCTCAATGGAGTGAGTACGATTGATGTTGTTCATGAGGGGGGGCGTCTCAATGGGAAAATAGGTTTTGAACTGTGCAATGGACCGAAGCAGACGAAGATCGAAGTTCGACAGTTATTGGTGAAAGTCTATGAATGAAAAATAATTAAGTATCAATGAGTTTACGTCATTTAAAATCGGTTCTGGGGCTCTTTGCCGTTTTCAGTTCGGGTGAATTGTTTGCTGATCAGGACCCTTTATTGTCAGGGCATCCGCGAAAGTCATACAAGGATGTCCAGAATATAGACGAAATGGAGGACGCTTTGAGAAAATCAATGGGTGCATCGGAGAAGCACTCTTTTTCTCGGGGTTGGTGGGTCTGGGATCGATTGAGGTGCCGTTATGTGGACGGAGACAGGAAAGACAAGGGAGCGCTGAAAGTCCTTCGTGCTGTCTTTAGGGGGCTAATACTGGACAAGCATCAGCGGTTAAAGGACAAGGGAGAGGGTGATTTGCTTTATATATTTTATACTACGCTGACTGGGGACCGTAAGGAGTCGGTCCTCAACGTTGAAGGGCGCAAAGCCTATAGGGACATTCATGGAGGAGGTTATCATGGAGGTTGGGGAGGCGCTGCGAGGATGAGAATTTACCAGGAATTAGCCGCTCAGGGGATGCTCACGGATGAAGAGAAGATTCGTTTTGAGGAAATTGTGAAGCAGAGTCTCGAATCTAGATTCATTAATTTCAAGAAGAAGGCACAGTCTGCAAATAACCACTCTTTTGGCAACGCAGGAGGAATTGCTCTTGCTTTAAAATTCTATCCCGATGTGCCTCAAGCTGCCGAGGCTAGGGCATGGATTGACAGGATATGGAAGAGCTTGTCTGATTTCGCAGATTGGACTGAATGGACTTATTATCCTTACGGGCCGATATTTCTTCATGGCCTGATTGATATTGCTGAGGCCACTGGAAGGATAGATAAGGAAAAGGAATTAATTAATTCTGTTGCTAAGAGGTGTTTGGGATTTGTTCATGGGGGCGGCGTTCGAGGCAATCCAAATGCCGGATCGATGGTTAGAGATGATCTTGTTTCGACCTATGAAGATCCTTGGAATGTGGGTTATTATAATGTGGAGACTTCATCCAGAGATGGGCACTTCTGGTACCGATTGGCTAAGCATTATAAAAATCCTCATTATCTGTGGGCTGCTGAGCAAGTGTCAATTGGAGGTCGTCCCATTAAAGGAGAAGTTTCTAGAGATTACATTTCTGCTTACGAGCGTCGCTTTGCATGGTTTGTTAAGCGAGGAATTAAACCAAAAGTGCCTCCAGGAGGATCAATGATTGGAATGCTTAGCTCGATGAAAGAGAAGATTCCTGAGCGGCTTTACCTCAATCAAAATCGTCAACCGGGAACTCCTTTTGCGGCTTACTTTCTCTACCCTAATAAAGATGAACACTTGGATAATGTGTCAGGACATCTTTACGAGTATTCGGTCTCAGGGTCCAAGTACCTGCATACTTCTGGTAAGTATAATAATGTTTATAGGGACGACATGCCAATTGGTGGAGGGGCCGGGGAGGAGAGTTTGGATCTTTTATTAGTCCTTCACAACCGCCATAAATTTCCACTGCATCCAGACAGGAAAGGAGACCAACGTGATCCTATGCGTCGTGGCAACATTAAACACGACGATAAGTTTGTTGCTGCAGCTAACAATCCTGAGGGAGATTCATACGGGCAATTTGCCTACAATGATTATTACGGTAAAGGCAGTCGT
>JASLJT010000342.1:0-13454 GCA_030747955.1 Verrucomicrobiales bacterium | reverse complement strand
GGAGTTGGAGGAATTTCTTGATTGGGGAATGAGTAACAGTAACTCTGATAGGTACGGGTTAGTTTTGTGGGACCATGGGGGTCAGTGGGAAGGATTTGGTCAGGACACGAGTGATGGAAAGGGCTGGGCAAGAGGAGTTTCAATGTGGACTTCCGATATTAAGGATGTGATAAGCGAATCTTTGAAAAATAATAATGTTAAAAAATTTGATTTCATATCTTTCGACACATGCTTAATGGGAGGCGCTGAGCAGTTAGTCGACTTTCATGAGCTTTGTGATCTTTATATAGCGAATCCGGAAATTGATTATGGAGATGGCTGGGACTATGCGTCCACGATGGCCTTTTTACGGAGCCAGCCCGACATAAGCATGACTGAATTTGCAAAGGTAGAGGCCGATTTCTGGAACTTTCATCACCAGCAAGCTGCGGACCGCGGTTTTAAGGTCCATGTGAGTTATGACATGAATTTATTTCCAGCCTACAATGCCAAACTGAAGGCTTTCACAGGAGAGCTGGTGCGGGCCGTCCAGAACAATGCGGTTGATATGTCGTCAATGGCTAAGCTCAGACGAGAGTCCCTACCTTATAGTTTGGCCAGTCCTAGAGTCGGGCAGTCCACGATCACTGATTACATTGATCTTGGAAACTTTGCTTTTGAGCTTTCAAGGATCGCTCCTGAGCCCCTTGGTTCCGTTTCACTGGACTTAGTGGATGCCATTAATGAGCTCATTATAGCTAAATCACTTGGGACTGAGAGGCAGCATGCCATTGGACTTTCCATTTACTATCCGATTGACGGAAAATATAGTCAATTATACAGCCGCGATGAGACGTGGACCATTAACGGTAAGAGCCATCGAATAAGGCAAAACTTCCTTCAGGAATCTTATGGTGGTGATAACTGGAAGAAATACCTTTCCGCAGTTCAGGGCCTTAACATCAGTGATGTTGCTCCACCGAAAATTGAAACTCCCGAGCCGACCGCAATTCCCGGGCTCCCCGAAGAATCTATTCCTGAGGAGGTCGAAGATAATGATGCGATCCTTGCATCCACCAATAGTCCCGCTGTTATGAATTTTGAAGTTCTCGAGGGGGACGATGCTTATTCTGCAAGAGCCGCGCTGGTCATTGATGAAACATTTGATAATCAGGAGCAATATATTTTTCTTGGAGAAATTGATAGCGGTATACTGGACGGGATCGGAAAATACGAACTGGAATGGGATGCCAGAATGCCCATGATTTCTTTGACCGATTCTGAAGTTCAGGACCCGGTATTTCTGGGCGGATATGCCTGGGAACCGGGATCAAATATTCATATCAGTTTTGCTGATTACTTGGCTCCAGGAGCGGAGGAAGTTGTTCCGCTTATCCTTTTCACAGAATTTGATGAATTTGGTTATGGTATTGTCGATACGGTTCTGGAAGACACTATAGACACTGACGGCCTTGAGGAATATGCCTTATCTCCGCGCGAATATACTAGAGGCTTTGAGCCTGGCGGTACTATCTGGCCAGTCTACTATACAGAGACACTCCAGGATGGTGAATACGTGTCGGATTTCAGTTCATTTGAAGAAGTGGCAATAGTCATTCCGGAGACTGGCACAGACGGTCTAGAGATTAGTGATCGGAAAGTGGCAAATGGAACTTACGGAGTCGCTCTTCAGACTTATGATTATTTTGAGAATGAAAGTGACTTGATTACGTTCTTGGTGAATGTCACTAAAGATCAGCCCGTTGATACATTCACATTGCCGGAAATAAAAATACGTAGAGAGGACCAGGAAATGGTTGTCTCATGGTCATCTGATTCTGACATTTACATTCTCCAGGTCAGTAATAATCTGGTTTCTAGCGAGTGGCAATCTGTGGATAAGAACGAACTGGATGTCGCTGATGGTCAATTTATTTTGAGGCATGGCATTGAGGACAGAGCATTGTTCTATCGCTTGGTGCGACCCGTCCCAATTAGATGAAACTTTTTCAATTAGTCTGTCTGATCCTTTTTTTTGGACTTCAGGCTCTGACTGCTGAAATTCCTAGAACCAATGAGCCTGACCAGAGGGTCCAGGCAGAAGGGAAGGGATGGAGGCTTGAGAAAGCAGTAATTAAAGATAATGAACGACCTCGGATCTTATTGATAGGGGATTCAATTCTGAATGGTTATGCCCGTCATGTGATCAAAAAACTGAGAGGTAAAGCGTATGTGGATATCTGGGTCAATCCTTATCATCAGTCAGGAGGCCTGAACAAAATATTGGCCCTTGTCTTATCTGAGGGCCCTTATGATTTAGTTCATTTTAATATCGGACTGCATGGATGGCAGGAAGGAAGAATAAAAAAGGGAACGTTTGTTCCTTTGACTAAAGATTATGTCAGAGTCATCAAATCAGAGCTTCCGAAAGCAAAGTTGATATGGGCAAATACAACTCCTGTTACCGTGAAGAATAATGTTAAGGAACTGGATCCAGAAATTAATCCGACCATTATTGAGCATAACAAAATGGTAGATTCCATCATGAAGGAAATGGGTGTCCCAATTAACGACTTTTATTCCATTCTAAATAAGAACCGGACTCTGGCAAAGGGTGACCGGTTCCATTGGACTGGCCCTGCCTATTCGCTATTGGGAGATATGGTGGTCAAATCCGCCGAGCGTGAAATTCTATTTAGACCTTAACATTTCTTAACATATTAATTAGGAGTGGAACGTCTCTCTTTTTTCCTAGGAGGATTTGAGTACTATTGTATTAATTAAAGAAACTTGCATTGATGACAGAGAAGACGAGTTGGGATCAGGAAAGGAAGGCGATGCAGGATATGCAGCGTGAACTGACTGGGGGTGATCTAGATGCCTGGAATTATAGGATGTATGAGCCCGTATCAGGAACTGATAATTTGAGTTCTGAGGGCATTGAGAAATTCACTGATTATAAAAGTAAATGGGAAAAAGCTCACCATTTTGTCGAGTCTAACGAGGATAGAATGCTTTCCATTTGCTGGAATAATCTGCCAGAATCGTCACCTTTGCGAATCTCTGGAACGGATCAGTTTTATATGATGTGGACCCGACAAACAAGAAACAGAAGAGACCTTGCTGCGATCGATGCTAGCTGTGAAATAATACATTCTATTATATTGGCCGATCATTTTAATGAGACAGGTTTTGAACCTAAAAGTGAGAGGTTTGCCGTTTATAAGGAGCATGTCGCTTGGCTCATGAGTGGAGCCGAACCTCATTACATAGAGAATTGGTCTAGGGACTACATTAAGTGCAAAAATAATGCGAGAAATCCTGATAAGATCTTGTTGGAAATCATTTCGGTCCATGATGTTCTCAGTGCAAACTGCATTGATGATGACTGTAGCCAAATCCCAGACGCGACAAGCATAAGGAATTACATTTGTGATCAAAATAATCAAAGACCAGATGACCCTCGGCTCATAAGTGATGCGCTCTGGGAAGAGAAAATGAGAACAGCATCCATGTTTATTCCTCTTATCTTTTAGATTGTTGATGTCGTTGAACCCTTTAATGGTTTGGAACTGAATGATTATTAGTTATTGCCTCAGAGTTCTGCCATGCTTTTATAAAAATAGTCATGAGGTCACTATTCATCTTAATTAAAGCAATTTTTTTGCTATTCTTTGTTCTTACTCTAATGCCCGTCCGGTCTGCAGAGCCAATGAATGTGCTGGTCATACAGACCGATGAGCATAATTTTAGAACGTTGGGCTGTTACCGTGATCTGATGCCGGACGATCAGGCATTTGTATGGGGAAAGGGAGTAAAAGTTGACACGCCGAACATTGATTGGATAGCCAAGGATGGGGCCATTTGTGACCGTTACTATGCGACTTCACCTGTGTGTACCCCTTCACGGGCTGCGTTAATTTCTGGACTCTATCCTCAGAACGCAGGAGCAATTAATAATAATATTCCACTCAATGATGGCGTAAATACTTTCGCTCATGTTCTGAAAGATAGTGGCTATGTGACCGGCTATGCGGGTAAATGGCATTTGGCTGGATCTGCTAAACCGGGCTGGTCACCCAAGAAAAATTTTGGTTTTACGGATAACCGTTTCATGTTTAACCGTGGGCACTGGAAAAAATTGGAGATTGGGCCTAAGGGACCGCGCATTGGAGCAGTCAAGGAGGGCAAACCAACTTATTCTCTAGCCGGAGCCGATCAGAAAACATTCACTACGGATTTTCTATTTGATCGAACAATTGATTTTATTCGAACTAACAAGAATAAGCCATTTTGTTATATGGTTGCTATTCCTGATCCTCACGGACCGAACACGGTAAGAGCTCCTTATGATACCATGTTTGATCCGGCAACTTTTAGTCAACCGGCAAGTGCACTTGCAAAGGGCAAAGACCTTCCATCATTCCAACGGGTCATGAAGGACCGGTTCAATGCACGGCAGATGGCGCTTTATTTTGGCATGGTCAAGTGCATTGATGATAATGTAGGACGTATTCTGAAAGCGCTCCGCGAAGAAAATATTCTGGACAGGACACTGATTGTCTTTACATCCGATCATGGGGACATGTGTGGTGAGTTAGGGCGACACAATAAGGGAATACCTTGCGAAGGATCGGCAAGGATTCCATTCTTGATCCGTGCCCCTGGTCTGATTGAGCCAGGGACTGTAGTTCGAGAGTCTCTCGGAACCGTCGATTTTAAACCGACTCTTCTTGGCCTTCTCGGAGTTGATTCGGAAGAGACTGTCGAGGGTCGGAACGCTACTACTCTTCTTAGGACAGGCAAGGCTCCGGACAATTGGGAAGACGTGACTTTTGTAAGGATAGGTAATGCAGAAAATAAAGGGAAGGCATGGTTTGGGGCCTTCAGTAGGAAATATAAACTAATTCTTTCAGGGTCTGACCGGGCTGGATTTTTTGATCTGGAGAATGATCCGAACGAACTTCGTAATAGCATTGCTTTGCCTGAACACCGTGAAAAAATACGTTCCCTTGCGAGGGCATTAAAAAAATATGGTAAAAAGCATAAGGACCCCCTGATGGAGTTAAATGCAATTCGATCTGACCTGAAATGGGCCATTGAAGGGACCGGTCCTTATGGGCCGGCCCCACGGTAATTATTTGCTGACCACTTCTATCGAGCCCCAGTATCCAAATTCGTTGCGCCAGTCATTGGCCTTGTTTTCAAGCACAAGAGGAATTTTTTTGCCAGCATACTCACTCAGATCCAAGTCAAACTCGAGCCATTGTTCCTTCACCTCTGAGTTTCCAACGATCTTGTCATAGATAACTTTATTCCCCGCTCTCACTCGTAATTGCCAGTCTCCATGGGCATGGTAACTCGCTTTGACCTTGAGGACGGTTTTTTTACCACTGGGAACTACCAAATCTCGATAAATTTCACAGGGCACTTCCTTGTCTTTCGGGTGAGTCTGAACCGCAATTTCATTACGGAAACTCTTGATGGGTCTGACGCCTCCCTCGCCCACATTACGGACCTTAAATCCAGGGGCGATTTTCTGTATGTGCTTTTGCCATGAGGGGTCAGGTCCTGATTTCTTCGCAGATTTTTTCACAGCCATTCTGCGCGGAACAAGTTCCTGCAATAATGGAATCTTTCCGGAAACAGCAACAGTTAAAGCTTTTGCTGAATTCTCAGGAACCATTGGCTCGATTGCATACCATAGCATTCTTGGAATGTTATGATCATTAGCATCGTTTTCATGTTTTACCAACTCAGTGAGGATTGGCCAACGCTGATCAAATTCCATTCGTTGTGTAGCTGCCGCAAGATAGACTCGAACTACGGGAGATGGATCTTTAGTGGCCATTGAAGTGAACATTTTACGCGCTTGGGCCGAAGAATTTTGATCTTCACATAGTAACTGAATCGTCCAAGCCCTCACATATTCGTCATCGTGCTTCAAGAGGCTCTCCATTTTGGCCTCACTAAGTAGACCAGTGACATGAGCGGCCCATAAGGCTCTGAGTCTTTTCCCTGATGTTTTGGCGCTACTCATTAATTTTTCCAGACTTTTGCCGACGACTTCTTTATCCAAATTACCTTGAGAAGCTCTGTGGTGTAGAATGACTCGGGCATGCCTCACGTACCAGTCATTGGGATGGTTTTGCATCTCGGCAAGTTCGAGGTCAGAGAGTTTAGAGAGGTTCGGACGCTTTATCTTCTTAGCATTCTCAGGCATTATCCGATAGACCCTTCCGCTATTTGGAAAATTAATAGCGTTACCGCATACGTCCGTATCATGCCAATCGAGGATGTAGACGCCGCCATCTGGACCAATCTCGACACTGAATCCTACCCAGGCGAGATCGTTAACCGGAAGGAAATCCGAGCCATGTTTGCCAACGTATCCTGAACCTTTCTTTTCCATAAAATCGATAAGGACTTCATGTTGGTGAATGTTGCACATGAATAATTGATCCCTATAAGAAGCAGGAAAAGTATCAGCCAAGTAGAACCTTGCTCCTCCATGTGCAGACAAGTGACGATGATCCCGGATCGTTTCGATTGGTTTGTATACGTAAGGATTCTTATGTGGTTTGCTTTGTTTTGTGAAGTATCCTCCCTGAATAACATGGAAGAGGTGAGGTATAACACAACACGTTGCGAAGCCCTGACCCACATCATTAAAATCAAATCCCCAAGGGTTGGACAGGCCATGAGCAAAGACTTCAAACTGTTTTTTTACTGGGTGAAATCTCCAAATTCCTCCATCAATAAAATCCCGTTCATCCTTAGCTGCTCCAGGCTTGCCGACATATGATTGCGTAAAGACACCATGACAACCGTATAGCCAACCGTCCGGTCCCCAGATGAAGCTGTTGAGAGTTTCGTGACGATCATTAATGCCCCACCCGTCAAGGAGTATCTCACCCTTGCTGTCTGGTTTATCATCACCATTTGCATCCGGTATGAAGAGCAGATTTGGGGGTGCTCCAACGTAGATTCCTCCGAACCCAGTAGCGATTCCCGATGAAAAGGGAAGTTTGTCTGTGAAAAGTTTTTTCTTATCAAAGACTCCATCGCTGTCAGTATCTTCAAGGATTTGAATTTTTGTTCCCTCACCTTTTTTGTGTGAGCGGCGATTCACATAGTTACCGTTTTCGAGGGTCCAGAGCCGTCCCCTATCATCGAAGCAAAATGCTATTGGTTCACCAATGTCAGGTTCTGCCGCAAAGATGGATACTTCGAATCCTTTTGGTATGGACATTTTTGCCAATGCTTCCTTTGGTTTCAGGAACGGCGCATTACTTGTTTTGTGCTGTCTTTTTTGTAAAAACATTGTCAGAATGTCCGATTTTTGTGCGGAAGCAAAATTGATAAGCATTGCAATAGACAGCAATGTGATTAGGAAGTTTTTTGTTTTCATTTAAGGTAGTTCTGTTTGTTCTTCAGTTTGCAGGTACTTTATCAGTGCGAAGAAATCTTCTGTAGGAATTGTTTCCAATATCCCTTCTGGCATCATTGATAATGGTAACTTCTGTCGTTCATTAATATTTTCTTTAGCTATTATTTCTTTTCCGGAAACTGTTTTCAATACAACTTTCTGAGAGTCTTCTTCTCCAATTGTTCCAGCTAATACTCGGCCATTTTTTGTTTTTAATACTATCATTTTATATCCGTCGGGGACATCAAAATTCGGATCTACGATATTAAGGAGGATATATTCTCTGTTTGCTCTGTTTGATCCTGTCAGATCGGGACCAAGTATGCCGCCTTCGTTATACATTTGATGGCAGGTACCACAAACGGCCGAAAAGACAATCCTTCCCCGCGCAGGATCTGCTTTTGAGGCTTCGGGGCCATCAAGTAATTTAGAATATTTAAGTATGAGTTCTTTCTTGTTAGTGTTCTGTACTTGAACTTTGCCATAAGCTTTGTCGAATCGTTCACCGAGAAGGGAATGCAGTGCCCTAGCAGTATAGGCAGGAACTTCCTCTGGGAGGATTTTCTTTTTTTCGATGGCTCTAAGAAGAATCTCAGATGATTCTTTTTTAGTGGCTAAAGTTTCAATCACAGCACGCTTGGCCAGTGTGTTAAAATTTGGGTATTTCTTGATTAGGTAATTAGCATCCGCATTTACGATCTTTCCGAATGCCCGGATTGCATCCACTCTCATTTCAGGCTCATCAAGAAGAGATTGTATTAGCTTTTTTAGTTCTGGTTGCTTTTGATTGATGAGTGCTTTTAATGCGGATCTACGCTCATTAATTTTTGCTTTTCGGTTTTTTACTAAGGACAGAGCATTTTGAGTGGCACCTGCATCACCGAAGATTTGTCCAATTTCACGAGCCAGTGCTCTATGTTCAGGATCGGTACTTTTCTTTAATTCGGCACTCAGCTCGCTCCAGCCCTCGGGCGCATTAACATCCACCTGCCCTTCGAGTCCCTTTATCATGCCCTTGAGTAGCGCGGTCCTCAGTGCAGGGCTGTCAGAAGCTTGTGCTGTTTTAATCAGCAGAGCAATGGAATCATCATCGGCAAATAATTTTCCGATAAAAAGAAAACCGAATAAAATTATTCGAACGCTATGCATTCGATTTGATGATTTCCTTTACTTGCTCCATGCATTCCATTCCTTAATAATTTCCTCATTTGAGTGCTCACCTTCATAAATTATAAAACGATGCAGGAAGGATTTTGTCTTACCCTTTTCAATGTTCCAGCTGCCTAAGCGTGCCCTAGCAGGCCCGACTCCGAATTGCCCGTCGATTCGCCACAAGTTTGGGAACCCGTCATTTTCTGGATGATCAAAAATAGCTATATGGCCTTCTTTTGTTAGATCCTTAATCTCCATTCCAAGATCGATCCATTTCGCACGTTTGCCTTCGCCTTTTTGATTCATGTCTCCTTCTGAATTAATGACTCCGGCTTTCATTCCTCTTTTCCATGGCATGCGTAAAAAGAGCCCACCGTAATTATATTTTGCGATGGTGATGTTTTCATGAGCTAACCCTTTCCATTTAAGATCCATGACTATTTTTCCATCTTCGCTGATTGCGATTTCCCATGTTTGAGTCTCTGTGATTAAGGGTTGCCCATCTTTATCCAGCATCGAATATTCTGTTTGCCAACCGATCTTTCCCTTATCATTTTTGAGGAGTTGCAAGGACTTGCGCCGCCAATAGTCTCCTCGAGGATTGTGAAAGTAGTCTCTTCCATTGACTCTTGTAAAGCCCCAGTAAAGTCCGGTCTGATGCTTATGATGTCCGGGACTGTATTGAGTTAACTCACCTTTGCCATTAGGGGATTTGATAGGGTGCATGTAAGGACGGAAATCGGCCTTTGCATTTTGAGTGACAATTGGATCAGAGATCCCGTCTCGATATATGCGGATCGTTCCGGCTTCTTTGTCATGAATGGCCTTGAGAGCCTCTTTGGCTTGAGTTGTTCCATTAATCATTAAGCAAAGAGCAATGAAAAGTGTCATAGTTACTTTGTTTTTCGGGGCATTCATTAGTGGAATTTATTATCTTATTTAATAGTTTTTGCTGGCAAGCTTAGTGTAAAGAGGAGCTTAATTGCCTACTATTTTATTAGTAAAGTATGATTTCACTTAAAAAATTAAGGAAATTAAGTAATATTTTATTTTTATTGGAGGTTTGAATAAGTAATCTTCAAGCATAATTTAGCATTAGGATGATGATATTTCCCCAATCTTATTTGTTCCGTTTCCCAATAATGATTTTGGGAACGTTCTTTGTTTCACAGTCCTTTCTTTTCTCTGAAGTAAAAACGACTGAGATTAATGAGACGACTAAAAACTTTTGGTCTAACCGACCACTTAAGACGCCGGACGTTCCCAAAGTAAAAAATGCTGAATGGCAAAAGAATCCTATTGATGCTTTTATTCTTTCTAAGCTTACCGATAATGGGCTGAGCCCTAATCCGCCAGCTTCCAGAGACGAGCTTGCTCGCCGAGCTTACTTGAACATTACGGGATTGGCTCCCACTCCTGAGCAAGTAGCTAATTTTGTAGCTGATAAATCACCTGATTCTTGGGCGAAGTTGGTCAATCAATTATTGGATTCACCACAGTACGGAGAGAAGTGGGCCAGGCACTGGTTAGATGTAGTCAGGTACGCCGAATCGAACGGATTTGAGAGGGATTCCAATAAGCCGCACATATGGCGTTATAGAGATTGGGTCATTGATGCCTATAACAATGATAAGCCATACGACAGATTTATTATGGAGCAGCTTGCCGGCGATGAATTGGATGACTTGGACCATGAATCAATGATAGCTACTGGATTCTTCCGCCTTATGCAGTGGGACGATGAGCCAGTGGATAGATTGCAGCACAGGTACGATGTGTTGGATGATATAGTCAGGGTCACTTCGGAAGGATTCCTTGGAATGACTCTAGGGTGTGCCCGTTGTCATGATCACAAAATTGATCCTATCAAGCAGAAGGATTATTATAGCTTTGTTGCATTTTTTAATGGTGTTACGAACAATGACAAAGGGCGTGGAGTCGTCGTTGATTTGAATCAGGTAGGTGATCCACAAAAAAGAAAAGAGCAGGAAAAAATTCGCCAGAACAAATTAACTGATCTAACAAACCGCATAGCTGCGATTGAAAAAATTGCCACGAAACGATTTGCTAAATTGGATGCTAAGCTTGCCAAGGAATTAGAAAAGAACCTTACGGGATTGTCAGACAATGTTCTTGTTGCTAATCATCGTAAACGTGAGCAGCGCTGGCATTACACTACAGAAAAACCACCTGCTGATTGGTCAGCAGTTGGGTTTAGGGCTCAGGAGGCAAAATGGAAATCGGGAATAGCACCTTTCGGTGGGGCAGTTCCTAATGAAAAAGGGAAAACACCATGGAATACAGAAAATATATGGTTACAGACAAGTTTTCAGCTGACCGTTATTCCAAAGGCATTGAAGATGCAGGCTTACCATGATGAAGATATTGAAGTTTATCTAAATGGTCAGCAAATAGCGAAGCGCATGGGCTTTGTTGCCAAATATATCGAAATACCATTGGATCAGAAAGCGGTGACGGCCTTGCAGACGGGCAGGAACGTAGTGTCGGTTCATGTTAAGAATAGTGGCGGAGGACAATTCTTTGATATGAGTCTTGAGGCACTTGAGGCACCTAAGGCTCCAGTTAACATTGCGGATTTGATGAGAGACAGAGGAAAAGAAGTTTTTAGTGAGGAACAGCTTAGTACCTACCTACAATTTGTTAACGATTTGAAAAAACTTAAAGTACCCAAAGCTAGCGGGCCGATGCAGGCAATGGTAGTCAAAGAATTTGGAACCAATGCAGAACAGATGCATGTTCATTACAGAGGCAATGCCAATGTAAAGGGTGACCCTGTTGATCCTGCATTTCCTCCTATTCTTGGTGGAACGAAGCCGACCATCCCTGCGCCAAAATCAGGCCAGAAAACAACAGGTCGTAGAAAAGTCCTTGCACAATGGATGACTGAGCCTTCAAACCCACGCACTTCACGTGTCGCAGTGAATAGGATTTGGCAAAATCATTTTGGCAAAGGTATTTCATCGAGTCCGAGTGACTTTGGATATCTCGGTGTTAAAGCCACTCACCCTGAGTTACTGGACTGGATGGCCACTGAATTTGTGAGAAGAAAATGGAGCGTCAAGGAACTGCAACGCATGATCATGCTGTCGAAGACTTACCAAATGTCATCAAGAGCACAAAAAGAAGCTCTCGCAAAGGACCCTCAGAATAACCTCGTTTGGAGATTCAATATGCGCCGGATGAGTGCGGAGGAAATTCGTGATAATATTTTAGCGGTCGCGGGCCAATTGAATCTCAAGATGGGCGGTGAAAGTTTTTACTCTAAACTGGACGAAGCTGTCTTAGCTACATCATCAACGAAGGGTGGAAAGTGGGGCAATTCTCCATTAGAAGAACAGAACCGCAGAGCAGTTTACATTAAGATTAAACGTTCACTAAAGGATCCGATGCTGACAGGATTTGATTTTGCTGACACTGATGCACCTTGCCCGCAAAGGTTCACAACTACTGTAGCAACGCAGGCATTAAATATGATTAACAGTAACTTTGTTAATGAAAAGGCTGCTATTTTTGCAAAGCGCTTAGAAGAGGAAGTCAATGGAGACATGAGTGCTCGCATCAAGAGAGGGCTAGAGATTGTTACATCTAAACCGGCTAATCCAAAGTCTGTAGCAATTGCACAACAAATGGTTAAAACTCTTAAAGATGAACATGGCTTGGATGATCAGAATGCACTGCAGAGATTTTGCCTAGTGGCACTGAACATGAATGAGTTTATATTTGTTGATTAAGAACCGCTATAATAATAGAAAATTTATATCCCATAAAAGAAAGAACAGACCATGAAATTACCACGTAATACATTCTGCGGACAAACTCATCGCCGTGAATTCATGCACACTGTTGGCGGAGGCTTCACATCAATGGCTCTAACAGGAATGCTTGCCAATGATGGATTTTTCAAAGGCTCGGCAAACGCAGCTGGGGGAAATCCTCTTTATCCTAAGCCTCAGATGATGCCAGCAAAGGCAAAATCAGTCATATTTCTTTTTATGTATGGTGGGCCTAGTCACATGGACACTTTTGATCACAAGCCAAAACTATATCCCCTGGATGGACAAACAATTGATGTGAAGACCCATGGGCGAGGTGGCAAAAAGAACAAGGGTCGTGTAGTTGGTCCAAAGTGGTCCTTCAAACCTTACGGGCAGTGTGGAAAAATGGTTTCGGAACTTTTCCCCCATCTTGGGACCTGCGTTGATGATATGGCTTTTGTTCATTCAATGACTGCCGATTCACCAATTCATGGATCTGCCATGCTCATGATGAATAGTGGATCTTTAATTAGTGGTAAACCTTCACTAGGATCTTGGGTCAATTACGGGCTCGGATCTGTGAATCAGAATTTGCCAGGCTATGTAGTGATGCTCGATCACACTGGCGGGCCTATTTCCGGTGCAAAGAATTGGACTTCTGGATACATGCCGGCTTCGTACCAAGGTACAGTGTTCCGTCCTACCGGAGACCCGATTCTCAATCTTAAACATTCCAAAGGAATGGATGCGATTGAGCAAAGGAAAGTTATTACATCTTTAAATCAATTGAATTCTCAACACCTCTCTGGTCGGGAAGATAATTCAGATCTTAGTGCTCGGATTGCCAGTTATGAGCTTGCTTACAACATGCAATCCACTGCTCCAGAGGCCATAGATGTGAATTCTGAACCGCAACATGTGAAAGATTTGTATGGTCTTGATGGTTCGAGGACTGACGATTTTGCACGTAAGTGCATTTTATCCAGAAGGTTAGTAGAACGTGGCGTTAGATTCATACAGGTATATTCTGGAGGGGCTCATAATGATTCTAACTGGGACGCGCATGGTGATCTTAAAAAGAATCATGATTATCATTGCGGCCGAACAGATAAACCCAT
>JASLJT010000341.1:0-8084 GCA_030747955.1 Verrucomicrobiales bacterium | reverse complement strand
TATTTCTCCACTGGTGCCGCTCGTTAAGAAGGTCGAGCTTATTTGTTTTTTAGAGAATGAGATGATTGGTTCATTAGAATTCTTGAATGCTTCTGTCGGTAATGGGGTAATATCCTGCCATGATCGAGGTTCTTTGCAGATCGATTCACAATAATTTCTTAAAGGTTGGCAGTTATCTTTTTGGAATGAATGTGCCTGAATCATAAGCTCTTCAAAGTTCCCACTCCTTTCGTTGTCAATAAATGAAAGGATTTGAGATTCGATCTGGCTATAAGTGTTCACAATAGATATTATAGGCGCTTAATAGACTATAGGAATGATTGTTGGCAGAGAGAATTGTAATCTATTTTGGCTAAAATATTACTTCTCATTCTTTTAAGTGGCATGGGCATGGCTTTCTGATTAAGGTTAGCACGTAAACGAATCTTTATAATAATTTTTAGAATTTTTGAGATGAAAGTATTTACCAACAATAAAATTATTTTCCTTATTCTTTTTTGTTTTTCTCTGAACGGAATCACCAGCGCTGCAGAAATGCGCACATGGACTAATCTGAAAGGGCAGAAAATTAAAGCCCAACTTCTAGATGTTGATGGTGACTATGTGAGGCTTCGATTAGAAAATGGTCGCGATTCGAGGGTCCCAAGAAAAACTCTTAGTATTGGAGATCAAAAATATCTTGAAGAGTACGGTGGGGCAGAGAAGGCAGGGTTTGATCCTAAGGCAAAGATTACAGTTCCTGAAAAGGAGATGAAATTTGATTCTAAAACGCTTAAAAAGCGAGATGATAAGTTTGAGCTTCCTGATGGGTATTCTTTAGAATTCGATATCATTGAGTCTGAACATTTTCTTGTTATGTCTAGCGGAAATGTAAAGGGCAAAGACACAGCGGAGCTTGCGGAAAGACTTTGGTATGGAATGAATTTCCAACATCCTGGATTTGCAGAAAAGTGGGGAGATGAAAAGAAGGCTATTTTTCTTTGTGGCGAAACAACGGATTATGAAATATTAGGTAAGTACTATGTTGATCTGTTAGCTAATTCGGGGAGGGCTCAAGACGCTTCAAATACAGCTAAGACTTGGCCGCTTTCCTCCGGAGCCGGGATGTCGTTGGATAGCGATACATGTGACAAGTATAATTTGATGAGGGGGGCTAGGGCCTTTCGAGCAGATGATAAGAGGAGATTTAAAAGGGGAGTGTGGAATCCTTTTCCAGCGCATTGCATTGCTCAAGATGTTCTTAATGTGCAGATGGGTGGGGCAGGAGGAGGAGCCGGTTCGGATGGTTATTTTGCAATCTCCACAGGTCACGGATATTACAAAGAAATACAGCTTACGGATGAGACAGTAACTAGCCTATTAGATGCTAATACTTATGAATCTGATGAGGTGGTCAAGTCTGGCGGCTTTGATGACGGGCGCAAGTGGGCTCGAACTCTCAGGGATTTGGTGAAAAAGGAGAAAGTTACACCTAGCATTGCTGAGTTATACAGAATTAACAGGCCGACACAACTCACGCCTGAATTAACAGTGCTAATGTATGGATTTGCTCGTTATATGCAGAGCACTCCTGAAAGAATTTCAAAGTTTTCTAAGGTCATGGAACGAGTCGACACAGGTAGGTCAATTCCTGTCCCTGCAGAGCTGGCCAAATTGTTTGGCTTTGAAACGCAAAAAGAATTAGAGGACGATTGGATTAATTACCTTAAATCAACTGCCTTTAAGTGAGGCTTATTTGTCGGGCTGAAGGAATACTTTCTGTTCACGGTATGTTATTACAGCATCCGTTTCTCGCATAAAGTCAGCTCCAAATATTGCTCCGTATGCGCGGTTTCCTCCTAGTTGCTTGAATAAGTCCACTGAGAGCAGTTGACGATTTTCAAACTTAGCTCTTCCCATGGTGAGCACTGGGACCTTGGTAATTGCAGCAGGTGCTTTTCCGCCTATTCCGAAAACGGTCTGATCCATAGGGCCAACTTCACATCCTGTTTCTTTTGCCCACTCTACATGCAGGACAGAGCTGCCTGCTCCGGTATCTATCATGAATCGAGTTTTTTTATTGTTTAGCGCGCCATCAACAAAAATATGGTTGCCTAGTCGTTTATACTCAAAGCTTTGGTATTTTCTGAGCTCGAGGATGTCTTCAACTTTTAGGCCTCGGCACTGTCTCAAGAAGACCTCCCTTTCAGGGCTCCAGTCAGTGACGTATTTTTGATCTTCATCGGTGAGCCGTCCATTAGGTATAACCAAATTTTTCGTCTGACCTTCAATTGATATTTCGACAGAGGATGCATTCTTTTTTGCAATTTTTCCTTTGTAAGTCTTGCGATCTTTTGTTTTGAAGAATCGGTATTCAGGAACTTCAGGGGCCTCTTCTTCGCCATCATCATTGATAAGGTCAGGGCGGAAGAAAATTCTTCCTTCTTTGTAAGAAATAACGGCTCGCATTTGACTCATGAACTCAGCTCCAAGAATTGCATCATAATTTTTTCGGGCGTTTGGAATATCTTTGAACATGTCTGCAGAAAGAAGCACTTGATCCTTAATTGCGGCCTGACCCAGTCTAATTTCAGGCACTTCTGTTTTGGCGGCTGGAGCTTCACCCCCTATGCCGTAAATTGTTTGATCTAGGGGGCCAACTTTACAGCCTTTTTCTTTTGCAGCTTCAATGTGAAGGACGGTCGAACCAGCGCCAGTATCGATCATGAATTCCGATTTGTTTCCGTTAAGCTCTCCACTTACAAAAATGTGATTTCCTTTCAGGGTGAATTTAAAACTTTCATAGCCCCGTATCTCAAGTAGCTCCCTTATAGTTAGAGTTTTACATTTTGTAAGGAACAGTTCTTTTTCTTTATCCCACTCTTTAACATATTCTTGGTCTTCCTTGCTGAGTTTCTCATACGATAGAGTAGCTTTTTTACCGTTTGGGAGTTCAAGCGTTAGAGTGTCTTCAGTCTTGTCCACTAAAAGAGCTTTAATTGTTTTGCCGCCGGCACTTGTGAAATCCCGATATTCCGGTTTGTCGGTTTTCCGTGGAATTAATTGGCCGAAAGAAAATCCCGTTAACAATAAGGATGTTGCAATTAATGCTGTTATGTTGATTAGGATACGCTTCATTGTTTTTAACTTAAGGGATGGAAGGTATATTTTAAGCAAAAATATTTCGTGTAGTATTGGTTTATATGGATGAACTGATCAATTTAAAAACGTAATAAGGCTCATCACTCAGTAACATCGAATCTCGCATGATTTTTTCTACTGAAAATACTTTAAATAATTGAGAATTCTTACTTTTTTGAAAGGAAATACGGGTGGCAGGCGTTATTTTAGTGAATAACGCCTATTTTACAGTTCCGATCATTCCTTTACGATTGGTACAAAGCTAATATATTAAACATATAAAAACTAATTACATTGATACGATGCAGAAGAATACGCTTAACCTCATTTTGCTTGGCCTTGTGATGGCTGTGTTTGCGGGTTGTGAAAACACTCAACCAGTTAATAGGAATGTTTTCAGATTAGAAGATGGTCCAAACGGTGTTGCGGGAGGTTCCAGGTACGGTTATCTCGGCGCTGATCAGGTCGCGGGCCAACAATTAAAAACAGTAGGCAATGACCAGTCAGGAACCAAGTACATTAATCCTACTGGAAGTGGTAATTCTGATGCGAATGTCACTAGCAATAATAGCACCCGAACTGATCCAAATAAATCTGAACCACCGCAACAAAACAATATTACAAAAACGGATTTACCAGAAAAGTCTCCGGATCCTGTGGAGCCTAAAAAACCTGAAGGTAATGAGCCGTACGCTACACCTGTTCCGGGAAAAGTTGGGCATGTGTATAGTCCATTCGCAAGTGGTCGAGAAGTAGATGTGAATGGGTTTCCTCCTGGCACAGAGGTCCGCTGTCCTTACACAAAGAGGATCTTTAGAGTTCCTTGATTCAAATTTGGAGTGGAATTCGAATCCAATTCAACTGACGAAGGCGCTGCTCCTTGTCTGGGCAGTGTAGCTGTTATTGGTCCAGGTTTATTGGGTGGATCTGTTGCCTTAGCGTCGCAACATGTAAAAAGTATTAAAACGGTTTCATTGTGGGCGCGTCGCAAAGAAGCTCTTGTGGAATTGAGTGAATCTAAAGCGGCTGATGTCATAAGTGATGATTTGGCCGAAGTGGTAGGCGGAGCTGATCTTGTCGTATTGGCGACACCAGTAGGTGCTTTAGAGGATTTAGTTGAAATGTTCTTGCCGCATCTAAAGAAAGGGGCGGTCATAACTGACTTATGCAGCGTCAAAGAAGCTGCTGTGAATGTTGTGGACAAGAAAGTTTCTCAATCAGCAAGGGATGATATTAATTTTGTGGGTGCGCACCCAATGGCAGGATCTGAGTCTGGGGGCTTTGCAAATGCCCGGGCTGATCTTTTTAGAGATGCGGTATGTGCAGTTACTCCGGGCAAATCATCAAGTAAGGATTCTGAAGAAATAGTTATTAATTTTTGGCAATCAATTGGTTGTCGATGCGTGAAAATAGATTCTCGGGCTCATGATCAGCTTGTTGCGCGAGTCAGTCATTTACCGCATGTGATTGCGTCGGCCATTGTGGAGACTGTTTTTAAAGGGTCCAATGAAGCACATTTGCTTGCGGGTCCTGGATTAAGAAGTATGACTAGGATAGCGGGAGGTTCTCCTGATATGTGGGCAGAGATCATTTGCCAAAATAAGGATGCGATAGGAGATGCAATGGAGGGTCATATCGATTTATTGAATGATTTACTTAAGAAGGTTCGCGATGCGGATTATAATGAGCTTCATCAGTTCCTTGGTGATGCAAAAGAGAATAGGAATAGATTATACCCACCAATTAAAGATCAGGAATAATCTGTGTTATTGCTAAAGAAATCATAATGCATTCCAAAGATAATATTATCAGAGTGAAAAAGGCCAAAAGCTTTGGTGGGGAAGTTTCTGTTCCTGGAGACAAGAGTATATCGCATCGAGCTGTAATGTTGGCTTCTATTTCTAACGGTCGTTGCAAAATTAACGGGTTTCTTCCTAGTGAAGATTGTTTGTCTACGTTAGAAGCGATGAGATCATTGGGAGTTCAAATTGATATACTAGAAGAAGACGAATTTGGACCAAATAGCCTTATTGTTCATGGAGCAGGGCTGAATTTAACAGAGCCCAAGAATGATATAGACTGCGGGAATTCGGGTACTACAATGAGGCTTCTTTCGGGCATTCTTGCAGGCCAAAAATTTTCTTCTCGCTTGATTGGAGATGAGTCTCTATCGATTCGCCCTATGGAAAGGATAGTGTCTCCTTTACGATCTATGGGATGTGAAATTAGCACGGAAGGAAAAAATGGATGCGCGCCAATTTTGATTAATGGAGGAGGTTTAAAGGGCGTAAGTTATGAGTTGCCAGTTGCTAGCGCCCAGGTAAAAAGTGCGTTATTGCTTGCCGGATTGTACGCTGAAGGAAGGACTAGTGTTGTGGAGCCTTTAAGGACCCGGGATCATACTGAGAAAATGTTAGATTTTTTCCAAGTGAGGACATGCGTCCAAGAAAATGAGATTAGTATTAATAGTGGTCAAGTTCTTGAATCTAGACACTTTGTAGTTCCTGGAGACATTTCGAGTGCAGCCTTTTGGCTTGTTGCTGCATCCGCTTTCCCGGATTCCCAATTAACGGTAAAAAATGTAGGTTTAAATCCTACTAGGAATGGCATTCTTAAAATTCTTGTAAGAATGGGTGCGTATGTTTCTGAATCTGTTAGTACCAATAGCGGTGGGGAGGAAACCGGCAATGTGAGTATTCAGGGTGGAAAGCTTCAAGGAATTGAAATTGGTGGAGATATTGTTCCAAATATTATTGATGAGATTCCAATTATTGCGGTTGCAGCCGCTCTTGCAGAAGGAAAGACTATTATTAAAGATGCCGCTGAGCTAAGAGTTAAGGAGACTGATAGAATTTCAGCAGTCGCTGAGAACCTTAGAAAAATGGGAGTTGATCTTCAAGAGACTAGTGATGGAATGGTAATTAATGGGGCAAATGAACTTCAAGGAGCTGAATTGGAAAGTTTTGGTGACCACAGAATAGCGATGGCATTTGCGGTTGCTGGTTTGTTTGCTTCTGGTCAAACTGTCATAACAGATGCAGGATGCGCAGCGATTTCATATCCTAATTTTGAAGAGCATTTGATACAATTGACCAGAGGAAATGGTAAATTTTCTGAGCGTCCTACTCCAGTCATCACCTCTTTTCCTGAATCTAATTCCAAAGAATAGTTTTCTTACTGGATCGCAAACTAATTAATATTTATGCAAGGAGATGAGAATAATGTGATAGCTATTGATGGCCCAGCGGCTTCAGGAAAGAGTAGTGTTGCATCTATGATTTCAGATAAAATAGGGTACCTTCATGTTAATTCTGGTCTAATGTACAGGGCGTTTACTTGGAGTGTTTTAAGGGCAGGAATAGATCTGAATGATTTAGATTCTGTTGTGGAACACTTGGATTTAATCAGTATTAATTGTGGTCAGTCTAATGGAATTTCTACTCTTACTGTCGATGGATTGGATCCAGGGGCAGAGCTGAAATCGTCTGAAATCAATGAAAATGTTTCCTTAATCGCGACTATTGAGAAAGTGAGGACTGTCTTGGTATCAAAGCAGAGAGATTACCTGAAAATTGCCAATGTTGTTATGGAAGGCAGAGACATCGGGTCAGTTGTTTTCCCAGAGACTCCTTACAAATTTTACATAGACGCTTCGGCTGAAGTCCGGGCTAAGAGGAGAATGGCTGAAGGAGAAACGGATGATTTAAAAAAACGTGATAAGATTGATGCATCCAGAAAAATTTCGCCATTGCTCATACCTAATGATGCTTGTGTGATAGATACGTCTGAAATGGATTTGGATCAGGTTGTTCTGGAGGTTTTAAATGAATTAAATGTGCGAGGATTAGTAACGGTATAAGTTTTTACGAATGTGGTATTGGATAGGATTTAGTTGTGCTTGGATTCTTTTTCGAATTGGCTTTCGGTTAAAAGTCGTTGGGAAAAGTAGAATTAAAGAAGCGTGGAAAGTTGGAGGGGTTTTGATCGTTGCGAATCACACGAGTTACTTTGACCCTCCTGTTGTTGGCGTTGCTTATGGTAAGAAAACAGCCTTTCTTGCACGAAAGACTTTGTTTAAGAAAGGCTTTTTTGCTTGGCTGTATCCTAGATTGAATGCGATTCCGGTTGATCAGGAAAAAGGGGATATGACTAGTCTTAAAAGGATAATTAAGGAATTGCGAAGCGGTAACCCTGTCTTAATTTTTCCGGAAGGGGAAAGAAGTTTGGACGGTGAGATGAAAAAAGGAGAAGCGGGTGTGGGTTTGGTCATTGCAAAAACGAAAGCGCCTGTTCTTCCTATGAGGGTCTTCGGTGCTTATGAAGCTTTGTCGAGGAAATCTAAGGTACCAAAATTTTTCACCCAGATAACCGTGTGTGTTGGGGAGATGATTCAATTCTCTGAAGAACAATTAGCAATCAAAAAAAGAGAAGCTTACCAAGACCTTTCAGATAAGGTGATTGATGCTATTGAGTCCATTGAACTGTCTTAGTCTAGCGTAATTTTCTATCATAGAATTGCTCCCCCTTTGGTGGACGGATTGGCATATTTAAACCTCCTGATGATTCTAATTCGCTGAAGAGTTGATTTCTTAACTGAGTTGTAATTTCCTTGTATTGAGGGAGCTGGATGAGATTGTGTCGCTCGTTTGGATCGTGCTCTAGATCGTATAAACCGTTCCTGTCCCAAATGCCGTGATAGTAGATATATTTATATTTATTTGTCCGGATAGCTAAGCAGGTGGGTGTTGCTGGAAAATTCCATTCCCAGTGATATTCATACAAAATATGTTTTCTTGGATTAATAATCTTTTTATTTGAAAATATAGATGAGAAGGAAGATCCATCCATTCTGGGGATAACTTCAGATGATTTTATTCCTGCCAGTTCAAGAAAAGTAGGGGCGACATCAATATTTTGAATCATGTCACTAATGACTGTTCCGGATTTAATTCTGCCTGGAGCAT
>JASLJT010000340.1:0-5151 GCA_030747955.1 Verrucomicrobiales bacterium | reverse complement strand
AAAAACGTGCGTGGATCCTCAGGTGTAATGTCGAGTTTCAGATGATCCACATCCACTCGTGGCATAGGAATATTCAACCATCTCTTGGATCTCTCAATCTTCACCTCGGTGTCACGCACCGACTGGAGATACTCAGCAAGGATTTCCTGATCTCGTTTGGATAGGGACCGTCCAAGCGACCGGGCATCCTCCATCAGATCATCGAGCGCACTCTGGCTCAGGGCAAGACGTTGAGCGGCATCAGGGCCGGACTTCTCAAAGAGCATATCAAAAATACGCTTGGGCTTATGCTCAGCAGGAATTGGCCTACCGTGTCGGTTATAGGACATCGTGTGAGCTCCACGCGGGGACCCGGTTCCACCGTCAGTAGACAGGACCAGCGAAGCATGACGAGTATGCTTGCCAGCATGTTCAGCAAAGACCTGATCAAGCGAAATGCTGTTTTGATAATCACCATCCGCACCAGTATCAGCCCCAGTCAAAAATTGATCCGCATTAGCATGTCCATGAACACGTCGAACCGCTGGATGTGATAACCCGGAAAAGACCGTCAAATCGTTACGTAACGGTTCGAGAGTCTCCATGCATTTAGTAAAAGTAAAATCCTTGCCTTTGCCGTGCGGGAACCAACTCCAGTACTTGAAAGAGGGATCCTTTTCCAACGGCATAGGAACACCATCTGGCAAATAAAAGCAGGCCAGTCGTTTGCGTTTCACTGGCTTCCTCGCTGCACGGGCCAAACCAGTGAAGGATTCGAAACATGGCAAAGCCAATGCCACGCCAGCGCCTCGCAGAAATTTTCGACGATCCAGTGAAGATATTTTCATGGTCCTTTCTCCTTGCTGATCATTTTAGCTGAAATAAATCACTTTGCACGATAAGAATTACAAGGTCCTCTAGACCATCGCCTTGGTCTCGTAATTTATTTGATATGAGATCCACTTGTGAGCGGTCTCCAAAGTTCAGTGGACGCCCCAAAGCATAAGTCACCAACTTATGTGACAGGGCCCGCGCGAACTGGTCCTGCCGATGGGTCAGTAAATACTTCTTCAGTCCGTCCATGCCACGCAGTTCGTGTTTATTGAATAATTTGCTGGTAGCATCGACCGGATCGTTGCCAATTGAATCACGCCACTTACCCACAGCATCAAAATTCTCAAAAGCAATTCCCCAGGGATCGATTTTTACGTGGCATGAAATACAGGCCGGATCGTTGCGGTGATTCTCCATCCGCTCCTTGAGCGTAAGCTTCAAGATCTCCGGGTCGGCCAAGTCAATCTCCGGAACGGCCGGTGGTGGCGGTGGCGGCGGATCGTTCAGCAGATTTTCTAGTAGCCATATGCCACGCTTCAGAGGGTGAGAATCTTTCCCGTCCGAATTCATCGCTAATAGACCAGCCTGCGTAAGAATACCTCCTCTGCGATCTTCCGGTGAGAGTTTTACCGAACGAAATTTATCTCCGATTACCTCTGGCAAATCATAATGCCGGGCTAGCCTATCATTCACCATTGCGTAGTCCGAATCTAGAAATTCTATCACTGACCGGTTACGCTTTAAGACCTCATTAAAAAAGGCAACCGGCTCCTCCCGCATCCCATCCATTAATAACGGATCAAAATGGCGGTATGCCTTGTTATCCACTTTCAAGAAATCGAGTAATTCCAATCCTAACCATTGCCGAGTAAAGTGACGGGAAAACCTCTCAGCCTTCGGGTCAGACAACAATCGAAGTGTCTGCTTCTTTAACACACTCTGGTCACGCAATTTACCCAGAGCAGCAAGGTTCAGCAACTCAGTATCAGGCGAGCTACTCCAAAGGAAAAATGAAAGCCGGCTTGCCAATTCAAAATCTGAAATGCGTTGGCTTCCCTTATCGTCAGGCTCGCTGTCTAGGACCAGGTACAAAAACTTGGGCGAAGACAATACAGTAGCCAAGACCTCTATCATCGCTTCTTGGAAGTCACTACACTGAGGCCTCAACTTAGAAAAGAGGGCCAACTTTTGGTCAATTTCCACCTCAGCTATCTCGCGTCGCCATGCGCGACGCATGAACTTCATCAATACTTCTCGAGCATATTTCTTCTCGTTCGCCTTATGATTGCTCTCAAAAAATATTTGGGAGTGGGATTTTGGCGGCCATTTTTCATGAAAGGGTGCTGTGATTTCGAGATAATCGAACTGTACGGCTACTGGTGTACTCGAACAGTTCTGAAAAGATAAAAACTCTGCAGGGTTCGGCAACTGCCCAAGCTTCTGAATATGGCGATAGGCGTTACGAGCAATTTCACTCAGCCGCACATCCCAATGATAAAAATCCGGCGCATCTGGTGAAGCCGTAATAGTGACATCTCGCTCACTTGCGCGTACCAAAACACGCGAATCATTACTGGCTTGGTTACCAAAAAACAAACGCAATGTCGGTGAATGTTTACTTTCTGAATTTACTCGTGATGCCCGGATACGTACCCGCATAGTACCAGCGTCCGGAAGACCATCACCCACATCGAAGATATATTTTTTATTCGCAGGAATTACCACCACACCGTTAGAAATCGGCGGGGCATCAGGCTTAATGATAATTGGCTTCCAAGCATACTTTGCACCGCCATATCCCCACCGTGTCCCGATGCCCTGCCCAGTAATCATATTCTTGAAGTGCGCATCATTTAGGCCCCCTAGATATTTGTTTCCATGGTTTTTTAATGCCTCTTCACGGGAAAGGTTTTTTTCCTGCATTTGCTCGAGAGTGGCCTCTACGTTCGCCACATACTTAGCATCGATTTGAGCTGCCGCTGATTTCATGGTGACTCCATAGTAAACTGGTTTATGTCGCTCACTGCGCACCGTTGCTAGAGCCAAGGCCTTACGTGCCAAATCCCGGTATTGTTGTAGCTGTACCACTGTCATCTGCAACATCTCAGAGCTATTTTTGAAACCGTCCTCAGACACCGACTCGGGAGGTAAATCACGAGAAAGGTCATGCGATAAATCCAATAGATCCTGCATTGCATACTTGTACTCGTAGCGTGTCATCCGACGGAATGACGTATGATCCTGCTCACTGCGCCGGACCTGTGATGCAACTTGAATCTCACCAGATAACCAATCCACAATCCGTTCTTTTTCATCATCAGCCAATTGCACCTTCGCATCCTCCGGCGGCATCTCGCTATTGCTAATGACGTTGAAAACCTCTAACCACCAACTGACATCCTGCCCTTTCAGTAAATCTGGATCCAACGTATCAATCCGAAACTTTCCTTTTTGCTTTTCCGGACCATGACACCCTACACACGTCGCTTTAAGGACCGGCTCCACTGCCTTGCTAAATTCTTCAAGATTGGCTTGTGGTGACTCCACGGCAATTAACGAACTGAGCGGAAGCATCAGGGAAGCTGCAAAAATGACCCGTACGATTTTCATGTAGCCTTTATCGGCTTCAAGATAAATAAAGTGCATCACCTTCGCCAGAGGTAAATTACGACCTCGCCACTTTTTCTGATGGCTTCTTTTCAATTAGAAAATCATTCTTTTAGAACCTTTCCTTTCGAAAACTAGGCATCTCCCAGAATTTTCAAGGACACTTCTTCAACCATGCCTTCTACCTTGGCTTTGTACTCCAGCATGTGCGAAGCCGTAAAATGAGCTTCGAGATGAGGAAATGATTTCCATTTCTCGATGACCGTAACAACGTTTACATTCGTTTCCTGAATAGGAACGCTGGTCTGGAAGTCCACCACGGCGGAATATTCCATGCACCCCTCTTCCTTGAGAACCTTAGGAACGTTCGCTTTAAATATTTCCAGAAACGCGTCGCGCTCGGAAGCTTTTACTGTAATGGAAGCTATTACGTGAATCATAGTTTTAAGTGATTTTTGAAAAGAATAGAGGGAAAAGGTTCATGCAAATGTAAAAAACTGTTGTGAAGAGAATCAGTATGGATTGATGGATTCTTTTCATGCCTTGATATATCCTACTCTTCTTTTAATGGAATCGAGTTAATCGTGGCATAGATTCTCTGTTCAATCACATTGCCATTTTTGGATCTAAGTTTGTAGCTTAGAGAAATTGGCGGTTCTACAGAAACGTTTCCTTTTAAATCAGTTCGATTAGCGAGGGCTTCTTTCCCGATACCGGGAACATTAATCTCAACGGTTCGAGGATCAATTAGATGAGCTTTTCCAAGTTTATATTCAGGTGGCTTAGGACCCTTCTTAGAGTCATCTTCCCGGGAAGCTCTGAAGGCTGAAGATTTCACTGAGGCAGGATCGAGGTCAGCGGCAAATGTCAGTCGTATCCCAGAACCTGTCACCGCCGCATCACAGATCCCAACCATATTTTCTCCGGTATATCGGAACCGATAAATGACTCCGTCAAGTGGGGCAGTCGTGTCCCAACCTTTGTGGCATGTTATGTATACCTGATTATCAATGGGGTGAAGGCGGGGACGCATCGCGCCAGAATCCAAATCGAAAGGAAACCGTACCGCAAAACCATTAGGGTACGGTTCAATGTCCTGAATGAAACAGTAAAAAGCTGCGCAACGACTGTAGGAAGTATGGATAACAGAACCGCTCAAGGGTCCCCACTTTTCAGCGTGTGACCAGCACTGGCCTCCACTTGAACTATCTACTGAGGCCGGGAGCCGCACGAGCATCGGAACCGTTCGTGCATTTTCGTAGCCATATTTGGCCCCTTTCTTTGCCAGGAAAAAACCATTGTAAACCGCTTTTCCGCTCGGGTTATCAGTTATGGTCACCCAGTCATTCGGACCACCGGCACCCATGCCATTGGGATTACGCAAGTCAGTGCCTATGAACTCAGCAGATTTACCGTCCGGGCTGACCTTAACCACGCCGCCAGTCAAGGGTGACTTATAGCCTGACTGGGAAAAGTAAAAGTTTCCGGACCGGTCCGTCTGAAGGTCATAGATAAATGCGTGATAACTTGCGCCGATCTCATCCGGTTCCTCGTAAAAGTTCTCATAGAAGTCCGCCTCGCCGTTACCATTAAGATCATGAAATCGGGTAATTCGATCACGGCCACGAACGTAAATAATATCATCGACTATTTTTAGCCCTAGTGGCTCATAGAGACCAGCCGCGTACCGGCTCCATGTGAGGGCCTGGGGATTATCTTTGTCCCAACTCA
>JASLJT010000339.1:0-3877 GCA_030747955.1 Verrucomicrobiales bacterium | reverse complement strand
CCGACCACGCCCCCAACCCAGACCCAGCTCCCCAGGCAGACGAACCTCCCACGGCAGAGGAAGCTCCAAAGCCAGAGGAAGCTCCATAGGCAGAGGAAGCTCCAAAGGCAGAGGAAGCTCCAAAGGCAGAGGGTGGCGACGAGAAAGAAGGGAAAGAAGGGAAAGATGGTAAAAAGAGGACAGCAGCCGATGTGTTATTAGAACTTGATGGGCCTGAAGCTGAACAGAAGGTAGTAAAATCTAAGGGTAGTAAGAATGTTCATTCTGGAATAGTTCATGTTTTAGCTACATTTAATAACACAATCGTTACGATCACAGACACGAGAGGAAATGTAATCGGGTGGTCAACTGCTGGGAAAATGGGTTTCAGGGGATCTAGAAAGAGTACAGCATATGCAGCTCAAGTAGTGTCACAAGATGCGTGCCGTCAGGCAATGAGTCACGGATTAAAGGAAGCTGAGGTGAGAGTCAAAGGTCCTGGTTCTGGCCGCGAGTCAGCAGTCAGAGCTGTTCAAGGAATTGGTATTGAAGTTAAGAATATATCTGATGTGACTCCAATACCACATAATGGATGCCGTCCCAAAAAGGCTCGAAGAGTTTAACCGTATTTCAGTAATAAAAAATTTAAACACATGGCACGTTACACAGGTCCTCGCGATAAAATAAGCCGCCGTTTTGGAGTTCCTCTCTTTGGTCCATCCAAGGCACTTGAGCGTAAAGCATATGCTCCAGGTATGCATGGTGGTAAAAGAGGTGGGCGTAGGAGCAAGGGTTCAGATTATTCTGTTGCTTTAGCTGAAAAGCAAAAGCTCAGGTTTCAGTATGGAGTCTTAGAGAAGCAGTTTCGTAGGTACTTCGCTCAAGCGCAACGTCGACGCGGAGTGACTGGTATTCTTTTGATTCAGCTCCTTGAGATGAGGTTAGATAATATTGTTTATCGTATGGGCTTTTCCAATACGCGGGCAGGAGCTCGGCAATTCGTTAACCATGGCCATGTTCTAGTTAACGGCCAGAGAGTTGACATTGCTTCATACAATACAAAGCCAGGCGATAAGGTTTCAGTCAGAGATAATCCCCGCTCAAAGCAGTTGGCTCTGAGAGGGCTTGATTTGACTCAGGCGATTTCTCAAGCCGAATGGCTTGTAGTGGACAGAGATGATCTAGAAGGTACCATTTCACGTATTCCAGAAAGGGACGAAGTGGATCCTATGGTTAATGAACAGCTAGTAGTTGAGCTTTACTCTAGATAATTAATTTTAATCCCCAATAGGAGGCGGTGTTTCTTATTTTTAAGGGCATCGCCTTCTTTCTTTTCATGGTTTGCTTTTTTTGACACTATAGATTTAGGAAATGAGTAAAGAAGAGACAGATGACTGGGGGCACGAAACCTTATCGGTTCACGGTGGTCTCGATTATGCCGGAGACACGGGGGCTGTAATTCCTCCGATATTCATGACTTCTACCTTTGAAAGCGGTAATGCTGAAGGTTTTGATTATACTAGATCAGGGAATCCGAATTTTAGAAACTTAGAGAAGGTTTTAGCTGATTTGGAAGGAGCAAAGAGGGCATCTGTATTTGCGAGTGGTGTGTCTGCAATAACGGCAATTACATCGACCCTTTCTTCGGGAGCAAAAATTGTTGCTGAGGAAAATATTTATGGATGCACTTATAGGTTATTTGAACAGGTCTTTGCGAAGTTTGGTGTTGAAGTGGAGTACCTTGATCTGACTGCACAAAAGAATATTGATTTAATAAATGAAATTCGGCCTCAATTAGTTTGGATAGAGTCACCCACTAACCCACTATTAAAGATAATTGATATTGAATCAGTGTCCAAGGTCACTCATGAGGCGGGGGCTTCTCTGGTCGTAGATAACACTTTTGCATCGAGTTGTTTGCAGCGGCCCTTGGAGTTAGGTGCTGATTTATCGCTTCTTAGTACTACGAAGTATACCAACGGTCATTCGGATACTTTGGGGGGCGTGGTCTGTTCAGGTAGTGATGAATGGGGTGACAAGATGGTCTTTGCTCAAAAAGCTTTGGGGCTTCAACCTTCTCCTTTCGGGTGCTGGTTAATTCAGAGGGGATTGAAAACACAAAGCTTGAGAATGATGAAGCACTCTAGCAATGCTTTTGCAGTGGCTTCATTCTTTGAGCGAGAATTTCCTGACGCGGCAGTTCGTTATCCATTTTTAGAGTCTCACCCCCAATATGAAGTTGCCAAAAAGCAAATGGTTTCAGGTTCTGGTGTGGTCACTGTTGATCTGGGTCTGACGCTTGAAGATACCCAGAATTTTCTGAAGGGATTGAAGTTGTTTACCATGGCAGAGAGCTTGGGGGGGATTGAATCGTTAAGTTGTCATCCGGCATCAATGACACATGCGTCTGTACCTAAAGAGGTGAGAGAGGGTGTTGGGATTACAGATTCTCTTTTTCGGCTCTCGGTTGGAATAGAGAACGAAGAAGATCTGATTAATGATATAAAATCTTCTCTGTCGGGGAGAGGCGCTTAGGTGGTACGATCTTTTATCTTAAATTACTGTTTATAATGGGTCAGTCTAGCTCAAGAGATGTTTTAACAGATCCTCCATGGAGGACAGAGGATCTTGGTCTTCCGTTGCCGGATTCGCCGTATGCAGTTTCTGTTTCTTTGCCTAATTGGGATCAGGTCATTGGCTATGAAGAAGGCGATCAGGACATATTGGACAGTCTGAGGACCGGGTATCCGAGATTTTTTGTTCCTCGAATAATTAAGGAATTGGAGAGTAAGGTTTTGCTATCATTAGGGGCTTCGAGTGGCACGGAATGTTTGGTTTTTCCATCTTCGGCAGCGGCTGAAAGGTGTCAGGAATATATGATCCAAAGAACTGATGGATGGGAGGTTAAAACCGAAGAAGTTCCAAATTGTAATGTTAGCGTTGTTTTATATCCAAATGAGGTTGCTGACATCGCGGCAAAGTATTGGAGATACTTCGGTGAGGGAGTGAGTGTGAGGCAAGCCGAGTCGTTACTTGGTGGAAAAGATGAGGATAGGGACCTTGGTATTAAAGCATGCCAGGAGATTAGAGAGAAAATAGCTTTGGATTCTGGGCAAGACCCTGCCGATGTTTTTCTTTTTCCTTCGGGAATGGCGGCAGTCGCGGCTACTCACCGAGCCTTGACTTCCTTATCACCGGGACTGAGATCAGTGCAATTTGATTTCCCTTATGTCGATGTTCTTAGGCTGCAGCAGGAGATCGGATCGGGTGTGCTGTTTTTGCCATCAGCTGATGAATCTAGCGTCGCTTCACTGAAGGGCATTGTTGAAGGGGGCGAGTCTCTTTGTGGAGTCTATTGTGAAGTTCCAAGTAATCCTTTATTGAGGAGTGCTGACTTGCCGAATATATCTTCTATCCTTTCCCCTTTAGAGATCCCTCTGGTCGTTGATGATACAGTTGCGACTAATGTAAATGTTGATGTTTTTAAGTATGCAGATTTGGCTACGACTAGTCTGACTAAATATTATTCTGGAGTTGGAGATGTGATCGCAGGTGCGGTTACGATTAACCGTGATTCGGTCCATAGGAGTCGACTGAATTCTTTATTGTCGGAACAAGAGGGTTCTGGAATTTGGCATGAAGATGCGGTCGTTTTAAAAGATAATGCTGCCGATTATCGAGATCGAGTTTTGCGCGTAAATGACACGACGCCTGAACTCGTTGAATGGCTGAGGAATCATGATGCAGTTGAAAAAGTTTGGTATCCTAAGTATGAAACGCGGGATAATTATGATGCCGTCAGGAAGGAAGAGGGTGGATTTAGTGGTCTCTTTTCAATTCTTCTCAAGAATCCTGAAAGTAACAGTCCCGCATTCTATGATTCATTAGAGCTATGCAA
>JASLJT010000338.1:0-7158 GCA_030747955.1 Verrucomicrobiales bacterium | reverse complement strand
CCATGAGCAACGACTACTTTTCCTGATAGTGAGTTATTAATTTTAGACCATAGATCATTAAGTTTTGGGGCATTTTTAAGGTCTAAATCCGTTATTCGATGTACTCGATTTGCTTGATTCTCGATGTTTCTTTCTTTTTTTGGGGAGATGAAACTCCTGAAGAGGCTTTCCTTTTGGATTTCCATGCCCCTCATTGATGCCATTCCTATTTGTATAGGTTCATCCGTACCATCTTCGCCAAATCCGGTCGATTCAAAGTCAATGGCTGTAAATTCGATATTACCAAAATCCATTTAATTTTTCTGTTTTTAACAGTCCTTTAAATTACACAATTATAGATTCAGTTTTAGAATTACACTGACATTTATTAATAACGATCTTGATCAGTTCAATAAAATAAACTTTGGTAATTATTCTGTCATCTTATGGATGTTTATTTGAACAGACCATAAGATCACATCGTCTTGAATTTATCTAATGAATCAAAAATCTACCATTTTTACTATGAGTGTTACCGCTCTTGGAATTTTGGCGATGGTATTTATTCTTTTTTTTAGTTATGCGCGACGTAATGCCGATAATAACAAATTAACTGAAATTACTGAAGGTCTGGACCTTAATTTCAGTGAATTGCCAAGCACTGATATTCCTCTGATTGATGATTCTGCTAGCCGATCGCCTTTTGCTTCATCTGCATTAGATGCGCTAAGAAAATTGTTGGCTGCCCTAGCTGCTGATTCCTCTGCGCTACGTAAAGAAGTCATACTTCGATTCAATGATGAGTCCGAATATGATGAATTCATCAAGGCTCTGACTGATCGTAATTTGAAGCTTCTCGGCAGCTCAGATCGATTCATGTCGATGAGAATTGGTTTTGAAAGTTATGGTGATTTATTTGCTGAATTGGCCAATTTGGATCCATCCTCGTATGATCTTGAAACAAACTTTTTGGTGAGTTTGCCTGGCCAGCCTGGTACTGGTGAATCTCCTGGAGCGGGAGATGGCGCGATTCCGTTTGGTCGTGATGCTTTAAAATTTATAGGTATTGGAGATGGGAACTTGGAATTTGGTAAAGGTATTAAAGTTGCGGTGATTGATAGTGGCATTCAGGAGCATGAAACTTTTTCAGGGAAAAATATATTAGAATATGATCTTGTAAGGGATGCTAATGGAAACCTTGTTCCTATAGATTCTAATAATGGTCATGGGACGGCAGTGGCTTCCATTATTGCAGGGAGTGACCCTCGCTATTCGGGAGTGGCTCCGGCAGCAGAGATTCTAAGTTATAGAGTGCTGGATAATGATGGGTATAGTGATAGCTATACTCTCGCAGAAGCTATTATTCAGGCTACCGATTCAGGAGCTGATATCATTAATATTAGTTTAGGATCTAAAGGTGATAGCGGCATAGTTCGTCGAGCAGTTGATTATGCTAACGATTCGGGCGTTTTGATTGTTGCGGCTACAGGTAATGAGGGTGTGAATTCAATTAGTTTTCCTGCTGCAATTGAAGGTGTTGTTGCGGTCGCTGCAAATGATGCGCTCGGTCAACATGTTGATTTCGCAAATTCTGGAAACAATCTTCAAAATGGAGGAATGACAGCTCCAGGTTATGCGGTATGGGCTGCTTGGCCTGAGGGTGAGGCGGTGAGTTTTAGTGGCACTTCTGCAAGTGCACCGTTTGTTTCTGGGGCAATTGCTGCAGTGATGTCTGAAAATCAGGGCATGTCAGCTCTTTCTGCTTATGAACTACTGCAAAATTATTCGAACGAGGCTGGGGCTCCAGGCAATGACATTGTTTATGGTACCGGGAATCTAAATTTGGGGCGTGTATTGGAGCGTAATGTTCCCAATATAACGGATGCAGGGGTCGCTAGTTATCATTATGATCCTGCAAGTGCTGATCTCGGAGGGCAATCAAATACTGCTCAAGTTGTCATTGAGAATAGAGGAACTACGGCGCTCCACAATCTGACGGTGCAGGTCGAATCAGGGTCAGCTGAACGTACCTATAATGTATCATTTATTCCTGTTGGAGAAATTGCTGTGATAGAAACTCCTGCAGGATTTTCTTCGGGTATTACAGAGGAGGGGCTTCCTGTATCAGCGACAGTGATTGTTAATCAGAATCTGAATGGTGAGGATCGTGATGTCAGTGACAATTCACTCAGTAAGAAGATTGAGTTGAATTCATCAAAGCAACCTTAGAGTTTAAGAGTAAATATTCTTAGGAATAAATTTTTGATCCAGATTCTTTGAATTCTTGAGACTTTTCTTCCATTCCTGATTGAATCGCTTCCTCAGTATTCATTCCGTTCTCGTCAGCGTACTGACGTATTTCATCGCTTATTTTCATCGAACAAAAAGTGGGTCCGCACATACTACAGAAATGGGCCGTTTTTGCTCCGTCCTGCGGGAGTGTTTCATCGTGAAATTCACGTGCCTTATCAGGGTCAAGGCTCAGATTAAATTGATCATCCCAACGAAATTCAAATCGAGCTTTTGAAATAGCATTGTCTCTTTCCTGAGCGGCAGGGTGTCCCTTTGCGAGGTCTGCTGCGTGGGCAGCAAGCTTATATGTAATAACTCCTTCCCTAACGTCTTCCTTGTTTGGTAAACCTAGATGTTCTTTTGGAGTCACGTAGCATAGCATAGCGCATCCGTACCATCCGATCATGGCGGCGCCTATGCCGCTTGTAATGTGGTCATAGGCTGGGGCAATGTCTGTAGTGAGTGGTCCGAGTGTATAGAAGGGGGCTTCATGGCACCATTCGATTTGTTTTTCCATATTTTCTTTAATCATATGCATGGGGACGTGACCTGGCCCCTCATTCATTACTTGGACTCCTTTTGCCCATGCCCGTTCAGTGAGTCCGCCTTGCGTTTTAAGCTCGGCAAACTGAGCTGCATCATTTGCATCCGCAATTGATCCTGGTCGTAAACCGTCACCAATTGAAAATGACACATCGTATGCTGCCATAATATCGCAAATGTCATCCCAGTGAGTATAAAGGAAGTTTTCCTTATGATGAGCGAGGCACCATTTAGCCATTATTGATCCACCTCTGCTGACGATGCCAGTCATTCTTGTTGCGGTCTGGGGAATGTAGCGAAGTAATACTCCCGCATGTATTGTGAAGTAATCGACGCCCTGTTCTGCCTGCTCAATTAGGGTGTCACGGAACACTTCCCAGCAAAGATCTTCTACTCTTCCATTTACTTTTTCTAATGCCTGATAAATGGGTACTGTCCCTATAGGTACCGGGGAATTGCGAATAATCCATTCGCGGGTGGCATGTATGTTCTTTCCTGTGGATAGGTCCATTACCGTGTCAGCTCCCCATTTAGTTGCCCATCGCATTTTTTCTACTTCTTCTTCAATTGAGGAAGTGACAGCGGAGTTTCCAATGTTGGCGTTGATCTTAACTAGGAAGTTTCTTCCTATGATCATGGGTTCAGATTCGGGGTGATTAATGTTTGAAGGGATGATTGCTCTGCCCCTTGCCACCTCATCTCGAACAAATTCTGGCGTAATGTGTTTTGGTGTTGATGCTCCCCATGAATCACCCTTATGGGCAAAATTCATTACATTACGAGGATCTTTTTGGTTGTCCTGGATAGCTTCGTAGGCGGCTTCTCTGCCAAGGTTCTCGCGGATGGCGATGTATTCCATTTCTGCAGTGATAATTCCTTCGCGAGCGTAATGTAATTGTGTTACTGGGTCAGAACTATTTGACCTAAGCGGACTGCGTTTCAGGCCTGGATATTCTAATAGTCTGTTCTTTGCCTTTTTCTTTTTATTGTAATTTTCCGCGTGTTTGTCAGATAGGTATCCATTATCTTCCGGCTTTGAAATTCGGCCATCGTATTCTGTGACATCACCTCGATTGAGAATCCATTCTCTTCTTAGGGCCGGGAGGCCCTTAGTTACATCGCCATTGAAATTTGGATCGCCCCATGGCCCGGACGTGTCATAAACTTTTATAGGATCATTGGGCTCGATGAGACCGTTTGGTTTTTCACTGGATGAAAGAGATATTTCTCTCATCGAAACTGCAATATCTTCATGGTTTTTTCCGTGACAGTATACCCTTTCACTGTTGGGGAATATGGGATCACTATCGATGGATTCAGAAGAGGCAATCATTTCTTTTTACTTAGGGCTGTTAGAGGTATTTAATAATTTTGGCCTCGGTAAATAGACAGTCTCTCCCATAAGTATATGAACTTATAAAAAGACTTCCTACGTCGGCATTATCCGTTTCAGGTTCAAAGGGTGCCGCCACTGGTGGCGACTCTCAGCTGGCGAGCCAGCTCTCCCGCTTCTTATTTTGATCTGATATTAATTGTACGGAACTAAGTGGTCAAAACCAATTCGTACTCATTAATACTTTTTTCTGTTCACTTAATTAAGTGAGTAAGTGCCTTGTGCAGAGAGGGATAGGTTAATTTGTAGCCTAGTTCTGGCATGCGTTTTGAGTATACAGACAAGTCAGCGAGTAGAGTTTCTTCTGCCATTTCTCCGAATATCAATTTAATTAAGATTTCCGGTGCCGGTAAAAGGGCAGGGCGATTCAATAGTTTTGCTAAGGCATTAGTGAATTCCTTGTTAGTTACTGGTTCATCTGCCACAGCATTAATAGGGCCGTTCCATCTATCATCAGATAAGGCTTCGTTAATCATGCCAACAAGATCATCAATCGAAATCCAACTCATTCTTTGAAGCCCGGACCCTATCCGACCTCCTAGCCCCAGTTTCATGAATGGAAGCATTTTCTTTAAGGCACCACCAGTAGGCGTTAGCACGACGCCAATGCGCATAATACATACTCTAATATTTGCTTCGAGTGCAGGGTTCGTCGCTTCTTCCCAACCTTTGCAGACAGTGGACAAGAACCGTTTTCCCGGAGGCGAATCTTCAGTATGAGATTCATTGGAATCTTGATCATAATAATTTATTCCGGAAGCGCTGATGAGAACTTTTGGAGGAACAGGTAATTTTGCGATTGATTCAGATAGTAGTCTTGTGCCTCTTTCTCGACTCTTTGAGATTTTTTCTTTTTGTGATTTACTCCATCTGCGACTCGTTATGTTTTCTCCGGCCAAATGAATCACAGCATCGAGTTGCTGTGATTTAGATAGATCAATCGAGTCCGATTGTGGATTCCATTTAATGTCTTGATCATCGATGGGGTTTCTAGTCAGACGTATGACTTTGTGTCCTTTTGTTTCAAGATATGGAATCAAGTGTTTGCCTACCATTCCTGTGGCTCCACTGATTAATATGTTTTTAGCTTTCAAGGTAAGTTTATTAGTAATGTATAGTTGCTGGGATTTTCCCATGAAATTTTTCTTATAAGTGATTCGACATGATCAACTAAATGAACGAAATTTACCTTAGCTTGGATCTGAATTTAGCATCATAAATCATTGGATCTTTTTTATGCCTTTAGTCGTGATCAAGAAAAGTAAAGAAAGTCCAAAGATGACGCCTCGCGGTAAGGGTCTAGTTGGAATGTCAGTTGCTATGATTGTTATTGGCTCAATGATTGGAGAATCTTTAATCGTTCAGTTGGGTGTTTTTGGGGTCATTATCTTATTTTTCGCTTATTATGCTGCGAAGCAAAACGCTAAAAAATTAAGGATATTAAGGAGAATTCCTAGGACTGTTTTTTCGGGGCATGATTTTAATTTTGAATTGGAAATAACGAATAAGAAGCGGTGGATGAGCTCTCGTAATATAATGATCTATGATCATTATTTGCCGTTTTCTGAGAAAGGTTTTGCCTGTGATTTGATTAGACCTGGGCAGAGCCTGACTGAGGACTTTGGGACTCGGGTAGTGGAGAGAGGAACTGTCAAAGGGAAGGGATACCGAATCGTTTCGGATTTTCCTCTTGGACTATTTCATGTAGTGAAGCGTCGACGTGGGATGGAAGTGATGCAGGTATATCCAAGGCCAATGCTTACCGCAGCTATTAAATCGACGGTGGCCGGTGGAGGTGAAGGGAATTCGTTAATGTCATTTATGAACAATAATGATGGGGAAATATGTGGATCTAGAGAATTTCAGAAAGGGGATAAAGTGAATCAGATTATTTGGCCTGCTTATGCAAGGATAGGACGACTTTACGTCCGCGATTATGATTATTCACAGCCTCAGAGATATTCTTTGGTTTTCCATTCCTATTCTCCTTCCGGGAAACTCATTTGGCCGGAAGTCTTTGAGCATGCAATTAGTTTGGTCACTGGTCTAATATTAATGTGTAGGGACCAGAATATTCCTTTCGAAATTTGCGGTCCTTTCACTGGATGGGAAATGATTGAAATAGAAAATCCTCGTTTTATTTCAGAAGTGCTAAAATGTTTGGCTGAAGCTCAGCACGATCCCGAGTCTGATCTTGAAGTAGTTTCCAAAGTGTTAATGACTCTGTCTGGTACTCATCCTGTCTTCGTGATTAGTGAGGCTTCAGTTGACACATGGGCTGATAAGTTACCTCAACTTCCAAGAGTCATTAATTGCGTTGATAACGAGGTCTTAAAGTCAAAGAAACCTAAGCTAAAAGATTTTCGTAGTGTGGCTTAATGCGGTTATGGATAGCGTATTTCAGATTGGCAGTTTCGTTGTTTTACTTGGTTCTATTTTGTTAATAACTTGGTTATTTTCAATTAAGGGGAACTCTAGTCGTAATGTCATTACTTCTCTGAGTTTTTATATTGCGGTTTCGATTTCTTTATTTTTCTTTACTGCTAACGAAGGGGAAGGATTGATGAGTTTTTGGGTGGTGCTTGGGGCGATGTCTTTGTGCATTGGTATTATGGTCTGGGCCTTTGAATGGCGAGTCGATCGGTTAAGATTTGTTCTGGCTCATAAAAGGAATGATTCTTCATGGTTCCTGTTGTTTGGTTTTTCTGCCCTATTGTCTGTGCTGATAGCGTTTCTTTTTGTGAGGCCATTGCCGCTGGTTGGAACCCAATTTGTTAATTTGGGACAATCAGTCAAAAACACCTTGCCTTCTCTTATTGAAATTACAGATAGGATAAGAAATACGACTCAAGTGGGTAATGATGAATCAGAGCAAACCAAAGTTTCAGGTACTGGTTTTGATAATCGCAGAGAATTGCCACAAAAGGGTCAGGAAATGGCAAAAAATTGGT
>JASLJT010000337.1:0-5533 GCA_030747955.1 Verrucomicrobiales bacterium | reverse complement strand
CTCCCGGGCAAGAAGAAGAAATTCAGGGCGAACCCTTCGTTGGTCCTTCAGGTCAGCTCCTCACAAAGATAATTAATGCTATGGGCCTTAAGCGGGAAGACGTTTACATTTCTAATATTGTAAAGTACCGACCAAAGGTAGAGGGAGGTAGACAAGGAGCTTCTAATCGTAAGCCTAGCAATGAAGAAGTAGCGAAGTCATTGCCATTCATACTTGAAGAGATTGACGTCATTAAGCCTATAGTAGTCGTCGCGCTTGGGGGAACTGCAATGCAGGGACTTTTAAATATTAACGGAACCATATCCTCTGCACGAGGAAATTTATACGAATGCCAAGGCACAAAAGCCATCGTTACTTATCATCCGTCATTTTTGCTTAGGAGTAAATCTCCTAACCGAGACAAAAGGAAATTGTGGGAGGATATGTTGGTGGCTATGAAGCTTTTGGGATTGGAAATAACTAAAAAGCAAAAGAATTACTTTAAGTGATTAATTGTTAGGAATCTTCTTCGTTTGGACTCTCCTCAGTCTCCTCAGTCTCCTCAGTCTCCTCATCACGCACGGCTGCTATGTCTTGTAAACTCTCCTTGTTATTGAGGGTCACCAATTTAACGCCTTGTGCATTTCTTCCAGTTTCTCTCACGTCACTGACACGGATTCTGATACTTTGTCCGCCACTTGTCATTAGCATAAGTTGATCTTCATCTGATACGGCGGCTGCTCCAACGACTTTGCCGGTCTTTTCAGTGCATTTCATTGTTATGACACCCTTCCCTCCTCTTGATTGGAGTCTGTATTCATCAAATGAGGTTCTCTTTCCTATGCCGTTTTCAGATGCTACTAGAAGTTTCTTGTCATCTGAAACTAGTGCTAGCCCGATTAGATAATCTTTTTCAGCTGGACGAATTCCATAGACACCAGACGTGTTGCGGCCCTGGCTGCGCGCATTCTCTTCATGGAATCTCAGGCTTAATCCATTTCTTGTTACAAGGATAACTTCATTGCCGCCAGTAGTTAATCTTACATCAATGAGTTCGTTGCCATCATCAAGCTTGATAGCAATTATGCCATCTTTTCTATAATTCCGAAAATCGTTAACTGCGGTCTTTTTGACTTTGCCGCTCCTAGTCGCAAACAGGACAAATCCAGCTTCGTTCGAAAAAGTAACGTCATTACCATCTTCATCTGTTGCATAAGCAAGACGAAGAACTGCAGCAATGCTTTCATCAGTTTGAAGATTTAATACATTTTTAATACTTCTTCCTCTTGATGATCTAGAAGCTTCAGGAAGCTCGTAAACTCTCTCCACATAGACCCTGCCGGTATTAGTAAAAAACATTAAATAATCATGTGCTTGCGCTGTAAATAAGTGCTCTACAAAGTCCTGCTCGTCCTCATCTTTGGTTCTTGTTTCCATGCCTCTGACCCCCTTGCCTCCACGTGCCTGGACTCTATATTCACTAGAAGCTGTTCTTTTCACGTAACCTCTATGGCTTAGTGTGACTATCATTCCTTCATTCGCAATGAGATCCTCTATCCCTATTTCTCCTTCATCCGGAAGTATCGGGCAGCGCCTAGGGGTGGCATGTTTTTCCTTAATCTCAATGAGTTCTTCTTTAATGATGCCAAGGACTCTCGATTCTTTATCGAGGATATCCATAAAATCCTTAATTTCCTCAATTACTTTGTCGTATTCACCCTTAACCTTCTCTCGTTCCATTGCCGTGAGTTGATAAAGTCGCAATTCGAGAATGGAATTTACTTGTCTGTCGGTGAAGATGTACTCATCTCCTTCGATGCTGGGTTGATCCCTTATAAGGACTCCAAGAGATTTGGCTGTTTCACAAGAGAACTTATAAGCCTTTAACCGCTCTTTTGCTTCGTCCCTATTCTTTGAATCTCGTATAATTTTTATAAAGTCATCTAAGTGAGCAATTGCTAAGAGAAAAGCTTCTAGGTTCTCTGCACGATCTTCAGCTTTTTGAAGCAAATACCGCACTCTTCTTATGATGACCTCCCTCCGGTGCTCAATGAATGCGTCCAGTGCATCCATAATAGAAAGTTGTTTTGGTCTTCTTTCATGTATTGCCAACATGTTGACTCCAAATGACGTCTCCATCGCAGTGAGCTTGAATAGTTGATTAACTACTACTTGGGGTCTAGCATCGCGTTTTAATGTAATCTCAATGCATGTATTATCATCAGAGAGATCACGCATCCCTGAAATGTCAGTAAGTATTTTTTCTCTTACGAGTTCTGCAATTCGTTGCTGTAACGTTGCTCTGTTTACACCATGAGGGACCTGTTTGATGATGATTTGAGATGTTCCTGTTGATGTTTCTTGAACATCCATCACGCCACGTATTTTTACGCTTCCGCGACCTGTTCGGAAGTAATTATCAATCCCTTTGTATCCTCTAATTTCGCAAGCTCCAGCGAAATCTGGGCCCTTTATGTGTTCCTTGATTCCTTCGATTGATATTTCTGGATTTTCTATCCTTGCGCAGATTCCGTCGATGACCTCACCTAAGTTGTGTGCGGGAATATTGGTGGCCATGCCTACAGCTATCCCTGTTCCGCCATTTACGAGCAGATTTGGTATTGAGGCCGGAAGGACTTCAGGCTCTTGTGAATTGCCGTCATAGGTTTCATGAGTATCGACTGTACTTTTTTCTAGATCCGACATCATCGATGACCCTAATTCGGTAAGCCTAGCTTCGGTGTATCGCATGGCCGCTGGAGCATCGCCTTCGACGGATCCAAAATTACCCTGTCCGTCAATGAGGGTCTCCCGCATGGTCCATGGCTGAGCCATGTTAACCATTGTTTGGTATATAGCTCCGTCACCATGAGGGTGATATTTACCCATTGTCTCACCAACGATCCTTGCGCACTTTAAGTGAGGTTTAGTTTTTGAAAGCGAGAGGTCATGATGCATTGCATAAAGCAGCCTTCTTTGAGAGGGCTTAAGTCCGTCACGTGCATCTGGAAGCGCTCGTGAAACAATCACTGACATCGAATAATCCAAGAAGGATTTCGACATCTCAACTTCTACTTTGATTGGTTTTATTTTGTCCTCAGACATTATATGTTCTTAAATTTGGTTAGGTGTGTTAATTACACATCCAGGTTTTGTACCTTGAGCGCATTATCCTCAATGAAACGTTTTCTCGGCTCGACCACATCGCCCATCAAGACATCAAACATATCATTAGCCTCATCAATATTTTCATGATCATACTGGACTCTTAAAAAGGTCCTTGTCTCGGGATCCATAGTGGTAGCATAAAGCTCTTTAGCATTCATTTCCCCCAAGCCTTTAAATCTCTGTATCCTCATGCCGCGTTTGCCGATATCTAAGATCCTATCCAGAATTTCGAAAAGATTGAAAACGGGATCGACAATCATTTGATCACCTTCACCTTCAACGAGCTCATAAATTGGGAGATCGTCAGAGTAGAATGGGTCTGTCTTGAGGCCCAATTCATTTAACCTTGCTAAGATTTTTCCTATGGCAACAGATTCATGTAATTCATATTTAATTGCTCTTCTTTGAACTCCTTCAAAAGTTTCGCGATAAGCCTCAATCTCCTCTTCAGTAAGTTCCTCATTAAGCAATCTCAGATCTCTATTGCTCTGGCAGAATGACAAGAGTGATTTATCATCGCTAAAATAAGTTATTTCTTCTTCGTTTCCTACTCTAACTCTTACCATGTATTGTGGGAAATGGCCGTCCTTACCATTATTTAATAGATCCTTAAAGTTACCGCCATGACCCTCAAGTGTGTTGACGAATCTGGTCAATTGTGAAAGTGAATCCAGTACTCCTTTTAACAAATCCTTTTCTAAGTATTCTTCAGTGCCTGCCCTACGTAAACGAACCTCTTCGGAACCTAATGAAATTAAGATTTCATTTAATTCAACATCATCAGCGATGTATTCTTCTCTCTTTTTTCTAGTGACTTTATAAAGCGGCGGTTGAGCTATATACAAGTAGCCCGCTTTCACTAATTCTGGCATATGGCGACAGAAAAATGTAAGAAGCAAAGTTCTGATATGTGATCCGTCAACATCAGCATCAGTCATTATTATAACTTTGTGGTATCTCACCTTATCAAGCTGAAATGATCCCTCTATATCTTCATCACCTGAACTTTCACCGATGCCAGCGCCAATGGCGGTGATCATCGCTTGTATTTCCTTATTCTGAAGAGCTCTGTGAAGGCGAGCCTTCTCGACATTAATTACCTTGCCTCTTAGTGGTAGTATGGCTTGGTTTGTCCTATTCCTGCCGGATTTAGCAGATCCTCCGGCAGAATCACCCTCGACAATGTAAATTTCAGATTTTGCAGGGTCTCGTTCAGAGCAATCAGCGAGCTTCCCAGGTAAACCTCCGCCAGACAAAACAGATTTTCTAACTGTTTCTCTTGCCTTTCGGGCAGCTTCTCTCGCTCTGGCTGCATTTACGGCCTTTTCAATAATTAGCTTAGCTATTGCGGGATTTTCATCGAAATGACTTTGAAGTCCTTCATAGACAACAGAACCAACGACTCCTTCAATTTCAGTATTAACTAACTTGGCCTTAGTTTGAGAATTGAACCGGGGATTTGGCATTTTGACACTTATAACGCAAACGATACCTTCTCTGACATCGTCTCCGGATAGTGCAGGGTCCTTGTCCTTCAATAGCTTATTGGCTTTCGCGTATTGATTGATAGCTCTAGTTAGTGCCCCACGAAAACCTGAAAGGTGCGTGCCTCCGTCCGTGTTTGGAATGGAGTTAGCATAGCAAAGAATGTTATCATTGTAACTGTCATTGTACTGAAAAACGATATCAACAAAGACATCGTCCTCAGTGACTTTCCCATCATAATCGATTTCAACCTGCCTCTTTCCTTTAATCGCGACAGGATCAGGATGGACTAGATTTTTATTTTCACCTAACTGGGAGACGAACTCCTCTATTCCCTTAGCGTAATAGAATGATTGATTTGATTTAGTTTCTGGACGTTCATCAATGAGTTCGATTGTAAGTCCTGGATTAAGGAAGGCGAGCTCCCTCATTCTCTTGCCAAGTCTTTCTGTTTGAAATTCGATCGTATCTGTAAAAATTGTGGCGTCAGGAAAAAATGTAATTTTTGTACCAGTGGGTTTTGCTGGGATCTCACCAACGACCTCCAGTTCCTTAGTCGTCTTTCCTCGTTCAAATGTTATTGCGTGTAATTTTCCGTCCCTACGAACCTCGGCCTTGAACCAATCCGATAAAGCGTTAACACATTTAGCGCCGACTCCGTGTAAGCCGCCTGAATATTTATAAGCGCCCTGACCAAATTTACCTCCGGCATGTAAATTAGTAAGAACTAACTCAACGGCAGGAACTCCAAACTTTGGGTGTATGTCTACCGGAATTCCTCTACCATCATCATCAATGGAAATGGAGCCGTCAACGTGAAGTGATACAGTTATCTTATCACAATAACCTGCCAAATGCTCATCGATGGAATTATCAAGCACCTCAAATACGCAGTGATGAA